>JAIXTS010000345.1 GCA_027483805.1 Azospirillum sp. | reverse complement strand
CGTCTGGAGCGCGAGTGCTACTAAGCCCTCCCCCGTCCATCGGACGGGTTCCAGTCGGCCGTAAGGCCACGGGATTGAATGCCGCCCCTGGGAATGCCCGCGGGCGGCTTTTGGTCTTTATGGGTTCCTGGTCTGCTCCGGCCACCCGCATGACCATCGGGACAGGGGAACACAAAGGCTCGCTTGTTCGGAACCAGCCGCTGGTCAGGTCGAGCAGCAAGCGGGCCCTGACAACCCACGGTGCTTGTGGGTGTCAGGGCGCGGGCGTTGCCTCCGACCTGGCCTATGGCTGTTCAGAACTTCGCCCCCAGGGTCACGCCCCATTCACGCGGGCGGCCATAGGAGACTTCGGCAAGGCCGAAGGCGGCGCTGGCATTGCCTGATACAAAATAACGCCGGTCCGTCAGGTTGGTGGCGAACAGGGCCAGGGTCCAGCTGTCGTCCGGCGAGGTATAGGTCAGTCGGCTGTTGACGATGCCATAGCCCGACTGGGCCACCAGTTCGGTGTTGGCCACGTCATTATAGAACTTGGAATAGGCCGACAGGTCACCGCGCAGGCTGAGAGTGCTGCCATCCCCGAGGGAATAGGTATATTGGAGGCCCGTGCTGGCCGTCCATTTCGGGGTCTTCACGAATTTCGCGGCCTTGGTGATGGGCAGGACCTGCGTCGGGCCCAGACCGGTGCCGACCTCATCATATTTGGCGTCGGTGTAACCCAGCGCCAGATCGAAATCGAGGCCTTTGGCCGGCTTGGCCCGCACCTCCAGTTCGGCCCCCTTGATGGTGCCCTTGGCGGCGTTGGCCACGAAGTTGCGCGGCGTCTGGTTCACGGTCAGCTGGATATTGTCGTACTTGCTGAGATAGCCCGCGACATTGACGATCAGCCGGTTGTCCAGCCAGCCCGTCTTGGCCCCGACTTCATAGGTCCAGATGGTTTCCGGCTCATACTGCGTCACCTCCGACGCATCGGCCAGCGGGCGGGCATTGTAGCCGCCGCTCTTGAAGCCCTTGCCGGCCGAGGCGTAGAGCAGGGCATCGTCGCCCGCCTTGTATTCCAGCCCCAGCTTGGGCGTGAACGCGTTCCAGTTGCCCGACCGCTGCACGTCGGTGAACACCAGCTGATCGCGTTGACGGCGGTTGAACACGGAGATCCACTTCTTGTCACGGTTCCAGCGGGCGCCGGCCGTGACCGACAGATCGTCGGTCAGCTTAAAATTGCCCTGTCCGAAGACTGCGTAGGACGTGTTGTCGATGCGGTTCAGGATCAAGGTGGCGGGCGACAAAGGCGGTCCCAGCGGCGGCCAGAGGCCGATGGCCAGATCGGCGCGGGCATTGTCGGTCCCTTCTTCCGTGAAGTAATAGACGCCGCCGATCCAGGTGAAACGCCCATCCATGGCGTCTCCGCTCAACTGCACTTCCTGGCTGAACTGCCACTGGTCATCGTCGTTGAACGTCTCGCGATAGGTGAAGGGCGTGTTGTCGCCGTCGCGGGCAAACGTGGCCTCCAGTTCCCGATAGGCCGTGATGCTCTTGGCTTCCACATTGCCCAGGTTCCAGGTCAGGGTGCCGGCCACCCCCCACAGGTCCAGGTCATTGACATTGGGACCGGTGCCCCAGGTGGTGAAGGGGCTGTCGGTGATGAAGGAACTGTTGAGAGTACGCTGACCATTGGGCGCCGTGACACCGCGTGTCGGGGCGACAAGGTTGTTGTAGTTCACCAGGAACGGCACACCGGTCAGACCGGGGGCCGGTGCCACCGCCAGCAGCTTGTTGGGGGCGGAATGTTCACGCGCCCGTGTCATATCGCCGACCAGGTGGAAATCGATATCTTCCGTAACATTCGTTGTGATCTGCAACCGGGCACTGTCGGCATTGCGGTCACCCATGTCCTGGCCGTCGGACAGGCGTTTGGCATAACCGTCGCGGTTCAGCGACGAAACAGACAGGCGGGTCAGCACCTTGCCATCGGCCAGCGGTACATTGACCGTACCCTTCACATCCAGCCGGTCGAAGCGGCCGGTGGTCAGTTCCACCCGGCCCGACAACTCATCCGTTGGGCGCTGGGTATTGATCAGGACGGCACCGCCGATGGTGTTCTTGCCGAACAGGGTGCCCTGCGGCCCGCGCAGCACCTCCACGCTGGCCAGATCGACCGCATCCATGATGCCGCCGATGGAGCGGGCGTAATAGACGCCATCGACATAGAAGCCGACACCAGGGTCGCTGAAGATGGCGAAGTCATTCTGGCCGATGCCGCGGATGAAGACGGTGGCGTTGTAATTGCCACCCGACAGGGCGGCGGCGCCATCGAAGCGGATATTGGGCGTGAAACGGGCGATATTGTCCAGGGTTTCCACGCTGCGCGCTTCAAGCGCTTCAGCGGTGAAGGCGGACACGGCAACGGGCGTGTCCTGCAGCGCTTCGGACCGGCGCCGCGCCGTCACGACGATTTCTTCCAGGGTGATGGTGTCTGTCTGCACCGGCGCCGTCTGCGCGGTCGCGGTGGGTGCGGCCATGG
The DNA here is from genome assembly GCA_027483805.1 of Azospirillum sp. Lineage (GTDB taxonomy): Bacteria > Pseudomonadota > Alphaproteobacteria > Azospirillales > Azospirillaceae > Niveispirillum. The sequence continues at coordinate 13,840 of JAIXTS010000345.1, read as the reverse complement.
TCAGCATCAGGCCGGTTGTCAGCATCAGGCCAGGCCCGGAGCGGACGCGCAGTTTCCCCTTCGCCGGGCGCGCCCGGCGTTGCATGTAAGACATGAAGTTCCTCCCTTGGACGCTTTTATGCTTGCTTGGTCGGGGCCGTTGGCCAGCCATCGTATATTCGCATAATGATTATGCAATATTACATTTCGCAGCGCAAGGGATTAATCTCGGGTCGATATAGTCCGGCACGCGTGATGATTTTAGGAAGTTCAATGGGTCGCAGTTGAAGATCATGGATTCTCACCATCGCTGCTGCCGTGGGCGTCAGTCGCGATATTTGCGGCCGGATTGCACATGGTCCTTGGCCCGGAAGGTGACGGCGGTGAATTCCGGGGGCTTTCGCGCCACCCACTTGATGAAGGCGGCAATGTCTGGATGGGCGCGCAGCGCATCCAGACACGTGTACCCCCGCGCCAGTTCCTTTTCCGACAGCTCGGCATGGATTTTCCGGTGGCAGACGCGGTGCAGCGGCACCGTCTCCTTGCCACCCTGGCTGCGGGGCAGTAGATGGTGTTCCTCTACGCTGGGCCCTGCAATCATCGGTCGCCCGCACAGGCCGCAATCACCCAGCACACGCCCCGATGGCGCGGGCCGGGCAGAGAGTGACAGGTCAGGGGGAAGGGGCTTCAGGCGGGTCATGATACCTGCCAGATTGGCCGATAGCCCAGACGGGTCAAGCCCCCAAACCACCGGTCCAGGTCCGCCATGCCGCGCATCATCCTTCTGAACAAGCCCTATGACGTGCTGTGCCAGTTCACCGACGAAGGCACAGGTGCCCGCACGCTGGCCGAGTGCGTGGATGTGCCCGGTGTCTATCCGGCGGGCCGGCTGGACCGGGATAGCGAGGGGCTGGTGGTGCTGACCGATGATGGCGGGTTGATTGCCCGCATCAGCCAGCCCCGCCATAAATGGCCCAAGACCTATTGTGTGCAGGTGGAAGGTGTGCCGACGGATGAGGCGCTGACGGCGCTTTGCCAGGGGGTGACCCTGAAGGATGGCCCGACTTTGCCGGCAGAGGTTCGTCGGATTGAGGAACCCGCCTGGCTGTGGCCCCGCACCCCGCCCGTGCGCTTCCGGCAGTCGATCCCCACCAGCTGGATCGAGATCGTGCTGCGGGAGGGCAAAAACCGGCAGGTGCGGCGCATGACGGCTTCTGTGGGGTTCCCGACCCTGCGGTTGATCCGCCGCGCCGTGGGCGACTGGACCCTGGACGGGCTGGAACCGGGGCAAAGTCGACAGGTCAGCGACGGCCCATCAGCCGCAGCACCCCGTCCACTATCGCTGCGGCCGCCTGGACCAGGGCGCCGCCGACCCGGTTGAGCAAGGCGATTTCGCCGCGATAGATCTGTTTCAGTGCGCCGCGCATGCTGCCGATCCCGCCTTCGGCCAGCACATGGAACCGCCGGGCGCTGACCAGCCAGATGGGGCTGAACAGCCAGGACAGCGCGATCACCGTCACCGCCATCTGCTGCGCATCCTTGTCGATGGCGCCGATGGACAGGCCGGCAGCGGCCAGCACGAAGCTGAATTCGCCCAGGCTGCCCATGATCACGCCGGCGGGAAAGGCCCGTTCCCAGGGTTCGCCCAGCAGATGCAGGGTGCCGACATTGATGGCCGATTTCACCGCCGTGACGGCGAACAGCAGCAACAGCACCTCCCCCAGATGCGACCAGACGAAGGACAGGTCGATCATCAGTCCGATGGACAGGAAAAACACCACGATCAGCACCGACTGGATCGGGTGTGTGGCGCGCAGGGCCTGGGCCCGCCCGTCGGAATTACCCAACATGAAACCCGCGACAAAGGCGCCAAACGCTGCCGACAGGCCCATGACGCCGGTCGCCGCCGCCATGGTGAAGCAGAAGGCCAGCGCGGCCAGGGGAATGACCTCATGGTTGCGCCTGAACCATTCGCCATAGGGCACGGCCAGACGGTCGCGGCGCGACAGGAACCAGACCAGCCCGCCCAGGGCCGCCATGGCAGCCGCCAGCTTGACAAACACGCCTGCCGACAGGCCTCCGCCGCTGCCCATGCCGTTGGTGATCAGCAGCAGCGGCACAAAGGCCAGATCCTGCGCGATCAGCACGCCGATGGTGACGCGGCCCGTCTCCGTCTTCAGCTCGCCTACATCCTCCAACATCTTGATGGCCACTGCCGTGCCCGAAAGCGCCATGACAAAGCCCATGACGATGGCGCGCGGCCAGGGCCAGCCCAGCAGAAGGCCCGCCAGACAAGTCACCAGCAGCGACAGGCCGATCTGACAGGTCACGGCGGCCAGCGCCACCTTCCACACCGCCTGGAACGCCTTGACCGACAGTTCCATGCCCACCAGGAACAGCAACATCAGCACGCCCAGTTCCGCCAGCGCGCTGATGCTGTCCGATGGGGAGACAAGGCCGAAACCGCCCGGCCCCAGCACGATGCCGGCCACGATATAGCCGACAATGGCCGGCTGTTTCAGCCGCGACAGGGCCAGCCCGCAGAGCAGGGCGACGGACATGACGATGGCGATGCCGGTCAGATCGAAATGATGCTGCAACGGGACGTCCTTGGGCGTGGCGGGCCTGTGGCCCCGCCACTGTTGCCCAAGCGCCCACCGCACCGCAACACCCAATCACCCCCATGTGGGGCCAATGGTGCGGGTGCGGCGGGGGACGCTGTATGTGGATCAGGCGCCCGCCGGCTCCGCACAGCCCGGATCGACCACCGCACCCGGCTTGCTGGGGGTGGACAAGGCCCAGAGATGGCCGAACGGGTCCTTCACCTGCCCATAGCGATCGCCCCAGAACATGTCCATCGGCGGCATCACGGGTTCCGCCCCTTCGGCCACGGCCTGGGCATAGAAGGCATCGATGTCGGGCACGGCCATGTGCAGGGTCAGCGCGTGCGGCGTGCCGATCACCGCCTTGGCCCCGCCCCGCCATTCCGGGAAATCGTCGCACAGCATCAGCGGGCCGCCATTGACCAGCAATTGTGCATGCATCAGTCGCTGCCCATCTTCTGCCGGCAATTCCATGACGATGCTGGCACCAAAGGCCCGGACGTAGAAATCGATGGCCTTGCGGGCACCGTCCACCATCAGGTGCGGCGTAACACCGGGAACATTGTGCTTATAGTCTGGTGCGTCAGACATGGTGATTTCCCCCGTTTCGGTCGATTGACCGGTTGCCTATGGTCATAAGGACCGTCGGCCTCCCCCAGTTCCGACAGCCCGCACGGAAATTTTTCAGGAACCCGATGGATTGTCCATTAACCGGTCCGGATGGACCGGGCAGGGACGAACTTGCCCGCATCCGAATGGGCGATCCCAGGAATGGATTGAACATCGATAAAAATGTAGCAATTTATCGTCGTGAATGGTATATGACCGATCGCGACCTAAAAGTGCTCTCTTGATAGGTAATTCCGCATTTCGGCTAAGGCGCCGGATTCGATTGCCTGGAGATTGCGTACCGGACTAATCAACCAGCAGAGGGGATCGAAATGACGGCGGCCTATGCAGATACTAATCAGATAACTCTGCCATCAGGAAGAGTATTCACGGATTCTGCTCCTTTTATAACGAGTTATTCTAGCGGAAATGGCCAGTCTAACCTTTTGTATTGTGTTTTCCGGGATCTTGCCACTGACAGAATAAGGGTGGTCCGTCGAGATTCCAGCACTTCGGTGGGTACTGTAAATGGTTCAGTTGTTCGTGTGGAGAATCAATCACAGGGTTTAGATTGTATGTCAAAATTTTCTCCGGCTGTTACTGTTTTCAATAATCAAATATGGATTATCTATGGCGGTCTGAACGGAAATAATATTTATGCCGCAAGTAGTAATGGAAGTACATTTGAAAATAAGTCAGCTATATTGAACGCACAGACTAATGATCCGCCGACCGCTTCTTTTATTTCATCAGTTCTGTACACAATTTATAAAGGTCAGTCTTCTGACCAGATGTATGGTTCATACTATTCAGAGATCAATGGGAGTTGGGTTTGGACTGGGGATCATTCAATAAAAAAAGACCATCGTTCAGGAACTTATCCCGGTCGCACAGCGCAGGCGCCAAGCACATATAGTAACGGTAGCTTGTGCATTCTGGCCTACCGCGGGGATACGGGGCCCACAAGCGCATCGGGTATCTACCTTGGATATTCCTATAGCGATGTGTATAGTTGGTATGGCGATACACAGATGACTTGTCACGATCAGGTTTCTGGAACGGATTTCACACCGCTGACATTTCGTCCGGTTTCGGGAGCACTGGTCAGTAATAAGTCAGCCTATAAGGTGGATATCAGAGGATTTGTTGCCTATTCCAGCTTTGGTAACAGCGGTATCTTCATTTCCTATGCCGATGCTCCGGATACGGTGGGTAAACAACTCAACAGTTCGAACTGGAAATGGCAGGGCGCACGGGAGGATAAAGTCTGGTCGGAAGTCACGATCAATCCAAGTCTCTATGCCAATGATGGCTTGACCACGGATGTGTCACCGTCGGCAGTGTCCTATGGAGGCAATCTCTATATTTTCTATAAGAAAAAGGGAACCGGCAGTATCTATATGGCAAAGCTGGATGCCTTCAATTCTTGAGCAGGTTGGCGCTCAGGGATTGATCCAGGGTTCCGGATGTTCTTTCAATCCACCTTGACCTGATCGATCAAGGCGGATTCTAGGGTGCTTTAGCGGTTGTACGCCGCCACCCGGCCATATGGCTCCGGGTGGCGGTTGCTGATGGGGCTTTGCAGGAGGTCGGGGGGCGGCAATCACCCTGTCCGTCCTGCCCCCGTACATGTTTCGTGTCCGACCACTGCCATGGTTGTCACTGCCATGGTTGTCCTTATGCAATCTCCCGCAATCGTGGTCAGGAACCCGATGGATTGTCCATCAACCGGTCCAGGTGCTGGCGGATATGGGCGGCCTCCGCCGGGCTGTGGGCCAGGGCGATGGCGCGGGTGAAGGCCGCGCGGGCGGCGTCATTGTCACCCAACTGGCTGAGGAACGCCCCGCGCGCGCCGTGGAAATGGAAATAGCCGGACAGCCGGTCGGCCAGCGGATCGATCATGGCCAGCGCCGCCGCCGCCCCATGCCGCTTGGCTACGGCTACCGACCGGTTCAGGGTGACGATGGGGGACGGCTGCATCTGTTCCAGGCCGGCATAGAGCAGGTCGATCTGTTCCCAATCGGTCTGGGCCGCTGTTTGCGCGCGGGCATGCAAGGCGGCTATGGCGGCCTGAGCCTGATAGGGGCCGGGACGGCGGTGGCGGATGGACTTGTCGATCAGGGCCAGCCCCTCATGGATGGCGGGCCGATGCCACAGGGTCCGGTCCTGATCTTCCAGCAGGATCACCGACCCGTCAGGGGCGAAACGGGCGGGGCGGCGGGCATGCTGCAACAGCATCAGGGCCAGCAGACCCATCATTTCCGGTTCGGCCGGGAACAGGCGCAGCAGCAGCCGGCCCAGGCGGATCGCCTCCTCACACAGCGGTGCGCGGGCCGGCTGTTCGTCGGCACTGGCGGAATAGCCTTCATTGAACACCAGATAAACCATGGCGGCCACAGGGCCCAGCCGTTCCGGCCGGTCGGCGGCGCCCGGCGCCTCGAACGGTACCGGGTTGCTGGCGATGCGGGCCTTGGCGCGGGTGATGCGCTGTTCCATGGCGCTGTCACCCACCAGGAAGGCACGGGCAATCTGCTTCACCGACAGGCCCGATACGATACGCAGCGCCAGGGCAATCTGCTGTGTGGCCGGCAGGTCCGGGTGGCAGCAGATGAACAGAAGGCGCAGGACATCGTCTCGGTAATCGGCCTCGTCCAGCTTTCCCACCATGACGGCCTCCCGGTCCGACAGGTCGGACAAAGGCGCGTCATCCTCGGGCAGGGCGACCTGGCGGGCGCGCAGGCGGGTCTGGTCGATGCCGGCATTGCGGCCGACCATGATCAGCCAGGCGGCGGTGTCGCGCGGCGGCCCGTTCTTCGGCCAGGCGGACAGGGCGCGCATCGCCGCCTCCTGAAACGCTTCCTCGGCCAGGTCCAGGTCGCGGAAATAGCGCAGCAGCGCCCCCACCGCCTGTGGCCGGGCCGCCGCCAGAGCGGCGTTGATCCAGCCTGTATCCGTGCTCATGGCGACAGCGGTCCCCCCGGCATGAAAAGGGCCACGGGCCGGATTTCATAGGACCCCTTGCCTGGATTGGCCCTGGCCAGCTCCCGCGCCTTGTCCAGCGCCTCCTCCAGCCCCTCACAATCGACAATGTAGAAGCCCAGAAGCTGTTCCTTGGTCTCCGCAAACGGACCATCCAGGATCAGCGGCTCCTCCTTGCCCTTGCGCAGGGTGGCGGCGGCGCTGGTCGGCATCAGGCGGGCGACGGGACCCAGCTTGCCGTTCACCGCCCAGCCCTGCTGCACCTTGCCCAGCCGGTCCATGACGATGGCGTCTTCTTCCGGCGTCCAGGCGCCGACATAATCTTCCTCATTATAGCACAGAATGGCGTACAGCATGATCGGGCCCCCCCTTCATCCTCATAGGACGGGGAAGTATGCCGCGCGCCGACAGGGGTGTTCAGAAAAATCGCCGTCCTATTCCGCAGCCATTCTGCTGGTCGGTCCTTCATGCAGCCGGCCACCCTCCAGCACCAGTACGCGTCCCGCCGCCGCGATGGTTTCGGGGCGGTGGGCGATGGTGATGCGGGTGATGCCCAGCGCGGATATGTGCTGATTCACCTCCCGCTCCTTGGCGACGTCCAGATGGCTGGTGCCTTCATCCATGATCAGGATGCGGGGCCGGCGATACAGCGCCCGGGCCAGCAGCAGGCGTTGCTTCTGCCCACCCGACAGGCCGGTGCCCATCTCCCCCACCAGGGTGTTGTAATTCATCGGCATGGCCATGATCTCGGCATCCAGGCCGGCCATGGCGGCGCATTGGCGCATAAGCATCAGGTCGGGCGAGGCCTCGAAGAAGGTGATGTTTTCGGCCAGGGACCCGGTCAGTAACTGATCATCCTGCATCACCACCCCAATCTGTGACCGCAGCGCCACGGGGCCGATATGGTCGGCGGGCACGCCGTCGAACAGCACTTCCCCAGCCGTGGGGCGGAACAGGCCCAGCATGACCTTCAGCAACGTGGTCTTGCCCCCGCCCGACGGGCCGGTGATGGCGATAAATTCGCCGGGCGCCACCTCCAGATCAATGCCGCTGATCACGTCGGGTTCCGTCTCCGCATAGCGATAGGACACACCCTTCAGCGAAACGCCGCCTTTCAGCTCATGCGGGATCAGCGGGTCGGTGGCGTCGCTCTCCAGCCCCTTTTCCTTGTCAGTGAGCGCGATATCGGCGATGCGGTCCAGGTGCAAATCCAGCATCCGGTACTGGATAACGGTTTCCAGCAGCTTGGTCGCCTTGTCCAGAAACTGACCCTTATAGCTCATGAAGGCATAGAGCATGCCGATGGTGATCTGGTTCTCCATGGCCAGCATGGCGCCGACATAGACGGTAACGATATTCTCCAACCCATAGATCAGGCCATTGGCGCTGCTGAAGCCGATATTCAACTGGCCCAGCCCGATGCCACGGGTGATGACGCTGCCATAACGATTCTGCCAGGTCGCCTCGCGCTCCGTTTCATGCCCGAAAATCTTGATGGTCTGGATGGCGCGCGCACTCTCGATGAAACTGGATTGTTCCTTGGCGGATGCGGCGATCACCTCCTCCTCCCGCTGGCGCAGCAGGCGGTATGAGATGAGGCGCAGGGCGGTATAGAGCACCAGGGCGACCAGCACGATGGCGGCCAGCTTGGCGCTGTAGATGAAAATCATCACCAGGGTGACGATGGCCATCACCCCATCGACCAGCGCCGCCACCAAGCCATTGGTGATCAGGTCCTGGATGGGGCGGGTGGAGCCAAACCGGCTGACCAGATCGCCGATATGGCGTTTTTCAAACCAATCCAGCGGCAGGCGCAGCAGGTGGTGGAACAGGTTGGTGCCCATCTGATGATTGACCAGCCCGCCCAGCACCAGCAGCACGCGCGACCGCAACCAGTCGGCCACCAGCTTGACGATGGTGAACAGGCCGAACCCGATGGCCAGCGCCAGCATCAAGCCATCATCGCCCTTCAACACCGCCTCATCCACGGCGATCTGCATATAGAACGGGCTGGCGACGACGAAGAGTTGCAGAACGACGGACAGGACCAGCGCCTGTGCCAACGCCACCTTCATACCATGGACCCGCCCCCAAAGGGAGGACAGCGGCAGGTGGGAACGCTCCTGGCGTTTCTCGAACGCGGAGGTGGGCGTCAGTTCCAGGGCTACGCCGGTGAAATGCTGCCCCACCTCCGCCAGCGACATCCGGCGTTCGCCCATGGCCGGGTCCAGGATGGTGAGCCTGTCGCCCCTCACCTTGGCCAGCACCACAAAATGGTTCATGTCCCAATGCAGGATGGCGGGCAGTTTCAGGTCTTTGATCTGCGTCGGTTCCAGCCGCAATCCCCGCCCGCTGAAGCCCAGCTTCTGGGCCATCAGCAGGATGGTCTTCATCGTCGTTCCCTTCAGGGAAATGGAGAAACGACGGCGTAGCGCGGGCAGATCTGCCTCATATCCATGGTGGTTGGCCACCATGGCGAGGCAGGCGAGGCCGCATTCGGTGGCTTCGGATTGGAGGATAGGTTCCAATGTCCTCCAAAGAAAGTTCATTGCCGTTCCCACTGTGCCAAACTATTTATGGAATTTGCTTCTTCTTCGATGCAATGAGGCTCAGTGCAAGCAGAGACGAGAATATGCAGACGGCTATAAGCGATTTGTTGGAGGTAACCCCAAGATCCCAAACGTTGAAGAAAAGAACGATAGCTATAGGTGATGATGCGGAAGCCTTGAACATGCCTATCTTATCGTAATTGAATGACATAATTGCTGTAATTATTCCACCAACTATTAAAGTTGTCAACCTGATCATGATGTAATTTGACCCTGGTATTGATCCAGCTATCAATAGTACTGATATCAATATGCTAAGTAAAATAAAAAATATTGAGATTGTGTGAGAAAATGCTTTGTAAATGTCGTTGTCCATTGACATGTCAACGAACTCATAGGAGAATTCGAGAAATTTTTCCTTTATTTTCTTAACGATCATTTTTTTCTCCATTGAAAGTGGTGTTCGATCTCTGGCGGAGATCGAACACCATAGCTAAGCTTCACGACTTAATCATGTCATACACTTCGGTAGCCAATTCCATGGCAGCTCTGCCAGCGCTGAAGCCACCAAAGAAATATGCGACGTAAACAGCAGCAGCCGGAAGCGGGCCGCCTGAAACCTCCATGAGATCTGCTTCTTCCAATTCCTGGAGTGGCAACATTCTACTTCTCCTCATTCAATTCTTGTCGAGATATTGGTACAGCTCCCAGCCAGCGCCAGCCATGAAGCCGGCGGTGGCGATAGCCCCTTTAGCCGCAGTATAAGAATAGGCGATAATGATTGGTGCGAAGATCAAGCCGCCCGCGACGGCTTCCATCTCGCATTCAACGAGTGGAGTAGAGTTTACCGTTGGCCCAACAGCCCAGGATTTCTGTCATTCGCGCCAGCAGAGTATCGCCGCCAAGCCGCTTCACCTTTGAGCTCTCGTCATTGTGGCCGCGATCAGGGCAGCCATATAAATCAGCATGATGATACATACGACAAGCAAAAATGGCTCATCTGGATTATTCCGGAAACCGACAAATGTCCATATCACAACGCTGGGACAATAAGAAATATTTCTGTATTCTCCAAAACGATGGTAAATTATGGCAGCCACTAAGGCGAATATCTGTGCAATTATTATGAGTACGGCATTGGGAAATGCACCGATACTTTCTGTTGTGTCTACGCCAGAAATCTTCGAAGCAATGAATGCGCAAACTGGTAACAGCGCGAAAATAGCACAGAGTATTCTCTGAGCGGGCCAATTACCTTCGAAATCGGTTTCAGTTATCACTTTGCGAAACAAGGTCCAGAATGAACCGGTCATTGTTGCCTCTGCTGACGATAGAGTGATTAAGGGTGGGTGGGGGCTGGCAAGCCAGCCCCCGTATACTCACATCAGATCGGCGATGTTCATTACATCGAGAATTGCCGCGCCTGCCCCCACGGCCCCGCTACCGGCGAGGAAGCCCTTTCCGAGCCCAATCATAAAGGGCACGAAGAATGCCCCACCACCAACCTCATCCAATTGGTTGATGTCGAGTACGGATGGTTCGTCGAAAGTTTGGGTCATGCAGTTCATTTGCGTCTCCACGATTGATATTTCAGTCCGTCAGAGCTACGGCCGCCGCGAGGGCGCCGGCAGAAAAGCCAATTGCGTAGCCCAAGCCTTTGGCTCCAGCATAGGAATATGCGATTATAAATGGAGCGATTATTAGGCCGCCTGCGACAGCTTCCATCTCGCGCTCACTGAGTTGGGCGGGAGCGCTAGCGCCTTCCATCGGTGCCAAAACCGAGCTATGGTTTCTTTCCACGGCAATAGTCTGCATGTTCTGTATCGCTCTCTATTGTCGGCCCGCCCGATGCTGTAACATCGGGCGGGCACATTACCCCACAGGCAAAGTGCCTGTGGAGGTTCCTTACCAGGCAGGCTTAAAAGGAACTAAATAATAAGAAGTAAAATCCATTCAATGGACAGTGTTTCATTTATTATAAAATAGTGGCGTTAGTATCCATCTTAATAAGCTTCGCTTTTCCAATGTAATATCAGCCTGTGTCACCATATCTGGCTGTAACGGCACCAAGCCTCCAAATGCGTTAACGTTCTGCCGGGCCAAAGCAACAACAACACGATAGCTGGGTTCTCTGGGCCGAACAGGGCCAGCTACATCCTCAGATGCCAAAACGGTTTCCGATACCGTCTCCACCACGCCATCGTATGAGCCGAAATGTTGGTAAGGGAAGGCGTCGAACATTAATCTTACCTTTTGCCCCGGCTTGACAAAGCCGATGGCTCGGCTAGGAACAAATAGCTCTGCGGATAAATTGGAATTAATTGGCACGACGGTTAGAGTCGGTTTTAATGGATCAAGGTGATGACCAATACTCATCTGGATATTGGTTACTCGTCCCGACATTGGGGCACGTATGAGCTGCCCACCTTGAGCGCTCACTTCAGCCATACGCTGATTAACCTCGGTATGACTCGCCATCAGCCGTGACAGGCGGTCTTTACTGTCTAACGGGATGCGCTCACGGTCGATACGCGCCTGCGCCAATTCAGCAGATAAAGTGGCAATCTGTTGATCAATTGCTGCTAAACCCTGTCTCTGGCTCAAGTGCGCTTCTTCACGCGCGCGGTATTCCGCTTCTGATACATATCCCTTTGTGCGCAACGTGCCCAATGCTTGCAATCTGGCTTCGGTTACCGCTACGCGCTCTGCCTGAAGCGTGCGCTGGGTTTCAAGACTGGGGATTTCCGCCCGAAGGCCGGAAATCCGTGCTGAAAGCCGGGATTCGTCAGACTTCAGCCGCGATTGTTCGACCGCGATTTGGTCATCAATCAATGCGGCTTGTTCCTGTAACCCCGCCTTTATGGCGTCGCTCAATATGCCACCACCTTGCAGCGCGTGGCTCGTGTCCACAACAAACAGTGGGTCCCCCGCCGCCACGAGGTCACCATCAGACACCATCAGTGCTGACACAATGCCGGGCCTCGGCGATGCGACCCGCGCCAGGCCGTCTTGCGGCACAAGATACCCAGTGACCCTTTCCTTGCGGGCATAGGACGCGGTGCTGGCGAAAATCAAAGTCGCCGACAGAGATGCTGCCAACAGAAGGGTAACGGATCCCCAGCCGCGATTATTGAGGCCGAGCGGTATCGGCCTCACCTGCCCGGCAAAAGCCGGTATGGGTCGAAACGTAACTGCCATGCAACTGCCCATAACGCGATTTTAATTTTCCCCGGCACCTCTGACGGGTGCGTTGGGTATTTCATCGTATGAAGCCATTGCAAAGATCATCTATCAAGAGAAAAATAGAGAGATCTGGTCGATTTAAGCCATCACATACGACTGCATTACCTATTATAAGTGGGTCGGATTCTCGTGAATACGCCATTATGTCTGTCACCGGTTTCCAAGGCGGCACCCCCGGACATTCACCCCGAATCACCGCTCCCACCGCACCGCACACCACCCCTGCCACGCCTCGGCCCGCAGGGTCATTGCCTTCCGCCCCCTGTCCCCCTATCTTCGCGCCCAACCCTCTGTTCCTGGCGCTGCTGAGTCCATGACCGACCTGTCGAAAATCCGTAACTTCTCCATCATCGCCCATATCGACCATGGCAAGTCGACGCTGGCTGACCGTCTGATTGAGTTCTGCGGCGCCATCGAGGCGCGGGACATGAAGGCGCAGCTGCTCGATAATATGGATATCGAGCGGGAGCGCGGGATCACCATCAAGGCGCAGACCGTGCGCCTGGAATATACGGCCAAGGATGGCGAGACCTATCAGTTGAACCTGATGGATACGCCGGGCCATGTCGACTTCGCCTATGAGGTCTCGCGCAGCCTTGCCGCCTGTGAGGGATCGCTGCTGGTGGTGGACGCTTCACAGGGGGTGGAGGCGCAGACGCTGGCCAATGTCTATCAGGCACTGGATGCCAATCACGAGATCGTGCCCATCCTGAACAAGGTGGACCTGCCGGCGGCCGATGTACCGCGCGTCAAGGCGCAGATTGAGGATGTGATCGGGCTGGATGCGTCGGACGCGGTGGAAATCTCGGCCAAGACCGGTTTGAATATCGAAGGCGTGCTGGAGGCCATTGTCACCCGCCTGCCGCCGCCCAAGGGGGATGCGACGGCGCCGTTGCAGGCCCTGATCGTCGATAGCTGGTACGACGCTTATCTGGGCGTCGTCATCCTGGTCCGCGTGGTCAATGGTGAGCTGAAGCTGGGCCAGAAGGTCCGCTTCATGGCCACCGGCGCCACGCGTGAGCTCGACCGGGTGGGTATCTTCACGCCTAAGAAGATCGCGCTGGAGAAGCTGGGGCCGGGCGAGATGGGGTTCATCACCGCCGCCATCAAGGATATCCGCGACACCAAGGTGGGTGACACGATCACCGAGGAACGCCGTCTGGCGCCCGCCGCGCTGGCCGGGTTCAAGCCGTCGATCCCTGTGGTCTTCTGTGGCCTGTTCCCGTCGGATGCGGCGGAGTTTGAGCATCTGCGCGACAGCCTGGGCAGGCTGGCGCTGAATGATGCCAGCTTCCAGTATGAAACGGAAAGTTCGGCGGCACTGGGCTTTGGTTTCCGCTGCGGCTTCTTAGGCTTGCTGCATCTGGAGATCATCCAGGAGCGGCTGGAGCGTGAATTCGACCTGGACCTGATCACCACGGCCCCGTCAGTCGTCTATAAGATGCACATGACGGACGGCAAGGTGATCGAGATGCACAACCCGGCCGACATGCCGGATGTGGTGCGTATCGATCATATTCAGGAGCCGTGGATCAAGGCCACCATCATGCTGCCCGATGAATATCTGGGCGGTGTGCTGGCGCTCTGCACCGAACGGCGCGGCATCCAGAAGGACCTGACCTATGTCGGTGGCCGGGCGATGATCATCTATGAGCTGCCGCTGAACGAGGTGGTGTTCGATTTCTATGACCGGCTGAAATCCATCAGCCGCGGTTACGCCAGCTTCGATTATCAGCTGGAGGAATATCGCGAGGGCGATCTGGTCAAGATGTCGATCCTGGTGAATTCCGAGCCGGTGGACGCCCTGTCGATGATTGTCCACCGCAGCCAGGCCGAATATCGCGGCCGCCAGCTGTGCGAGCGGCTGAAGGACCTGAT
>JAIXTS010000249.1 GCA_027483805.1 Azospirillum sp. | reverse complement strand
CCATTGATGTTGGTCCGGATACATTCGATCGGATTGTATTCCGCCGTGGGCACATGTTTCAGGGCCGCGGCATGGACGCAGTAATCAATCTCCCGCATCGCCATCGACAGGCGCTGCTGGTCGCGGACATCGCCGATGAAGAAGCGCAGCGCGTCGCGGTTGTCCATGTCCGCGAATTGCTGCTGCATTTCATATTGCTTGAACTCATCGCGGGAGAAGATCACCACGCGGCGCGGCTTGCCATGTTTCAGCAGGAAACGGGTGAACTGCCGGCCAAATGAACCGGTGCCGCCGGTGATCAGGATGGACGCGCCCTTGAACAGGGCGGGGGCGCGGGTGGGCTCGGTGCTCATCGGATTCCGGTTCGCTGGCGGGCTGGCAATATCCCATGCTAGCCAGTTTGACAGGCGGGGTTAAGTCTTTCCGCAGATTGATGCTTTGCGCCGGTACCATCCGGGTTGGTTCCGGCGGGCGGCTTGGGCTAAGGTGGCGGCAGCCCGCCCCAGACAGGCCCGAAATGGACCGGAATAACCCGCCGAAAGCCGACTCGCCCTCCAGCCTGCTGGATGCCGCCATGGCGTGCCATCAGCGTGGTGATCTGCCGGGTGCGGTGACCGGCTATCGGAAATTGCACGAAATCCTGCCGGGAAATGCCGAGATCACGCAGTTGCTGGGCCTGGCCCTGTGGCAGTCGGGCGAAGGGCAGGAAGGGTTGCGGCTGGTGATGGCCGCCGCCGAGGCGGCCCCCGGATCGGCGGCGATCCAGAACAATCTGGGCGGCATGCTGATGCAGGCTCGCCGGTTCGCGGCGGCCGAACGTGCCTTCCGCGCCGCACTGGCGGCCAATCCCAAGCTGGTCGACGCCTGGTCCAACCTTGCGGCCGTCCTGTTGGAGCAGAATCGGCCTGATGCAGCGGAGAAGGCGGCCCGCCGGGCGCTGGCGGCCGACCCCGTCCGCGCCGACGCCTGGTCCAACCTGGGTGTCGCGCTGCTGGAACTGGGCCGCTTCGCGGAAGCCGAGCAATGTCAGCGAACGGCGTTGCAGCACCGCCCCGATCTGGCGGTCGCCCATGCCAATCTGGGAACTTTGCTGCGCCGGCGCAGCGATCCGGGGGCGGTTGAGCTTTTCCGCCGGGCGGTGGAACTGGACCCGGACCAGCCCGTGGCGCAGTTCAACCTGTCGCTCGACCATCTGGCCCAGGGGCGGTTGCAGCAGGGCTGGGCAGCCTATGCGGAGCGGTTCCGCGCCCGGCAGCGGCAGGCGAACCGCGATCTCGACCTGCCATTCTGGCGGGGTGAGATGCTGGAAGGCCGGCACCTGCTGATCTGGCCGGAACAGGGGTTGGGGGATGAAATCCTGTTTGCCAGCATATTCCCCGATCTGAAAGGCCTGGATGGGCCGGTCACGGTGGAATGCGAGCCGCGGCTTGTATCCTTGTTCGCCCGGTCCTTTCCCCATCTGCATGTGGCGGCCACCGGCAGCACCGGGGCGGCCGATGTCCAGATCGCGGCCGGCAGCCTGCCGGGACTGGCCCGGCCCGGCCTGTCCCGGTTCAGCGGTGCCCCCTGGCTGCAGGCCGATCCGGAACAGGTGGCGCATTGGCGTGGGGTTCTGGCCGTGGGGGGAGCTGCGCTCACCATCGGCTTTTGCTGGCGCAGCGGCCTGATGACGGCTGAACGAAGCGGGCTTTATCCCGATCTGGCCGATTTCGCGCCTCTGTTCGCGCTTCCCGGTATCCGCTGGGTGCCGCTGCAATATGATCTGGATGTGCCAGGAACGGCTGCGGAATTGGCGTCCAGCCTTCCGGCCGGCCTGGACCTGCATCGCCCGGACATCGATCTGCGCGATGACATTGACGGTGTTGCCGGCCTGATCGGTGCGCTGGATCTGGTGATCACCGCATCGACCTCGGTTTCCGAACTGGCCGGCGGATTGGGCACGCCCGTCTGGCGTATCGGCAATCATGATGACTGGACACGGCTTGGAACCGCCGCGCGGCCCTGGTACGCCACCATGCGCTGCTATATCAACGCGGATGGACGGGGCTGGGGTGAAGTCCTGACAGGGATGGCGCGTGACCTGGAACGGCTGCGTCCATCCCCGATCACCGCCGGCACGGTCGATCAACTTCATGGCGAGGGGATGAACCTGGCACGCCAGGGCCGGCCGGCGGAGGCGGCGGCCTTGCTGGAACAGGCGGCGGCATTGCGCCCGGATGATGCGCCGCTGCTGTCGCGTCTGGCCGGTATCCTGCGCCTGCTGGGCCGACATAGCGAAGCCTGCCTGCGCTATGAACAGGCATTGGCGATCCGCCCGGATCATGCGATCACCGCCGTCAATCTGGCCCTGTGCCGTATCGACCAGGGTGACCTGGACAAGGCCGAGAGCATCTTGAAGAGTGTTCTGGCCCGGCATCCCGACATGGCCCATGCCCATGATGCCCTGGGCTTGGTCTGGCAGGCGCGCGGCCAGGATGAGGCAGCGATCACCGCCCATAAGGCGGCGGTTGCGGCCGACCCGGATCTGCTGTCCGGCTGGGTGAACATGGCGACGGCCCTGCGCGGCCAGCATCGTTTCACCGACGCCGTGTCGGCCCTGCGCTGTGCGCAGGCCATTGATCCGGACCGGGTTGAGGTCTGGGCAAACCTGGGTTACGCCTTGTTCAGGACATACGATGTCCAGGGTGGGGAGGCGGCATTGGACCGGGCGCTGTCGCTGGTCCCAGGATATGCGCCGGCCCTGATCGACCTGTCGCGCATCCGTGTCATCCAGGGCCGCGCGCCGGAGGCACTGGCCCTGCTGGACAAGGTGTTGGAGGCCGATTCCGGCAATCTGCTGGCCCGCGCCAACCGCGCGCATCTGCGTCTTGGTTTTGGTGATCTGGCCGGCGGCTGGTCGGATTACCGGGCGCGGTTCGCGGCGGGACAGGTGACCCCAGACCGCCATTTCGCCATCCCGCAATGGAAGGGAGAACGTCTGTCGGGCCGCCGTTTGCTGCTCTGGCGGGAACAGGGGATCGGGGATGAAATCCTGTTCCTGGGCCTGATCGGCGAGGTGCAGGCCACCGGCGCCGAGGTCGTCGTGGAATGTGATCCGCGTCTGGCGGGCCTGATCACCCGGTCCTTTCCCGGTGTCGCGGCCCGGCCGGAGACGGTCAATCCAGGGGATGCCGATTTCCATTGCGCCCTGGGGGACCTGCCCGGCCTGTTGCGCCCCGCACTGGCGGCCTTCAGCCATCAGACACCCTGGATGCGTCCCGATCCAGTCCGCATGGCGGCCATGGCCCAGCGCCTGTCGGCACTGCCGGCGGGGCTGCGCGTGGGCTTCTGCTGGCGCTCACGCGATATGAGCGGGGATCGTTCCTTCGTCTATCTTCGCCTGCCTGAATTGCTGCCGCTGCTGACCCTGCCCGGCATCGTGCCGGTCAATCTGCAATATGATGGCGCGGGGGCGGAAATCGCCGATCTGGCCACCCGGCATGGCGTTGGGATGCATGATTTTCCCGATCTTGACCTGACCCATGATCTGGATACGGCGGCGGCCCTGATCGCGGGGCTGGATCTGGTGATCACCGCCCCGACGGCGGTGGGGGAGATTGCCGGCGCCCTTGGGGTTCCGGTCTGGCGGTTTCAGATCGCACCGGACTGGAGTGGTGTGGGTACGGCGATCAAACCCTGGTTTCCGACCATGCGGCTGTTCCAGTCACCCGCTGTCCGCGACACACTGCCGGTGATGCAGCGTAATCTCGCGATGATCCTGCGTTTGCCGGGTTCACTGCTGTCGCCCCCCCCGAGATTGGAAACGGTGCTGGAACACCACCAGGCCGGTGACCTACCGGCGGCAGAGGCCGGCTACCGCGCCATCCTGGCCGCTGATCCGCAGGAGGTGGATGCCCTGCATCTTCTCTCCCAGGTTCTTTTGCAGGCGGGGCGGCCGGCAGAGGCGTTGCCGCTGGTGGATCGGGCCCTGGCGCTGGACCCCGACTTCGCCATTTTCCACAATACCCGTGGCAGCATCCTGAAGACGTTGGGCCTGTTTGCGGATGCGGAGAAATCCTTCCGTCAGGCCCTGGCCCAGCGGGCGGATTATGCGGAGGCCTGGACCAATCTGGGGGCGACGCAGGTCGAACTGCGCCGCTATCCGGAGGCGGAAAAATCGCATCGCCGTGCCCTGGCCCTGCGGGCGGCCTATCCGCGCGCGCTGGTCAATCTGGGGGTGGCCCTGCGTCACCTGGGCCAATACCGGGAAGCGGCGGAAAGCCACCGGCAGGCACAGCTTTTGTCACCCGACATGCCGGAAGCCTGGAGCGATCTGGGGCTTTGCCTGGCCGCCCTGGGGCAGATGGATGAGGCCGTTTCCTGTCAGGAGCGGGCACTGGCGATCGACGCCACCTATGCCGAGGCCGCCGTCAACCTGGCCATGGTCCGGGCGGCGGCCGGTGACCGGCGGGCCGCGCGCCAGACACTGGCCCGCGCCTTGGCCATCCGGCCGGGCTATGCCCGCGCCCGTTACAATGATGGTTTGCTGGCCCTGTCCTTGGGCGACCTGGCCGCCGGCTGGCCCGGTCACGAGGCGCGGTTTGACAGCGGGGAGGTTGCAAGGGCGCAGCCCCCCGTCCTTCCCGCCTGGGACGGTCAGCCGCTGGCGGGGCGTCATCTGCTGATCTGGCGGGAACAGGGGCTTGGCGATGAATTTATGTTCGCCAGCCATTATGCCCGGCTGGCTGGCCTGGGGGGCACCGTCACCCTGTGGGCGGAACCCCGTCTGGTTCCCATCTTCGCCCGCTGCTTCCCCTTTGCGACCGTGCTGGCCGAGGGCACGGCGGTGGCGGCGGATTGCCAGGTGGCGGCGGGCAGCCTGTCTTTGCTGATGGCCCCGACGCTGACCGCATGGCAGGGCGACGCCTTTCTGACGCCGGCCCCTGATCATGCCGCGCTGTGGCGCGACCGGCTTGCGGCCCTGCCGCCGGGATTGCGGGTCGGGCTCTGCTGGCGCAGCCAGTTGCGCACCGCCGACCGGGAAGCGTTCTACACGGCATTGCCGGATTGGCTGCCGCTGCTGCGGCTTCCCGGCATACAGGTCGTGTCGCTGCAATATGATGGTGCCCTGGCGGAGATCGAGGCGCTGGAACAGGCGCATGGCGTGCGGCTGCACCGCTGGGACGGGGTCGATCTGCGCGACGATCTGGAAACGGCCCTGGCCCTGACCGCGGGGCTTGACCTTGTCATTTCGGTAGCGACCGCCGTGGGGGAGATGGCGGGCGCCCTGGGTGTGCCTGTCTGGCGGCTGTCGGGTGACGCAGACTGGAGCCGCCTGGGAACGGCGGTTCGTCCCTGGTTTGCCGGCATGCGGGTGTTTTCCGTGCCGGTGGGGCAGCGTCCCGCGTTGCAGGTGCCGGCCCTGGTCCGGGCCCTGTCGCAACTGCTGCCCACGACGCCCGATGGTGATCCGTCGGGTTGGTTGGGCAAAGGCATCGAACGGCAGCGGGGCGGGGATCCGGCGGCTGCCATGCCCTTCTATCGCGCCCTGATCGACCGCGGAGGGGAGCCGCCGGAAGCGCTGCACCTGATGGGTCTGGCCTTGCAGCAGATGGGCAGGCCCGAACAGGGGGAGCCGTTCATGGAACGGGCCGTGGCGGCAGCGGCAGACTATACCGCCGCCTGGGTCAATCTGGGCAATCTCCGGCAGGAACTTGATCGTCCCGTACCAGCGGAGGCCGCCTATCGCCAGGCCCTGGCGTTGCGCCCGGCCGACCCCACCACCTGGACCAATCTGGGCAACGCCCTGCGCCAGCAGGGCCGGCTGGTGGAAGCGTCGAAGGCGCACCAGAGGGCCATCGCCTTTGATGGCCGTTTCGCCGTGGCCCACGCCAACCTGGCCGTGGTGCTGAAGGAGAACAACCAGCCGGCCCAGGCCGTTACCGTGTTTCGGCAGGCCTTGGCCCTGGGCGGTGCCAACGCCGCCACGCAGGCCGGGCTGGGGGACGCGTTGCGGCAACTGGGCGACATGCAGGCCGCGGAAACCGAACTGCGCGCCGCCCTGCTGCTGGACCCCGCCGAGGCGGAGGCCTGGAACAGCCTGGGCCGGGTGGCGGAGGCGGTGGGCCGGCGGGAGGAGGCGCGCCAGCATTTTATCCACGCGCTTGACCTGTCACCGGGCCTGGCCAGCGCGCATTACAATCTGGGCCGTCTTGAACTGGCCGACGGGCGGTTGAGCAGCGGCTGGACCGGGTACGGGGCCCGGTTCCGGGGCAATCCCGCCATCCGTGGACGCACCCTGTCGATCCCACCCTGGCAGGGGCAGGACATCGCGGGGCGGTGGCTGCTGGTCTGGGGGGAACAGGGGTTGGGTGACCAGTTGATGTTCGCCGGCCTTTATGACGCGCTTGCCCAACGGTGCGGTCATCTGGTGATCGAGGTGGAGGCCCGGCTGGTCCCGCTGTTCGCGCGGGCCTTTCCGGGATCGACGGTACGCGCGCCGACCGCCGATCCATCTGATGCCGATTTTCATGTCGCGGCCGGCGACGTGGCACGCCATCTCTGGCGCCGCCTTGGGGATCAGATGCCGGTTTCCTACCTTGCGCCGCGTGCCGATCTGCTGGCCGGCTGGCAGGACCGGCTGACGGCGTTGGGGGGCGGGTTGAAGGTTGGCATCTGCTGGCGGTCGGCCATGATGAACGCCGAACGGCAGGACAATTATTTCCGGCTGGCCGATCTGGCGCCGCTGGCGTCCCTTGCCGGT
>JAIXTS010000263.1 GCA_027483805.1 Azospirillum sp. | reverse complement strand
CGATCTGGCCGTCATGCGCCCGTCCATCCTTGGCACTCTGGTGCCGGCTGCCGGTCGCAACGCCGCCAAGGGCTTCAAGGATGTCGGCCTGTTCGAGGTCGGCCCTGCCTTCCGCGACGGATCGGAGAAGGGCCAGGACCTGGTGGTGGCCGGCGTGCGCGCCGGTGCTTCCGTACCCCGCAACTGGTCCAAGGGCGAGCGTCCGGTGGATGCCTTCGACGCCAAGGGCGATGCGCTGGCGATCCTGGAGGCGGCCGGCGCACCAGTCGCGAATCTTCAGGTCACCCGCGATGCGCCGGGCTGGTACCATCCGGGTCGGTCGGGTGTGCTGCGCCTGGGCCCGACTGTCCTGGGCCGCTTTGGCGAGGTGCATCCGGCCCTGCTGGAAGCACTGGACGTGTCCGGCCCGGTGGTGGCGTTCGAACTTTTCCTGGATGCCGTTCCGGCGCCCAAGAAAAAGGGCGGTACCGCTAAGCCGCTGCTGGTCCTGTCACCGTTCCAGCCCGTGGAGCGCGACTTCGCGTTCCTGGTTGCCAGCAGCACCGACAGCGACAAGCTGTTGAAGGCCGCCAAAGGCGCCGACAAGGCCCTGATCAGCGATGTCAGCCTGTTCGACATCTATGAAGGCAAGGGTGTCGAGCCCGGCTTCAAGTCTGTGGCCCTGACTGTCACGCTGCAACCCGTGGACAAGACCCTGACGGATGTGGAGATCGAGGCTGTTGCCGCCAAGGTCGTGGCCGCTGTCACCAAAGCAACAGGGGCCAGCCTGCGCGGCTGATCCCGTCGATCAGCATCGGGGTGATTGAAGGAAGGGGCATCACGCAGGTGATGTCCCTTTTTTCATGTCTATTATGTGGCAGTCGCATGTCAAACTCGCCAGCTTACGCAGATGACAAGCGCACATGACGTTTACGGAAGGCGCATTGAAGTTCCACTTAGCCAGCCAAAACATGATGTTTTCATTTGATGCCCGTCCTCAAACTTCTTGCCAGTCGGATGTTTTCACCCTCCGGTCTGGGTGATTTTACCTGCGCACGTACAATAAATAATCACATTAACTAAAAATCAATTCAAATATATGACTTGAAAAAACAAAGTCCACACCATCGAAACAGCGTCACGCTTCTGTCACATCCCTTGATAAAGACAGGAAATTGCTGTTTTCGGGCCGGCGACCTCTTGGCTTGACTATCGAAAGCCAGCTAGAGTGAAAGAAAACAAAATAGGCGCCCAAAGCCGGTTCAGGACGGGTGACCACAAGAAAGTGTCGGGAGGCACCATGAACGCGCTGAAGAATCTTCCCATTGTGTGGAAGCTGGTCCTGCCATTGCTGTTGATGGGCGTACTGGCCATCGGCACATCGCTCTACGCCCTCTCACAGATGGAAGTGGTCGGCGACGAGTATCGCGGCATGCTGGACCGGTCGGAACGGGCCAAGGCCATTCTGTCAGCGCGGGAGACCGCGACCGACTTAGGACGCCTGGGCTATACGATGGTGGCGGAGTCGGACAGCTTCATCCTGGAAAGCATGCAGGATGAGATTGCGCTGAAGCGCGACGAGTTGGCGGTTCATCTCGACGGGGTGGAAAAGATTCTGCCGGAACGCAAGACTGATATCGATGCGATCCGCGAGGATACGCGCCGGATGCTGGATATCGTGGAACAGGCCCGTCAACTGGCCCTGAATGGTAAGGGTGATCAGGCGGCGGCCGTG
Organism: Azospirillum sp.; assembly: GCA_027483805.1. Classification (GTDB taxonomy): domain Bacteria; phylum Pseudomonadota; class Alphaproteobacteria; order Azospirillales; family Azospirillaceae; genus Niveispirillum. Next base: position 6,019 of record JAIXTS010000263.1, on the reverse strand, counting down.
CTGGTCGATCGTTTCGATATCAAGCTGACGGACGTTCTGGACAAGCTGGAGGTCACAACAGGGGACGTGCAGGCCAAGCTGGATGCCGGCAAGTTGGCGGCCCAGAGCCGATTCGACCGCGCGTTGGCCGTGACGCTGATCGTTGGTCTGTCCGGCACGGCAGTGGTGCTGGCGTTGGGCATCGCCATGGGCATGGCCGGTATTTCCCGCCCGCTGCGCCGCATCGTCAGCACCATGACCAGGGTGGCTGACGGCGACTTGTCTGTCACCGTATCGGGTGGTGATCGCCGGGATGAAATCGGGTCGACCGCCCGCGCCCTGTCCGTGTTTCAAAAGCGCATGCTTGAGGCGGAAAAGATGCGGGATGAGCAGGCCGCCCTGGAAGAACGGGTCGAGACTGACAAGCGTCAGGCCATGGTCCGGTTGGCCGATGATTTTGAAAGCAGCATGAACGCCGTGGTCAGCGCCGTCGGCGGTGCGGCCGACCGAATGCGCGGCACGGCGCAAGGTTTGAACAGTGTCGCGGACGAAACCAACCGCCAGTCCGAAGCCGTTGCCAGCGCGGCGGAACAGGCGGCAGAGAATGTCAACACCGTTGCCGCCGCGGCTGAGCAGTTGACGGCGTCGATCAATGAAATCTCCCGTCGCGTGGCGGAAAGCGCCACCATCGCCCATGATGCGGTTGCTGAGGCGGAACGATCGAACAATACCGTGACCGGGCTGGTGGATGCGGCGCAGCGCATCGGTGAAATCGTGCGCCTGATCGGGGACATTGCCAGCCAGACCAATCTTCTGGCCCTGAATGCCACGATCGAGGCGGCCCGCGCCGGTGATGCCGGCAAGGGCTTTGCGGTGGTCGCGTCGGAGGTTAAGGCCTTGGCCACCCAGACAGCCAAGGCGACGGAGGAAATCGGCAGCCAGATCGCCGCGATGCAGTCCGCCGCCGGCAATGCCGCCGATGCCATCCGGGGTGTGGGTGGTACCATCGACAAGATCAGCGGCATCGTCTCTACCATCGCCACCGCGGTGGAGGAACAGGGGGCGGCCACGCGGGAGATTGCCAGTTCCGTTGCCCAGGCGGCCACCGGTACCCAGAATGTCAGCGCCACCATCGGAGAGGTGACGCGCGCTGCGGCCGAGACCGGCAGTATGGCCGGCGATGTGCTGAGTGCCGCCAACGATCTGGTCGGTGAAAGCGACGCGTTGAACCGTCAGGTGGCGCAATTTGTGGCCAAAGTGCGGGCGGGGTGACGGGTGGGCGTTGGCCCTGCATTCCCCCGATGCAAGCGGTCATGCCATACTGGCGACGTCATCACTTCGGACCCATCCGGAGTATCATCATGATCAATCGTCTGCTTCTGGTCGTCGCCCTGTTTGTGCCCCTGCCCGCGCTGGCGGCACCGCAGACCCAGGCGGTCAGTCCCGCCAATACGCAGGTCGGCTTTTCCATCCGCTATCTGCTGGTGGCGAAGGCGACGGGTCGGTTCACCGATATCGCCGGCAGTTTCACTTTTGATCCTGAGACCGACGAATTGGGGGGGATTGATGTCACCCTTGGCACGGGCAGCGTTGATACGGGCAGCCCCCGGCGCGACCGTGACCTGCAGGGCGAGGATTTCTTCGCCACAGCCCGATATCCCGCCATGCGCTTTATCGGTCAACGCGCGGCACGGACCGGGCCGCATACGGGGCGGGTATCGGGTGAGTTGACGCTGCGCGGGGTCACCCGGCCGGTGGATCTGGACGTGGCGCTTGGGGATCATCGGGCCATCGCCACCGCCAGCATCAAACGCAGTGATTTCGGCATGCGGCCCGGCCTGGCCAGTCTGGTCATTGCCGATCGCGTGGAAATCCGGATCGAGATCAACGACCTGCCTGGCGGAACAGGTGCAGCAGCCGTCGGGCCGCCGCCCCCGGCGTGACGCTGCCGGCGGCGGTCGCCTGTTCAAGCCCCGGCAGTTCGGTCCGGACGGCAGGGTCACGCTGGAAGGCGGCGATCAGATTTTCCCGGATCTCGTTCCACATCCAGGCCCGCGCCTGATCGGCCCGCCGGCAGTTGATTGAACCATCAGCACCCAGAATGCGCCGATAATCCCCGATCCGTTCCCAGATGCCGTCGATTCCAGCCTTGTTCAGCGCTGAACAGGACAGAACCGGCACAGACCAGTTGCTGTTGACGGGGCGGAGCAACGCCAGGGCGTGGCGATATTCCGCCTCTGCATGGCGGGCCGCATTGGCCAAGTCGCCGTCGGCCTTGTTGACGACGATGATGTCGGCCAGCTCGACAATGCCCTTCTTGATGCCCTGCAGCTCGTCCCCACCCGCCGGCGGCAGCAGCAGCAGGAACAGGTCGACCATGTCGGCCACGGCCGTTTCCGACTGGCCTACACCCACCGTTTCCACAATCACCACATCGAACCCCGCCGCCTCCACCAGCAGCATGGCCTCCCGCGTGCGGCGGGCCACGCCGCCCAGGGTACTGCCCGCCGGGGAGGGGCGGATAAAGGCGCGGGCATCGCGCGACAGCAATTCCATGCGGGTCTTGTCGCCCAGGATGGACCCGCCGGTCCGCTGGCTGGTCGGGTCGATGGCCAGCACGGCCACCTTGTGACCACGGTCGATGACATGCAGGCCGAACGCCTCGATGAAGGTGGATTTTCCCACGCCCGGCACCCCGGAAATGCCCACCCGCACCCCGTTGCCGCTATGGGGCAGCAGCGTGGCCAGCAGGGCTTCGGCCTGTTCACGATGATCGGCACGCGTGCTTTCCACCAGCGTGATGGCCTGGGCCAGCGCACGGCGGTCACCGCCGCGCACGCGGTCGGCCAGGTCGGCGATGGGCAGGGCGTCGGGCATGGGGCATCTCCGCTCGGCATGGGGCGGTTAATGTGTGACAGCGCGCCGGCCTAGTCAAATCGCCAGGGTGTTGGCGAATAACCTACGCCTTTGGTGTGTGGCCTTTGGCGGCACTGTTCAACCGGCGGAATTTCATGCGATTCTGGGTTTGCCCACAGCTTGCCCACAGCTTCTCCACAGGCTTGTCCCATGATTGCGACCGCTCAGGCCCCTGCCGGTTTGCCCCGCCCCGTCGCGGCGATGCCGTCGCTGCGCCGGTGGCTGGCCAAGCTGTTTCGCCGCCGGCCACAGACCTATCCGCCCCTGGCGGGCGTGTCGGCGCTGGTGAACGAACAGGCGCTGGCGGTGACAGAGGTCAATGGCGCCGGCATGTGTGTCGTGGGTTATCGTGGCCTGCTGAACCCGCAGGACAGGTTCAGCTTTGTCCTGTCGCTGGACGGGACGGATATTGCCGGCGATGCGGTCGTCGCCTGGCGCCGCCATGGCGGGTTGGGCGCGGCTTTCTATGATGTGTCCGCGGCGGAGCGTGATCGGCTGGGCCAATGGCTTTCCCGTCGGGGTGACACGGGTTGATGTCTATCTGACGCAGGCATCCAGGGCGTCGCGGCGCACGATCTCCATGCGCTGTTGCAGCACCCCACCGCGTGACGCGACATAGCGACCGGGCGGGTTTGCCTTCCATTTCTGCGGATTGGGCAGGATGGCCGCCAGCAAGGCGGCTTCGCGGGGAGAAAGATCATCAGCCCCCTTGCCGAACCAGGCCCGCGCCGCCGCTTCCGCGCCATAGGTGCCCGGTGCCCATTCGACAATGTTCAGATAAACTTCCAGAATCCGTTTCTTGGACCAGAAACTTTCCACCAGCAGGGTGAACCAGAGTTCCACGCCCTTGCGCAGCCAGGACCGATCGGGCCAGAGGAAGGCGTTCTTGGCCACCTGCTGGCTGATGGTGCTGCCGCCGCGCAGGCGCTGGCCACTCTGGTTACGCTCCAAGGCCTTTTCCACGGCGTCCAGGTCCACGCCCATATGATCACAGAAACGGCTGTCCTCTGCCGCGATGACGGCCCGCACAAGATGCGGGCTGATCTCCTCCAGGGAGCGCCACTTATGGCGCCAGCCATCGCCGTCGATGGCGCGGATGACCATCAGAGGCGTGCCAGGCACAGGCCAAATGGCATAGGCCAGCACCCACAGGATGGAAAAGCCGAACAGCCCGGCCACGGTCACCGCCGCGATACGCACTATCCGCCTCATGGTCCATCGCCTGCCGCCCACCATGCTTTCCGCGTCCTGACTGCCTGTCCGTTTATGTCCGCACCCAGCCAGTGTCAGCCCTGCCGCAGACGGTGAAGCAGGGCCTGGGTGGGCTTGCCATCGGAAGGCAGACCCACGGATTTCTGATAGGCTCGAATAGAGGCGACCGTGCGTTTGCCCAGAAAGCCGTCGGCCTTGCCCTTGTGAATACCAAGCTTGACCAGACGGGTCTGGATCTCCCGCAGGCCGGCCTGATCAACCGGGATGGGTCGGTCGCCCGCGGCGGCACCGCTGATCGTGGCGGTGCGGTTCGGCGGTTCAGTTCTGTCATCCTCGGCCCCATCCTCCTCATCGCGGGCGCCCAGATTGCCCGACACGGTGGACCGGCGGATGCTGGCGCTGCCGGGTGGACCGCCCAGCATGCCGGCTGGCGGGCCTGCCGCTACCTGCACGTTGCGTCCGCCGGCCTCCAGCCGCCGCAACGCTTGGCTGGCACCCGCGTCGCCGGCTTGTTGGGCCTGCCGGTACCAGGCGCGCGCCGCCTCCAAATCCGCGGCACCGTCCACGCCCTGCTCATAGAGTGTGCCCAGCATGTAAAGGGCGCGCGCCACGCCCGCATCGGCCGCCTGCTGGAACCAGCGTGCCGCCTCGCTGGTGTCGCGCTCGAGGCCATAGCCCTCCGTATAAAGCAGGCCCAGATCGAATGCCGCTTCCGCATGGCCCATTTCAGCCGCCTTCCGGTACCAGCCGGCCGCCTGCTCCATGTCATCGGGAATGCCCAGATCGCCCCGGAACAGTTCAGCCAGGGTCCAGGCGGCATCGGCGTCGCCCTTCGACGCCGCCTGCCCGTACCAGTACAGCGCGCGGCGCATGTCAACGGCACTGGTCGGCGTCTGGGAGGTCAGGGCATCAGCCAGGCTCACTTGCGATTCGACATCACCCTCCCGTGCTTTCGCCTCCAGCACCTTCAATTCAGGATCGGCATTGGCCGGTAGTGCCGGCGCCACCTGCGTGCCCGCTGCCAGGGCGGCAGCCCCGCCGCCCGCGACAGCAGCCCCGCCAGCGGCGGCCGCGGCTTTCCGCTTCGACTTGGCAGGAGTGGCTGCCTTTGCCGGCTTCTCCGCCACCGGCTTCTTTACGGTGGGTTTAGTCGGCTTCTGCACCGTCGGCTTGTTGGGCTCGGCCACTTGCGCGGACGATGGCGGGGCCGCTCCGACCAGCAGCAGCGGCAACAACAAGGACCAGGCGATTCGGCGCATCACGGCCGCGGGGGCTTTTATCGGCATTCTCGACAATTCCGGCGCCTGCCGGTCTTTCCGACACTAGGGATGGGGGGCTGGGCCTCACATTAGCATGACCGCTTGTGTTCGCCATATCCAAGGCGCCGGACGAAAGCGTTGTTGAAGGCTGCGCGACCCTATTGCACACCGCAATCAAACTGACTATGGTGCCGCCCGCCCGAGTAGGGCCGGTGTTGGGGCGTCGCCAAGCGGTAAGGCAGCGGTTTTTGGTACCGCCATTCCCAGGTTCGAATCCTGGCGCCCCAGCCACCCTCCTGATTTTCCCGCCTAATCAGGCCGTTGACTGATCGGACCCAATATCGGGCCGTCACTTCGGCATATATGCGACCGATCATCTTGCGGTTCGACGTGAAGCGGTGGAAGATCAAGGTAGGAGGAATAGATAAAATTTTGTATACTTGTCCGATGGTGGATAGTCGAACCTATGCCTTTGGGGTATAAACCCCAGCTGTAGGCATGGGGTGGCCCCGGCCATCACGGGAACGGTGTTCCGCCGGCAACGGCATCCAACAGAAGGGCGCAAGGGCAACTTCATGAATCGCCAACCGAATGCACCGAAACGCGATTGGGTCCGGGTAAAACCCGGCGAGCGTTCGTCTGCCAACGCGATG
>JAIXTS010000010.1 GCA_027483805.1 Azospirillum sp. | reverse complement strand
TATTAACTAGATTGTGTTGCGCTATATGCTCCTTATGATAGCGTATGCGCCTATCTCGAATAGGCTCGGGGGTTGCGGTTTATGATCCCGCTTGATTTCCGTCGTCTGCTGACAAGGCTTAACCCCGTGACCCGCCGGGCCCTGGAATCCGGGGCGACCAGCGCGGTGACGCGCGGGCATTACGAACTGACAGCCGAACATATGCTGGTCCCCCTGCTGGAGGATCCGCACAACGACCTGCCCCTGGCTCTGCGTCAGGCCGGGATGGATACGGGCCGCTTCGCCGCCCTGCTGAACCGGGCGCTGGACGGACTGCGCCGTGGCAATGGCGACCGCCCCGCCTATTCTCCCCATCTCAAGGACTGGTTCGGGGATGCCTGGCTGATCGCATCCATTGACCTGGGGGAGGGGCAGATCCGGTCGGGGGCCTTGCTGGCGGCCCTGCTCGCCAGTCCGCTGCGGCATGGCGACAGCCCGTGGTTCGAATTCCTGTTGCCGCTGCGGCTGGAACAATTGCGTGCCGACCTGCCCAAGCTGTTTGCCTTTTCCAAGGAGACGGAGGTGGCGGCACCGGCCGGATCATCCGTTGACAGCGATGGGCGCGCCAAGGTGCCCGCGGGTGGCAGCGCACTGTCCCGGTTCACCACCGACTTTACAGAGCAGGCCCGCCTGGGTCGGATCGACCCTGTCTTTTGCCGCGACCGGGAGATCAAGCAGATGATCGACGTTCTGGGACGGCGGCGGAAAAACAATCCGATCTGCGTTGGTGATCCCGGTGTTGGCAAGACGGCCGTGGTGGAGGGCCTGGCGCTGCGTATCACCCAGGGCGATGTGCCGGATTTTCTGAAGAATGTCAGCCTGCGTGGTCTGGATATGGGCCTTCTGCAAGCCGGAGCCGGCATGAAGGGGGAGTTCGAAAACAGGCTGAAAAAGGTGGTGGAGGAGGTCAAGGCCTCTGTGCAGCCCGTCATCTTGTTTATCGACGAGGCGCATACTCTGGTCGGGGCCGGTGGTCAGGCGGGCGGCGGCGATGCGGCCAATCTGTTGAAACCGGCGCTGGCGCGGGGTGAGTTGCGCACCATCGCGGCCACCACCTGGAGCGAATACAAGAAATATTTTGAGAAGGACCCCGCTCTCACCCGCCGGTTTGAACTGGTCAAACTGGATGAGCCATCGGTGGAGGACGCCGTCACCATTATCCGGGGCCTGCGCCCCGCCTATGAAAAGGCGCATGGTGTCCATATCCGCGATGCCGCAGTGATTGCTGCCGCCCGGCTGTCGGCGCGTTACCTGTCGGGCCGGCAGTTGCCTGACAAGGCCGTGGACCTGATTGACACCGCCGGCGCGCGGGTGAAGCTCAGCCTTGGCACCAAGCCGACGGCACTGGAGGAACAGGAACGCGCTGTTGGTGTGCTGGAGCGGGAAAGAGAGGCCCTTCTGCGTGATCGGCACGCAGAGGATGCGCCGTTGCCCCGCATCGCGGAGATCGACAGCGAGATCGCATCGGCCAGGGCGAAGGCCGCAGAGGTGGCCGAGCGCTGGCAGCGGGAAAAGGCCATAACCGATCGGCTGGTGACGCTGCGCCGGACAGTCACGGACGCGGCAGCGGGCAAAGAGCCCGACGCCGACATGCTGGCCGAACTGCGCCGCCTGGACATGGAATTGAAAACGGTGCAGGGGAGGGAACCGCTGGTCCATCACGAGGTGACGCCGGAGGTGGTGGGGCAGGTGGTGGCCGACTGGACCGGCATCCCGGTGGGAAGCATGGTCAGGGACGAGGCCGCTTCCATCCTGGCGCTGGAAAACAACCTGCTGAAGCGCATCAAGGGCCAGGAACCGGCCATCGCCGCCGTGGCACAGGGTATCCAGTCCGCCAAGGCCGGTATCGGCAATCCCAATGCCCCCATGGGTGTGTTCCTGCTGGTCGGTCCCAGCGGGGTGGGGAAGACGGAAACAGCCACGGCCGTGGCCGATCTGCTGTTCGGTGGCGACCGCTTCATGTGTTCCATCAACATGTCGGAATTCCAGGAGAAACACACCATCTCCCGGCTTGTCGGCTCCCCCCCCGGCTATGTCGGATATGGTGAGGGTGGGGTGCTCACCGAGGCTATCCGCCAGCGCCCCTATTCGGTGGTGCTGCTTGACGAGGTGGAGAAAGCCGATCTGGAAGTGCTGAACCTGTTCTATCAGGTGTTTGACAAGGGGACCTTGTCGGATGGTGAGGGGCGGGTTATCGATTGCCGGAACACGGCGATGTTCCTGACCAGCAATCTGGCCACCGATGCCCTGACCCGTATCGGCCAGCAGCCGCAGAAACCGGGGCATGAAGAGATCGTGGAGACCATCCGGCCCATCCTGTCCCGGCATTTCAAGCCGGCCTTGTTGGCCCGCATGACCATTGTTCCCTATCTGCCATTGCGGGGCGACAGTCTGGCACAGATCACCCGGCTGAAGCTGGACGCGATCGGCAAACGCCTGGCACAGGGGCATCGTATCCGGTTCAGCTATGAGGAGCATGTGGTCGATGAGATCGCCCGGCGCTGCACCGAGGTGGAAACCGGCGCGCGGAACATTGACCATATCATCGGCCGCGCCCTGCTGCCCCGCGTCTCGTCCGACATCCTGGGCCGGCTCAGCGAGGGTGGTGTGCCCGACGCGCTGCATGTCGGGCTGGATGGCGAGGGTGGTTTCAGCATCAGTTTCGGCTGACCTGCCCGATGCCCGATGAGCTTCCTCTCTCCCTGGATGCGGCAGCGACCGTCGACCTGTTTGTGGAACTGAGCGCTGCGCTGTCGGCGGAACGCAGCCTGCCATCCTTGTTGGGCCGCATCCTGTCGGCGGCCCTGCGTCTGACCGGTGCCCAGGATGGCCGTATCTATGGGCTTGATGTCACCAAGCAGAACCTCCTGCCCCTGGCGCAGGGGCCCGACGGGCAGGCGGGGCCGGTGGCCATCTATCTTGGGGGCGCACCCAACCTGACCAATCCCTATGCCTATGCCGCCGCCATGGGCCGTATCCTGAAGGTGCCGGATATCTACGCCTATAGTGGTTTTGACTTTACGGACGAGCATGCCCGGGACCGCCGGCGGGGACAGCGTACGGGGGCGATCATGGCCATGCCATTGCGGGATCATGAAGGGGTGACGGTCGGGGTTCTGCATGTGGCCGACATGCCGGACGGGTTGCTGCCGGACCGTCTTTTATCGGCCTTCGCGTCGCAGGCGGCCGTGACATTGTCCAATCGCCGATTGATCGACCAGAACCAGTCACTGATCGCGGCATTGGGCCGCCGCAACCAGGAACTGGATGTGGAGAACCAGCGTCTGCGCCATGCCATTGCCGGCACGACGGCCCAGTCCGGCATCTTGGGCGACAGTCCCGCCTTGCGGGCGTCCCTGTCACTGGTGCGCAAGGTCGCTTCCACCCGTGTCACGGTCCTGATCCTGGGGGAGACGGGAACCGGCAAGGAAGTGTTTGCCAGCGCCATTCACCGTGCCAGCCCCCGCGCCAACGGTCCCTTTGTGGCGCAGAATTGCGCGGCATTGCCCGAAAACCTGCTGGAAAGCGAGCTGTTCGGTTATCGCCGGGGTGCCTTTACCGGTGCGGTCACAGACAAGCAGGGCCTGGTGCAGTCCGCCCATAATGGCACCTTGTTTCTGGACGAGATCGGGGACATGCCGCTCGCGTTGCAGGCCAAGCTGCTGCGGCTTCTCCAGGAGAACGAAGTGCGCGCGGTGGGGGCGACAAGGGCGGAGAGGGTCGATGTCCGCGTCGTTGCCGCCACCAATGTCGACCTGAAGGACCGTATTGCCCGGGGAGAGTTTCGCGAGGACCTTTTTTACCGGTTGAATGTCTTTCCCATTCGCCTGCCGCCCCTGCGTGAACGCACAGAGGATATCCCACGATTGGCGGAGCATTTTCTGGTCGAGGCGGCGCGCCAGCATGGTCGGCTGTCGCCCGGCCTGACCCCCGATGCGATGGAGGCACTGATCCGGTACGCCTTTCCCGGAAATGTCCGGGAACTGCGCAACATCATTGAACGGGCACTGCTGCTGTGTGACGAGGGGCAGCGTATCGGCCTGGATCTGTTCCCTGCGGAGCTCCGCCAGGCCCTGTCGGCCGGTGTCACTGGCCCCGTTGTTCCCGAAGGGCCGCTGAAGGATGCGGTTGAACGGTTTGAGGCCTGGATGATTGCCGCAAGGCTGCAGGAAACCGGCGGTAACCAGACGGTAGCGGCCAGCCTTCTGGGCATTTCACGCCGAAGCCTGGTGGAAAAGCTGGGTCGATATGGGTTTGCCGGGCGGCGAAGTGTCCCCGCCCGGCCCCATGGACAGCCTTGATCAGGCGGTCATCGGCTTGCGCCAATCGTCGGACCCGGTCGTGCCGGCCTTTTCATGCGTCCATTCGACCTTGCGATAGACGAAAGACCAGTCTTCCATATGGGTGAAGTTGCTGTTGGCGGGGTCGAGGCAGTTGGGGAAAAATCCCTGACCATCGACAAGGGTACAGTCCGTCCACTTGATGCTGAAATAATGTTCCTGCTGGCCGGTCTGGGCCGTGCGATAGAATTTCAGCTCCAGCTGCAAGATCTCGCCCGCGCACAGCGCCTGCCACAGCAGGGGCGAAGCCTTGTCGAACACCTTGGTGAAGGTGGCCGGCTTGTGAACGCGGGTGCCCGTCGGCTGGCCGCTCTGCGGATCGCGGGGTTGTACGACCCCATTGGTGAATGCCTGGACCAGGCACTCATCCTCATGTCCTTCCACCCAGATATTGCCGACACTGTCAGCGGTGAAGGCGCCCTGGGAAATATTCCCTTGCTTGGTGCCATTAATGGTAAGATAGCCGGGTACGGGCATGCTCTAGTCCTCCTGGTGGATAAATACTGCAGAAAACTTCATTTTCCCTGTCTGCAACCCGTGTGCCAATTTTTGTGACTTTACTGATGACGAAATAGGGCTGTTTTCTTTGGTCATTCAGAATGATTTTCAGATGGTTGTGCGCATAAATCAGCGCAGTTTGGTTGAGTGCGCGGGGTTTCGCGCAGTCAACCGATGATCACCGTGGGGCAACCCACGATGATCACGCCGCCATGGACCGTGGTATCGCCAAGACGGGCAGCCGGTTTGTTGCCGATCCGGACTGTCGGGGACCCCATGGCGATCGTGTCGGGTGGTCCCACGCAAACGCAGGTGTCGCCCACCACGGCGGCCGGCAGAAACCCGATCATCACGGTTGGTACACAGGGTCCCGCGACAGGCCCCCCCACATGAGGCACCAGACCGGTGACCATGGGGCAGGTGTGCATGTCGGTCAGACGGGCGGCAGGCGGCATCTCACTCTCCTGTCATAACAAACGCAGGGTTCAATCGAGGTCCACTATCCCCGTTTCGAGCATCTCACCGGTGAAATCGAACCAGAGAGCCTGTGATGGATCGGCGGCTTCAGTGATGATGCGCGTGACGGGGCCAAAGAAGCGGGCCAGCTGTGTCCTGTCGCAGGTGGGCAGGAAAATGCGGGTGACACGCGGATCATAAAAGCGGAACAGCACGGCGGCGCCGTCCGGCATCTGGGCGAATGTCAGCTTGCGTAGATGCAGCCGCAGATCGTCGAATGCCACGGTCGTGCACAACAGGATGTACCGGGCCTTGCCCCAGCCCTCGTCCAGGAACCGTCGGGCCGGTGCCGTCTCCGCCCCCGCCAAGGCCATCAGATAAGGCGCCACTTCCGCCAGTGCCGATGCGGCATCCCCCTTATACAGGCTCTGAACGGTCAATTCGTCCTGGTTGTCGTGCAGAAATTCGAAGATCGACGGATCCCGCGCAGCATCGATCACCAGGAAATGGTTTTCGGGCGGATCGGCGACGCTGTTGCGCAGCGCCAGCAACTCCATCAGCCGATTAGGTCCTCCCATGACCACCTTCCTCTGTCGGCCCACCCCGTGGGCACACGCAATGTCAGCCGGCCGTGGTGCGGATCAGCTTTACATTCGTTTCATCCGGCCGCAGGGCGGTGAAGTAGAGCGCGAGGTTCTGTTCATCGCGCACCAGTCCCCAATGCGGGGATGACGTGTCGATACGGAAATAGGCGTGCCGGATCGACCGCATCGGCAGGTCAGCCGGCGCGATGCGCAGATATTCAATCCGCAGGCCAAAAAGGGCCAGCTTGCGGACTTTCGGCATCTCGCCCCGGCTGGTCAGTTTGCCGGTATCCATCAATTCCCGTTCCAGCCTTTCGCCGGCGAAATTGCTTTCGATCATCAGGTAATACTGATTTTCCCGACCTTCGAAGAAGCGTGCAGGGATGTCGGCCGTGTAGAATTCCCCGTTGAACTCCAGCGGGATGGCTGTCTCCGACCCCATCGACAGGCGCTTGACCATGGCGCGGATGCGGGCACCGGCTTCCCGGATGCACAGGCCGATCCGTTCATGATCATAGGGAGGAAGTCCGGCGCCCTCGCCGGTTTCCGGCGCACCATCCAGGTTATACTCATCGGAAAAGCTGGAAAGTTCCGCCACGATGGTCAGCAAGGCCTGATATGCGGCGGCAGGGTGGGTCCATGGCGCCTCCGCCAGTGCGCGCAGGGTGACGGCATGACGGTTCAGGATGTGCAGGATGATGCTGCGATAGACATCCTGGGGACTGGATGCGGTGCCGCGCAGTACCCGCTCCCGTTTCAGCTCTGCAAATTCAAGGGCGCGGTGGTAAAGCACATTGCGCAGCCTATCCACCTGATCATGCAGTCCCGCCACGGCGTCCAGGGCCAGACAGGGGGGAATATGCTCGGCCGACAGGTTGAAGCCACCCTCCTGCGGGTTCAATTCTCCCAGCTTCAGCAGTTCATGCCCATCGGACAGCGATTGGAACCCAGGGTCGGTGTCCAGGACAATCTGCGGCGTCAGTGAAAGAAGGGTCACCTCCACATCCACACCCTGCGGGTCCAACTGGTCCAGCCGTGTTTCCCGGGTCAGGTCGAAGCGCCGCCGTGGTTCGCCCGCCCGGCCCGATGCTTCGACGTTGGCACCGGTGCCGGACAGGGTCGGAATGGCGAGGAACAGCTGTACGGGGCGCGTGACGCTGCGGGCCAGTTGCTGGCAGTTTCTGGATTTCAGAACGGCATTGACCGGGCCGTCTGTTCCCGCCCGCAGATAGGTACCGCCCCTGAACAAGGCCTCACAGGCCATGATCTCGATGGTACCGTGCGCCAGGGAATCATTGTTCAGCACCAAACGGCGAAGGCCCCAGCCACAGGGACCGGCCAGATGATGGAAATGCAGCCGGAGCAAATCCTGTCGCCCTTCCAGCAACTGGAAATGCTGTGGCGTCAGGAACAATCCCTGGTTCCAGTATAGGGGGCGGATTTCGGGCCGGATCATTGGGTTCTCCTGGTCGCGCGTTGATCGCTTCGGATGGTGTCAGTCAGGCCGGCAGGCTTGTTCGGCATTGCTTGCCCTGGGCCCGGCCTCTGTCGTCAGGAAGATGTGGTTGGCGAAAACCGGCTGTCCGGCCGCACTGCGTGTTTCAAGGGTCCGGCGCAGTTCAGGCAGTGTCATGATGGTAATCGCTGGTTCCCGGCTGTTCGCCTGAAACAGGGGCTGTGGACTCAACAGCGCAATCACCATCTCTTCCCCGAACGGGCATTCGATGTTGAAGGTGGCTGGCTTTGCCAGAATGCCGTCCGGCTCCAGCACGAACCCGTTGCCGCGCGGTTCTGCTTGTCCGGCCTTGTTGGGATAGATCTGCTGGATCGTTCCGGTAGCGGTCACATAGATCAAGGCGGGAAAGCCGGCCATTTCGGGCAGGCTCACGCGCAGGTCCAGGATGTCGCCGTCCCGCAGCCGGCGCAGACGGTTGGCCGTGTCGACGCTGATCGGCTGGCGCCCCGGCATGGCCGCGGGGCCGTAAGGCTTGATGATCTGCAACAGTTCGCAGAAGGGCCAGGCATGGACATCGACGCGGGCGGTGACTTCGCCAACGCCGGCGATCTGTGCAGCTTCGCGCAGCAACCGGTCGCGATGTTCCGCCGACCGGACATAGCCGGTAAGGCTGACCGGCGGCCTGTCCCCCTGCCCGATTTCCAGCGACAGATCGGCGCAATCGAACTGCCGTACCAGTTGTTTCAGCGGCGGTCTGGGGTCCAGTGCCACGGTCAGGGCCGGCAATGCCGGGACCTGACCCGCCCACAACAGAGCCGCCACAGGCAAAAGCAGGGCCAGGGTGAGAAGGACGAGCAGCAGCGCCCGCGGACTGGATGGAGGGGGGACAGGCGCTGGGGCCGTCATGTCATAAGGCTGCGGCGTCAGCCGGTCCCGGGCGAAGGTCTGTGCTGTGACAGGACGGACCCGCAGTTGCTGTTCGACGCCATCCAGCAGCCGTCCAAAGGTGCCCTGACGGTCAGCATATCCTTCATACTGTCCCTCGAAACCCAGGGACAGAACCAGGAAAAACACCTCGCGCAGTTCGTCCGCGTCGGGCGGCAACTCGTCAAGGTTGGTGTAGAAACGGTTGCCGGCCGTATGTTTATTGAAACGGCGCTTCTGCAAGGATGTTTCACCAAACCCCATGCCGCGTTTCGCCAGCCGTTCATCGATCCAGCCGACAACGGCCTCCGCTGCCAGTTCCACCTCCTTTGGCAGATATCCGGCCCGCAGGGCGCCATCCTCCGCCTGGGTCAGCAGGCGTGACAGTTCGAAGATCACCTCCCCATAGGGTGGCGGCTGACCTTGCCGATCGAATGAACTGTCGATCGAGAGGCCATATTCAATGAAGTCGCAGAAAAAGTGCCTGAGCCTCATCGCGGGCCTCCGTCACAGGACCGGTTGCAGGACGCGGGACGGGATCGCCCTGCTGCTGGACGGTTCACCGCGGCCGATCGCTGTCAGGTGAATATCCGCCATGACCGTGACCAAGGCATCGTCTCCGCCGGCCACCTCCCGCAGTCGCTGGCTGGCGGCGGCCGTCATCCTCTGCTTGAAGGATGAAAGGCGGAAATCCTGCCGGCCCTTTTCAAACTCGCGGGCAAACTGCTCAAGGGCGTTCTCACCTGTCCAGGACCGGGTGATCAGCAACGCCTCTCCCTGCCCCAGTTCCGTGGGCAGCGAAACGGTCACGTGCACTTCCCGGCAGTCGCCGCGTTGACCCAACAGGTTGACGCGGCGCGGCAGCGTTGTCCCCGGGGAGGTTGCCGCGAATACACTCCCTTGGCAAAGTACCTCCACCTGGGTGCCCAGCGGCCCCTCCATGATGGCACCGATGCGGGTCGCCCCGGAAACAGACAGGGTGCCGATGGGCAGGGGTCCTTGCGGTGCTCCCGGCTGGCGCATCTGATCGGCGAAGGCCGCAAAAGCCGGGTCGATGGACATTTCCAGCCCGATGGTCTTGCGTGGCCGCAGACTGTCGGGCGTAAGGAAAGGGGACAGCCACGTCCTGACGAAGGTTGCCACATCGCCTTGTGTCCCTTCCAGCAGGGCTGATGCCGGTGCCGGCGGCTGCGACCGGGTACGCGCCAGGATGCTGGTCGACCATTCGTCATTGATGCGGGCAGCTGCATCCTGCATCGCCACCCAGAGCAGGGTACGCGGGGCGGCTTCCAGGGCATTCAGGGCTGCGTGATCCTCCTGGCCGGCATCGGGACCCAACTGGTCACGCAAGGGGCGGAACTGCTCCAAGGTCAGCCAAAGGGGCTGGCTGGCATGGGCGCCCGGGCTGCCGGTTGCCAGGAAAGCGTCACTTGCCAGATCATAACCGGTCTGGTTGTCCGTCGCCTGTGCCAGGCTGGCACCGACCGGGAGCAACCGCCCGACCGCCTGTGGCCATTGGGTCGAGAGCGCTTCCTTCATCACGCGGGCCCAGGGCCGCAATTGGTCATCCGGTGTGGTCGACAGAACAGAAGCCTGCAGTTCCTTCCACAAGGTTTCAAACGGATGGCGGTTGCGGCTGGCCAACAGGTTTTTCAGGCCCGCATTGTCCTTGGCCCATAAGCCGACCCCATCCCCGAAACGGGCCAGGAAGCCGGCCCAGTCCTCCTGCCGCGCCTGATGGAACTCCCGAAGCAGCCGCACTGCAAGGTCCGGATTGCCTGATTGGGCGGCGATCAGGTCGAACGCCGGCCTCACGCCCTTGTTCCATGCCTCCGCCGTGAAGGCGGCGCCCAGAGGGCGGTTATCCTCCTCGCCCGGTCGGTCCCAGAAGCGGGATAGAGAGCGCGGTTGGCCAAGCCCGTTGGCCCAGTGCAGCAGGTCGGCAATGCTGGGCGGCGTTACTGTCCAGCCCGCCGCCCGCAGTGCCTGCAGCCGCTCATACGCCGCCAACCGGTCCGTTCGGGACTGCCAGGCCAGATAGGACAGGTGCGTGGCCAGCATCTTGTCGTTGCCGGTGCCCATGTCGTGCAGGCGCACGCGCGTCTGAACGGCGGCGGTCGCAGCATCGGTGCAGCGCTGCCCCTGATTGCCGGTGCAGGCATCCAGCAATGACAATTGCTCCAGCACCGCAAGCCGCACACCGAAATCATGGTCGATATCCTGCTTCATGGCGCCGTAAAGGCCATCGGCCACGGCCGCCTTCCAGGCTGCGGACCAGACAGTGCGCAGCGCATCCATGTCGGCGCGGGCCTTGCGGCTGCCGAATGGCTGGCTGTTGGCCAGATCGTCAAAGCGGGCAATCTGGTCTGCGCAATCGGTCAACCCCGCGAGGGTACTGGCCCCACCATCGGCCAGACAGGCCTGCATCGCCCGCTGGCGTGCGTCGTCCAGCTTTCCGACAGGCCAGACGATGCCCGCCGTGACGAGGGCGGACATGGCCAGGGCAGCACCGGCTGTCGCCAGGGCCAGACGCCGTCCCCGTTTTCGCGCGCCGCCTGTGCACCGGGCCAAGGCCGCATCCCGGGGGATCACGGTTCTGAACAGGTCATCGGCGAAGGCAGGTTGCCGGTCGCCGCCCAACAGATAGATGCCGCGCGGCCGTGCCGTGCGCTGTAACTGCACAGCCCCGCTATCGAACAGCGCCTTCAGGAAGGCTGCCAACGGTTCACGCAGCCGCTCCACCCGCACAAGGAACGTATGGATCGCCTGACGGTCGGCCGGCACGCTGGTCGCCGACAGCAAGCCCAGCTGCAGCCGGTAAAGGGTGGTGCATAAGCTGTCGAAGGCCGTTTGCCATTCCGCCAGGGCCCTGTCGGGCGGCGTTTGGTCGGCAAAACAATGGCCGACGGCCTGATTGCGGGTCGCTTCCGGCAGCAGTCGCAGGAAGCTCTCTCCGCCCTCCAGCCGATCGATGCCGGATATCAGCACGTAAAGCGGGATGTCGACCGAAAGTGTGCGCAAGATCTCGTCAATCATGCGACGCAGGTCGATCAGTCGCTCCTGCTGCCTGTGATCGGTACCGGGCAACAAAAGGTCAACCGGGATCAGCAGCACCAGGCCGTGCAACGGCATGTGCGGGCGCAGGCGATTGGCAGTCAACAACGCATGCAGCCAGAGCCGCCGCGTAGCCGCCTCTGTGCGTGGGCAGATGAAACGGTCTGATATCTCTACAGCCACGCCCGAAGCAAGATACCAATGGTGCCAGAGCCGACCAGGATGGGTGGCGTGATCTGGAGGGGGGAGCGAGCCTTCGCGTGTTGCATGGGACAAGGCCGCCCGCGCCGCCACCATATCGCCCAGCACAAACAGCCAGGGCAAACGAGCGGCCGTGCTGCGGTCGAGGCCATTCAAGGTTGCCACCGCTTCTTCAGCGGCGATGGTCAGGTCCCGGCGGGGTTCTTTGTCTGCCGTACCGGCAACGCCGCCAAAATCCTGTTTGAACTGCCGCAGAAATTGCCGTTCCCGCCACCATGGCCAGCCGCGAAACACCAGCCAGATGATCAGCACAATCAACAGGACGGCCATACCGGACCATAGAATGGCCGGGGGTAGCCTGTTGCCCCAGCGCATGATGGCCAGTCCCAATAGACCCGCCATCAACAGGATACCGGCAATCGCGGCGATCGGGGCTGGCAGGCGCAGATTGGAAAGGGCTGGTGGCATTGTCGGCAGCTTCATTGGTGACCCTTGCTATGCGGAAGGATGGCCTTGGCTACCGACGGAAACCCGGGAAGGTTCGGTGCATTGATCGGTTGCCAACAATCAAGAGTTTGATGCATGAAAACATCGCTTTGATTGCTGTGTCTGCTCGCTCTAGTAGGATTGTTATCACTATTGTATTCAAAATGGTGCTTATTCGGCATTAACCGATTCCTATGGCGTGGAGTTTTGCAAGTCAACCTATCTATGATAAAAAACAAAATGACGAAATAATATTTCATTAAATATGATTTATAGTGAATTCAATGGATTACTGCGAAATAATAAACGGAGTTATATGAAAATGACGTTTTTTCAAAAGGAAATCCAATTTAATTTTAATGAAGTTATTTTCATGTAATTTGATGTTATTTGCGGAAATAAAGGTATTTTTACTTTATATTATAGAAAAGTTCAATTACAAAACAAAATCTCAAGATTTTTCATATAGTAAATTGTACATTTCGATATTTCATCTATATTATGAGTAAATTCTTCTGGTTATATTTGTATGAGATATTTATTAGAGTAATCTTAACTTACCATTGACCGATAATGTAATTACGACCTAAGAAATTTGGAATCTTTGCACATGGGGATTCGGGCATTGGTCAATGGATATGCGGGCACAGGCGGCCCGGATCTCATCTTCATGTCCTATCGACCGGACGGGGGTGCC
>JAIXTS010000188.1 GCA_027483805.1 Azospirillum sp. | reverse complement strand
CGGGCGCCAACGGCCCGGCGTATAAATCACATGGAGGCGGCCAAGCCAGATCAGGGTTTCGCCATTCTCGCGCCGGACTTCGCAGCCGCGCGTGCGTGGGGCGTCCCGATGGGGCCGCGCGGTCAGTTCAAAGAAGAATTTCGGGCCGCTGCCCAACGACATGAAGAAGCTCATCTCTGCCCTCAATTGTTCGGAAAATCGTTTGTTGGTTGAGAGGGATTTGTCGTGCGGTCATTACGAAGCCGGCACCACGCGGGGCATGCCCGCGCAGGGTGCCGGTGCGGTTGAACTGATTATCCATGGAAAATTCTCCTCTTGGCTGGGGGGTGACGGGACGGGTTCAGAAGGATTTATCGCCGAAGGACGGGAAGGTTGCAAGAAACAATCTGTCCCTATATTCCGTCAGTTCCGAGATCGGATGAATGCGGAACGAAAAAGGCCGGCGATGACGCCGCGACGTATCTTCCAGCGCATGTCGGGTCTCGCTATCCATATCGCGCAGGATGACATAAGGCAGGTCGGGGTAGGGGGCGGGCAGCCGGACCAGACGGCCCAGCCAGTGCAGAAAACGCATGATCATTGTCCTTGGATCGGGGTGAAGCAAAAGCATCCGATATAGGATATGATCCGTCAACATGCATGAAGCGGGGGGCTGGGCGCCCGCCCGTTCATAGGCATTCGGAGCTGGAAAGAAGGTAACTCCGGGCCAATGCAACAATGTGCACCGGAAAAATGGGGTGTGTTTCAGAGGCAGAGGCCTGCCAACTCCGAACAGGCGGTCGCTCTGGCGCGTCATGCATCATGATGCAACAGAAAAACCGTTGCATTCGGAGAAGGCCTTTCGCCCCCTCCGAATGCCGTCGATTTGCGGTCACGCTTAAAATCTATTTCCGCTGGCCGGAAACACATTCTCAGCATTCGTTGGCCTCAAGTGCCGGCGCTGCATCCGCAGCTTGACGCCGCAGCAGGGGCGGCGCGGCGGCAGGGGCCGCCGGACCATCGGTCAAACATTGTGGCCGCTGGTATTGCCTTTCCAGGCATTGATACAAGACAGAATAGCATCCACAGGGCCGTGCTGTCAGCAATTACGCCCCTATCGCGGATGTCAGATCAGGTCACCGACATCCAGCGTTCCGGTATAGCCGGTGATGTTGAGGACAAAATCATCGACCCCGAGGGCGAATCCGGCCGTGGTGCCGCTGACGATCAGATATTTGGCCTCGCCATAGCTGAAAATGCCGGCCGTGGCGGTTTTGGACAGGGGGCCATTGGCGGCGAACATCAGATTGATGGCGGCGGCCAGGCTGACTCCGGCCATGGTGGTTTCCGCCTCCACGATGCTGCGTATCGTGACGGGCAGGTCGATCCTGTCACTGAAATTACCGCCGGCCGCGCCGAGATCGAGATCGCGGATACGGTCAATGCCGGTGGCGGTGATGCCACCGGCGGCGCGTCCTTCGATGGCGGTCGCGAATTGAAACAGGTCCTGTCCGGCGCCGCCCGTCAGATCATCGACACCGACGCTGCCGATGATCGTGTCATTGCCGGCCCCGGCGATCAGCGTGTCATTGCCATTGCCGCCATTCAGCCGGTCATCGCCATTGCCACCGGTGATGATGTTGGCCAGCGCATTGCCGGTGGCGTTAAAATCGCCTGTGCCGGTGAAGGCCAGATTCTCCACCTCCTGGCCCAGCGCATAGCGGGTCAGGCTGGTCTGCACCGTATCGGTGCCGCCATTGGCGCCTTCGGTGATGATGTCGCCGGTGGCATCGACGATGTAAGTGTCGTTGCCGGCCCCGCCGACCATCGTGTCATTGCCCGTCCCGCCATCCAGCGTGTCGGCCCCGGCCCCGCTGGTCAGCCTGTTACCCAGCATATTGCCGCGCCCGTTGAAACCCCCGGTGCCGGTATAGGTCAGCCCTTCGAGATTGGCGCCCAGCGTATAACTGTCCAGACTGGTCCGCACCTCGTCGGTGCCGGCCGCCAGACCTTCCGCCACGCGGTCGGCGAGATTATCGACAAGATAGATGTCATTGCCGGCCCCGCCCGTCATCAGGTCAGCCCCGGTGCCGCCATTCAGCAGGTCGTTGCCCAGCCCGCCCTCCAGCGTGTCGTTGCCGGCCCCGCCATTCAGCGTGTCATTGCCATTAAACCCGATCAAAACATTATCGAGCGCGTTGCCCGTGCCGGTCAGGCTGGCCACCGAGAAGATGACGAGATTTTCGACATTGTCGGGCAGGCTGTAATTTACCATGGTGAAGATATTGTCGGTGCCTTCGCCGGCATTCTCCACGATCCGGTCCGTGATCGAATCGACCTCATAATTGTCGGACCCGGCCCCGCCGACCATCAGGTCATTGCCGCTGCCGCCGCGCAGGAAGTCGGACCCCGCGCCGCCCTGCAAAGTATCGTTGCCCAGGCCGCCGATCAGCATGTCGGCATGAGCACCCCCGGTCAGATTGTCATTGCCCGACCCGCCATCCAGCAGGGCCCCGTTGCTGCCGGCCACCGCATTCAGCGTGTCATTGCCCACCGTGCCGCTGCGTGTGTCAAATTCTGTACGCAGCCGATAGACGATCAGTTCCGTGGGGGCGGTCGCCAGGAAATCCGCCGCCGTCACCACGGTTTCCGCAACCACGCCATTGCGGCCGGTCGTATCCAGCCGGGTGGCCGTGCCCCCTGTGCGATCCACGCCGGACACGATGAACGTATGCGCCCGCGGGGTGCCGGTGGCGGACGGCGTCCAGTTGAACCGAACCTCATCCCCCGCGCGGGCGCTGCCCAGCCAGTCGGTACCGGCTGACCCGGCATAGGCGCCGGCGATCAGCCAATTGTCACCCACGGCCCGGGGCGTGGTCAGTTCATGGCGGATGGCGGCCAGCACGTTGCTGGCTGTGTCGTTTTCAGGCGTGTAGAGAGAGCTGTTCACCCCTTCGGCGATGCTGTTCACCTCGCGCACGAAGTCCAGCGATCCCGTCTCTGCGACCACCAGGCCCAGATTGGCACGGGCGATGGCGACGATTTCGACGGCGTTCAGCCGGGCCGCCTGCGCGCCCGTCTTCACCATGTTCGTTTGCCATGCCGCCATGGTCAGTCTCTCCGTACCGGGGGCGCTGGGCCCGGTCATTTCAGGGTCGAGAGCTTATCGCAAAATTACCTAAAATGCGAGAGAGCGGTGCTGCGACTGTCGCCCCCAGCACCACCGGTCATAAAATGTGACCGTCGGTCTACATTAAAAAGCCCCCGTCCGGTTTCCCGGACGGGGGAGCAGGCTGGTACCGCCCGACGAAGAGAGAGGGGGGAGAAGGTCCCCGGCCGCTTACTTGGCGGCGATGGTGACGGTGATGGTGTCGGCGTAATCACCGGCGATGTACTGGTCGGAAGCGGCGATGGAAACCT
>JAIXTS010000034.1 GCA_027483805.1 Azospirillum sp. | reverse complement strand
CCGCCCGGCCGACCGGCGCCTATGGCACCGGCGTGTTGACGCCGGGCCTGCCCGACTTCTTTGGGTTCACCAATGCCGGCAATGGCTATTTCAAGGTGACGCTTGACCCGGTCAGCTTTCATGATGTTGACAACCGTGGTGCGACGGCAACCCTGACCTGGAATGTCGGCGATACGACCATCAGTTCGATTACCGACTTTACAAAGATCAAGGTTTCCTACGCGGAAGACACCGATCTGCAGCCTGGCGAATTTTACCATTACTTCGCTGATCAGCGCTCCGAACAGATTTCCCAGGAACTGCGCTTTAATGGCAGCATCGGGGCGGTACGCTGGACTGCGGGCGGGTTCTATATGGCGGTCGATGGTGACTACTCGCAGGAAGGCCGCCTGAAGGGATTGGGGTTGGCCGGGGTCAGCGCACTGACAACCGTTTACGATGTTGAAACGCGTAGCGGGTCGGTATTCGGCCAGGTGGAGTACGATCTCTCCGAACAGTTCCGGGCCATTGGTGGCGCTCGATACATCAGTGAAAAGAAAAGCCAGAATTACAATTCGGCCTTCTACGACCGGCCCGGCGGCCAGAAGGTTGGCTTTGGTTCCAGCCCCGATCTGCTCGCTGTCGATGGCAGCTTCACTGACGGCCTCTACTCCCTCAAGGCGGAGTTAGACTACATTCCCAATGATGATGTCCTGGTTTTCCTGAGCTACAATCGTGGTGTAAAGGCCGGTGGATTCAATTCACCGGCGGACCCGTCGGGATCCGCTGTCTTCATCAATCCGACCACCTTTGACCCCGCCCCCGGTTTTGAGAAGGCGATGCGGTTCAAACCGGAGGTTCTGCATTCCTATGAACTTGGCCTGAAGTCGACGATCATGGACGGCAATGGCCGTTTCAATGTTTCAGCCTTCTACTACGATTATCAGGACTTCCAGGCGTTGAGCTTCTCCGGCGTGACGACAAGCTATCTGATCAACCGCGACGCCACCTTGAAGGGTATCGATGCCGAACTGTTCCTGAACCCTGTTGACGGTCTCGATCTGGTGTTCGGTGCCTCCTACCTGGATCAGGTTGTGCATGACATTCCGCTCGGCACCGCATCAGTGGACCGGAAAATCCCCTACGCACCGACATGGAACCTGACGGCCATGGCCCGTTATGCCTGGGACGCGATGGGGGGGATAATGTCCATCCAGGGCAATGTCAATTACGTCACCGACCAGGAATTTGCGCTGACCAATTCCAGGGCCGCCCGTCAGAATGGCTATGCGCTGGCCAATGCCGGTCTGGGCTATGTCTTCCCCGGTGAGCAATTGAGCGTTCAGCTGCAGGTCAACAACCTATTCGACAAGCGCTATTCCGTCGTGGCCTTCGATCTCGCCGGCTCCTTCGGCGCGTCACAGCGGCAGATCGGCATGCCCAGAACCTACAGTGCGACGCTCCGCTACGAATTCTAACCGGAGAATTCGGGCCCGCCCTTGGTCGGCCGCTGCCTTTTGTTTGCGGGCGGCGGATGGCCGGTCACGGGCAATGGCATGGTACCAAGCTGACAGAACGAACGGGCAGGTGCCTTGACCTGCCCGCCTCCGAACAGGAGTTGAGTCGATGGGATTGCTGCTGAACGATAAAGTCGCGATCATCACAGGCGCTGCGAAGGGGCAAGGTGCCGCCGCGGCCCGTTGCTTTGTGCGCGAAGGTGCCCGCGTGGTGATAGCCGATATAGACCCCGCTGGACAATCCCTGGCCGAAGAATTGGGGCCGGCGGCCGCCTTCAAGACACTTGATGTCAGCAGCGGGCATGATTGGGTGTCATGTGTGACATTCACCCAATCCCTTTTTGGCGGCGTGGATATCCTGGTCAACAATGCGGGGATCTTCTGGCCCGCAACCCTGGAGCAGACCAGCGTCGAGCTGGCGGATATGCATTATCGCGTGAACCAACTTGGACCGCTGCTTGGCATGCAGGCGGTCCTGCGGCCGATGCGGGTTAAGGGTGGCGGATCTATCGTCAACATTGCATCGATCGGTGCCCTGCGCGGCTGGCAGAATGAATTGGCATATTGCAGCAGCAAATGGGCCCTGCGGGGCCTGTCCCGCTGCGCTGCTGTCGAGTTGGGCCGGGAGGGGATACGTGTCAATACGGTACTACCCGGCCCGATAGACACGAGCATGCTTGGTCCGGACGGCGCCCAATATGCGGACCATGTATTGCTTGGCAGGATCGGACGTCCGAATGAGGTTGCCGAGGTGGTGGCTTTCGTCGCGTCCGATCGGGCGAGCTTCATGGCTGGTGCTGAACTGGTTGTCGATGGTGGCATGGTTGCTTAGGCCAGCGTTCGGTTACGACGCGACAGTTCCTGGAACGTCTGCCGCCGGACGGCCCAGATCGCATGAGTACAAGCGGGGGCGGCAGCCGCAGGAACTGTATTGTTTCCGGCCAAACGGCCTTTGACCATAAGAAGGATACGTTCATGGAACATGGCAACGACAACCTTCTTCCGGGCCCCTGGGTCGATCCCACCAGGACGGATCCCGCTCCCTGGCGGAGTGCGGACGGCATCCTCAAGTTTTTTGAGTTTCCTGTCCGCATCCCGGAAATGTCGCATCGTGCCTTCCATCTTTACTGGCAGAAGCACCATTCACCCAATGTCATGAACGTCACCGGATTTGCGCAGTTCATGCGCAAATACAATACCGGGCACGTCTACCCGTCGCGCGTGCCGGCCGTGCCGGCGCGGTATCGCCAGGATACGCCCTTTGAGGGCGCGGCCGAAGTGTGGGTGAACCGCTGGCAGGAAATCGGCGTCTGGCTGGGCCATCCGCTTTATACCGCGCTGATCCAGCCAGACGAACCACGCTTCATCGCGCAGGATGGTCGCAACGCCATTCTGGTAACGCGGGAGGAGCTGATCCTCGAAACCGCACAGGACATGAATGAGAATGGCAAGACGAAGGTCTACCTGCTTGTGACCCGCCGCGCGGGCATGGACCGGATGCACTTTCATGAACGGGTGAGTTCACATGCCAGCAGCATCGTTGGCAACGCGGCGCTACAGCGGCACCTGTGCAAGATGGTGATCAGCCATCGCCTGCCGGACCCGAGCCCGATCGAGGGGCTGCCCGCAACCGACATCGATGCTGTGATTGAGCTGTGGTTCGACGGGCTCACAAACCTGGCGGCTTTCTTCGCCGAACCCGCCTATGCGCACGATGTCGTGACCCAGGAGGATACGTTCGTAGATCAGGCCCGATTACGGGCGGTGGTGGCGAAGATGCGGGTGGTGCACGACGAATTCTCCTTCCAGCCCAGCGTGACGCAACCTCTCCCCTTCAGCTGGCAGGAGTGATCACACATGCCGACAATGACCAGGCAGGTTCATCTCGTCCAACGCCCCGACGGCATGCCAAGCCCAAGGCATTTTATGGTTGTCGATGCCGAGCTGCCCGGTCTGGAGCCAGGGCAGGTCCTGGTTGAGAACCTGTGGATGTCGGTCGATCCCTACATGCGGCGCAATATGGATGCAGACGCGAAGGATCTGGAGCCCTGGCCGCTGAACGCCCCCCTCGACGGCCCGGCGGTCGGGCGCGTGGTCAAGTCGCTCAATCCTGCGTTCGCACCGGGGGATATCGTTGAAAGCCTTTCGCGCTGGCAGGATCACTTCATCTCTGACGGGGCGGCCTTCGTGCCGTTCCTGTCGGCCAGCAACGCCCTGATCAAGCGGACCGCCAACGGTATTGACCCGCGCGACTATGTCGGCCTTCTGGGTGTGGCACCCATGACCGCCTATGCCGCCATGTCGTGCCTGTCGAATGCCAGTCCCGGCGACACGGTTG
>JAIXTS010000039.1 GCA_027483805.1 Azospirillum sp. | reverse complement strand
GGAGGCGGCCATCATCGCGGACAGGTCGTTCATGCGTGGGTCCCCGTTTGCTTGGCTCGCCGCTGTTCGGCTTGCAGTTCCGGCATCATCATCTTGGCCAAAATTGTCGGCGTCAGGGCAGTCAGCCCGTCGGCAACTTTTGTCGTCGCACTCACATCTGCAAAAGCCAGGCCAGCTTCATGCGCAGCGGCCAGCAGGCTTCCGTAACGCCGGGCCATGTCCATGCGGGTGGCCAGCAGGCGCCGGGCACCCACCGCACGGAAGGCCTTGGCGATCTCCACCGCCTCGACCGGATCAAGGCCGGCGGGCAGGACCAGCACTGGTTCGATATCGGTGGCGGAGATGAATTCCCGCAGATCCTTCATATCCTGTGCGTTGTAGGGATTGCGGCCGGCACTGTCGACCAGCACCTGCTCCATCCCCCTTGACACTTCCACCGCGTCCGACAGGGCGGTCGGGTCCTCTACGGTGATCAGGCGCAGTTTCAGCACACGGGTAAAGGCCTGAAGCTGTTCAATGCCGCCGGCCCGGATCGTGTCGGTCGAAATGACCCCAACGGGACGTTTTTGCAGGGCGCAGCGGGCACACAGCTTGGCGACGGTCAAAGTTTTCCCACCACCGGGCGGGCCGACCAGCATCATGGGGCGCGGGGCACGGCCATCAGGCATGGGTTGAAAGCTGAACACCGCATCCAGGGCCGCCGCCATGGCCATCATCGGGTCGCGCGTGTCGAAATCCTCCAGACTGTCGACCAGCCTCTGGTTCAACTCCGCCGGCACCCCATGGCGCAACAGCGTGTCGGCCACCACATCAATGGGCTCAGGCCCCTCCGGTTCCAGGAAACGCAAGGGGTGGGCGGCGGCAACCGGCGCGTGGGTTGCCAGCATGCCCTCATCTTCTTCAATGGCGGCGGTTACCCGGACGCCGACACCCTCTTCCTCGCGGGTGGCCACGATGATGGCGTCGTCGCCCAGCACCTCGCGGACAAGCCGCATGGCTTCCTGCATGGATGGCGCATGGAACGATTTCAGACGCATGCCGATCCCGCCTTCCCGGCCCTCCAGCCCCCGTTGACCCTTCTGCGACGCACTATAGCAGCCTTTGCCGCGAATGCCCTAGGGCTCAGGTCAGCGTTACGTGCCCGTAGGTCCGGTCGAGCCGCAGGCGAGCCCTGCCATTCCATGGCGCTGCTGCTTGTCAGGGCTCGCTGCCGCGCGACCGGACCTACGGTAGCCCCGTGGTTTCCCATCCGCGCCATCAGATCTGCCCCAATGTCTTGATTTTGGCCTTGGGGTGGATTTCGTTCTGCGACATCACGACCGTGGCTGGCCGGAAACGCTCGATGATGGAGCGTACGAAGGGCCGGATCAGCGGCGAGGTCAGCATCACCGGCGCCTCGCCCTGCATGGCGAACTTCTCGAACGATTGCCGCACGGCGGTGATGAACTGCTGCAGCCGCGACGGCGCCATGGACAGCTGCCGTTCGTCTCCATCGCCCACGATACTGTCGGCGAAGGCCTGTTCCCATTCCGGCGACAGGGTGACCAGGGGGATGAAGCCCAGATCGTTGGTATTGCTGTCGGAAATCTGGCGGGCCAGCCGTGCGCGTACATGTTCGGTGATCTGGGTCATGTTGCGGGTATAGGCCGTCGCTTCCGCCACACCCTCCAAAATCGTGGGCAGGTCGCGCACCGATACGCGCTCGCCCAGCAGGTTCTGCAACACGCGCTGCAAACCGCCAATGGTGATCTGGGCCGGCACAACGTCGCCCACCAGCTTCTGGTGCTCCTTGCCCATCTCGTCCAGCAGCTTCTGCGTCTCAGCGTAGGAGAGCAGGTCGGCCATGTTGTCCTTGATGATCTCGGTCAGATGGGTGGTCACGACCGTCGGCGGGTCCACCACGGTATAGCCCTTGAACAGCGCCTCCTCGCGATAGGCACCGTCGATCCACATGGCCGGCAAGCCGAAGGTCGGCTCCGTCGTCGCCTCGCCCGGAAGGCCGATACGGTCGCCACGCGGGTCCATGCATAACAGCATGTTGGGGCGCACGTCACCCCGGCCGGCCTCAATCTCCTTGATCCGGATCAGATAGGTGTTGGGCGGCAGCTGCAGATTGTCCTGGATACGGACCGCCGGCATGATGATGCCGATCTCACCCGCCAGCTGCCGGCGCAGCCCCTTGATCTGGTCGGTCAGGCGGTGGCCTGCTTCAGAGCTGATCAGCGACAGAAGACCATAGCCCAGTTCCAGCCGGACCAGATCGATGGCCAGGGCCGTCGAAATCGGTTCGTCGGCCACCGGGGCCGGGGCAGCGGCCGCAGCGGCCTGGGTTTCCTGCTCCGCCTCCAGCGCGGCGCGCATCAACTTGGTTTTCGGCAGGTAATAGGCGGCGGCGGCCAGACCGATGGCCAGCAGGCCGAATGGGATCTTCGGCATGCCCGGCAGCAGGCCAATGGCCAGGACCACAAAGGACGTCAGGCCCAGGGCTGTCGGGTAGAAGGTCAGCTGCCCGAACACGGCCTTGTCGGTGGACCCGGTGGACCCCGCCTTCGACACCATAAGACCGGCGGCCAGCGACACCATCAGGGCCGGGATCTGCGACACCAGACCGTCGCCGACGGTCAGCAGCGTATAGGTCTGACCCGCCTCCAGGAACTCCATGTCCTTCTGGGCGATGCCGATGATCATGCCGACAATGATGTTGATGAACGTAATGACCAGTCCGGCCACGGCGTCGCCGCGCACGAACTTGGACGCACCGTCCATCGACCCGAAGAACTGGCTTTCATCCTCCAGTTCCTTACGCCGTGTTCGGGCAGTGGCCTCATCGATCAGCCCGGCGGACAGGTCGGCGTCAATGGCCATCTGCTTGCCGGGCATGGCGTCCAGGGTGAAGCGGGCGGCCACTTCGGCGATACGGCCAGAACCTTTGGTGATGACGCTGAAATTCACCAGCATCAGGATGCCGAACACCGTCACGCCGATGATGAAGTTACCACCCATGATGAAATGGCCAAAGGTGGCAATGACGTGGCCTGCAGCCTCCGGTCCATTATGCCCCTCGGCCAGAATCAGACGGGTGGAGGCTAGGTTTAGCGCCAAACGCAACATCGTGCTGACCAGCAGGATGGTCGGGAAACTGCTGAATTCCAGCGGCTTCTGAATCGACAGCACCGTCATCAGGATCAGGACGGAGAAGGCGAAGGAAATGGTCAGCCCGACATCCAACAGGAAGACCGGAAGCGGAATAATCAGGACCACCACGATGGTCAGAATGGCCAGGGCAAACCCCACCTCGCCGCGTTTCAGCGACTGGCCGATAATGCGCAGGGCATCCTGGGCGGAGCCGATATTTGTCTG
>JAIXTS010000507.1 GCA_027483805.1 Azospirillum sp. | reverse complement strand
GCCACATCCTTTGGCAGGCCCGCCGGGATGGACGGCAGGAATTCAATGGTGACCAGGCCGGGCCGCTTGATGAAGGTCTTGCGGCCCCAGAAGACGCCTGAATTCACCGCCATCGGCACCAAGGGAACGCCCAGATCATCATACAGCATGGCGATGCCCACCTTGTAGGGCCGGTACTCGCCTACGGTGACACGTGTACCCTGGGGGAAGATCACGATCTCGCGCCCCATCGCCTTCATGGCGCGGGCCCCACGGACCAGGGACGCAATGGCGGCACCGCGCTTGCCCCGCTTCACCGGGATCATCCGGGCCTTCCAGGCGTACCAGCCCCAGAGCGGAATATAGATCAGCTCATGCTTCAACACGATCGCCGGATCGCGGAACAGCAGGTGAAGCTTCATCGTCTCCCACATGGACTGGTGCTTGGCACCGACCAGATAGGCGCCGTCCGGGGGCAGATGCTCGACGCCCTTCACCTCGTAGCGCAGACCGATGAGGGTCCGTTCCAGGAAAGTCAGGCTGCGCATATAAAAACGGATCATGACCAGCATGACTGGCCGCGGCAGGATCAGCGTCCAGGCGATAACAAGACAATAAACCACCGTCCAGGAGAAGAAGACGACATTGAACAGCAGCGAACGGAGGAAAATCATGCGCGTCTGGTCCGGAAGTGTCGGCGTGCGGGGCTGCACTTAACCGTAAGGGGGCTGAGCTGTCCAGGCCGGCAGGTCCTCACGGGGCGGGACGCGGCACCATCAGGGCGGCGCGGGTCACGGCCAGCAGATACTTGTTATATTCCCCGACGATCAGCTCCGCCGTGCCAGGCCAGTTCCACCAGGAATCCAGGCGCACCTTCTGCGGCGTCACCGGATGGGGGACCAGGGTGACACCCGGCAGGGCCCGGCGAAACTCCACCAGGCTGCGCGGCATATGGTAGTTCGCGGTCACCAGACGCAGGCTGGTGAACCCTTCCTCCGCCATCCAGCGGGCGGTTTCCACCGCATTGCCCTCGGTATCGTCGGCGTCGTAGCCCAGCCGCACACAGCATTCCAGATCGTTGCCCGACTTGGATGACAGGGCCAGCAACTCCCGCACTTCCACCCCGCGATAGACCCCGCTGATGAAAAGCTTGCGGCCCTTGCCGGCACGCAGCAGGTCGAATCCGACAGAGAGGCGCTCGCTGCCGCCGGTCAGCACGACGATGCCGTCGGTGGTGATCCCGTCATCCGGTGCCTGCCGGGGCAGCGACGCCGCGAACAGGAAAAGGCCTACGGCCCAGACCGCCGCCAGGGTCCCGACCAGAAGGATCAGCCGCTGCAACTGCCGGGAAGCGATATGCCAGCTCACGGCAGCCGGCCCAACGCGCGCATGACAGTGAGGCGGGCGGTAAGGGCCGCCAGCAGGGCCGCCATCAGGGGGACGACGGGCAGCCATGACCAGTCGCGCAGCGACAGCGCCATGTCAGGCAGCAGGGAAGCCCCCAGGCCCCGCCCGGCCTGCTCCAACCCCCAGAGCGTGGCCAGCGCCAGCAGGAAACCGACACCACCGCCCAGCAGCGACTGGCGCAGCATATGGCGCTGGAACTGTCCGGCCACATAACTGTCAGTGGCGCCCATGACATGCAGCAATTCCACCTCCTGCCGATGGACCGCGAATCCGGCAGAAGCGGCGAAGATGATGGAAACGATGCCTGCCCCGCCGATCAGGGCGATGATGCCGACTGCCACCACCTGGACGGACCGGGCCAGACGGCGCAGGTCACCCAGCCAGCGGGCGGGATCCTCCACCGTCACAAATGGCGCGGCGCGGGTCAGCTGTTCGGACAGGCCGGCCACGTCGGCACCATCGGCCAGCCGCACATCGATCAGGACCGGCAGCGGCAGTTCCGCCACCAGCGCCCCATCCCCCAACCAGGGCTCAACCAGGGCGCGGGCATCGGTGTCCGACAGGCGCCTGGCATCGGCAACAAAGACGCTGGCCGACAGCGCGTCCATCACCTTGCGGACACGTTCGTCCAACTCCCGGGCATTGGCGGTGCCGGTGGGGGCCACCTGGACCGTCATGCCCGCCGACAGTTCGCTGTCCCAACGCCGGGCCAGATCGGACAGGATCAGCGACACGGCCAATGCCAGGGCGGCCAGATAGACCATCAGCGCAATGATCCAGGGCAGGAAACGGCCCGTGGCATCCTGGCTCAACGGTATGTCGAAATGGGCGCGGCGCCTCATCGTCCCCAATCCGGTTGTGCGCGGCCGGCGGACCGGCGGCTTGACGGCAAACAGGAATGGCACGCGGCGGCGCGCGCGTAAAGTCGCCTGACCCGTCCGACGGAGGTATCATCCGTTGCCGCCCCCATCCTTGCGCTGGACCCGTGCCCCCGCCTATAAGGTATGGCGGCCTCGGATCCTGCTCCGGGGCCGCCCCCTGGTTCCACCAAATTTCCGGCGCCCCTACCCGATGATCCTGTCCTGCCCGTCCTGTACGAAACGCTTCATGCTCGACGGGCGTCTTTTGGGTGCGGGCCGCAAGGTGAAGTGTGGTCAATGCGGCCATGTCTGGTTCGCTGAACCGAACATGGCCCTGGCCCCGCCACCACCGCCCTCACCACAGGCCCGCGCTGCCCCGCCACCGCGCCCGGCGGCACCGGCCCGCGCGCCCTTGGCGATTGTGGAGCGCCCTGGGGCAGGGGGCGGCAGCCGTCCGCCCGCCCGTAATGCGGTGTCCCCGCCGCCGCCGCCTCCCCCGCCGCCAGCGGAAGAGCCGCGCGGCACCCTGTTCGATGACCCGCCCGGCGATGATCTGGCCGGATTCGGCGATATGGGGACAACGTCCGGGGACGACATCTTCGACAGTAAGCGGTTCGACAACGACGCCGATGATATGGGCCTGGGCCGGCCTTTCCGGCCGCGCCCCCTGCCCAAGGGCAGCAACCTGCCCGCCCTTCCCGGCCAGTCCAAGGCCCGGCGTGCGGCACTGCTGGCCTGGGCGGGTCTGGCACTGGCGGTGGGTGGCATTGGCGCCGGGCTTTATTATGGCAAGGACCCGATCATCCAGGCCTGGCCCGCCGCCTTCCCGCTCTATGAAATGATAGGGCTGGCCGAACTGCCGGGTACGGGCTTGTCGGAACCCGGCGATGCACGGACCACAAAGGTGGAAATCCGCGATATCGAAGGCATCAATATGCTGTTCGTGACGGGGGAGATCGCCAACAAATCCGACAGCCAGCGTGACGTGCCCGATATCCAGGCCGTGGCCCTGGGTGAGGATGGCAAGGAACTGTACGCCTGGCGTATCGTGCCACCGGTGCGCCGGCTGTTCCCCAACCAGGCGACAAAATTCGAGTCGCGCGTGCCCGAGCGCGAGGGAACACAGGCCAAAAATATCAGCTTCCGCTATGTTGCGCCGGAAATGCCGTCCGCCCATTGAGGCTTCGGCGAGAGGCCGGCGTGCCCGTTGCGCCGCACCATGTTGCAGAAATGTGACTTGGGCCGCAAATGACGGAACAGAACGGTATTCATGGCTGGCGACGACGCCGCTTTGGCGTATTGTCCGCCCTGCCGTGAGGTGTTGCGGGTCACCGCCACTCCACCGGGATGGAACCCTGGACGTGTCTCGCCGATCCGGGGAAGATCATCTACAGCCGGCGTGCCAGGCACAGCCGGCTTTTCTTTTGCCCTTTCTTTCCATGCATGTGCGCTGATGCCGTGATATCCTGCGGCCTATGTACAGCGACGTCCTTGATCTTCGCGAATTCTACCGCAGCAGCACGGGTCAGGTCGTGAGGCGTCTGATCCGCCGCCGCATCCGGGAGCTTTGGCCCGACCTGCGGGGCCAGCGGGTGCTGGGCATCGGCTATGCCACGCCTTACCTGACCATGTTTCAGGAAGAGGCGGAGCGGGTGATGGCCGTGATGCCAGCCAGCCAGGGCGTCATCGCCTGGCCGTCGGACGGGCCGGGGCAGGTCACCCTGGCGGACGAGGCGGAGCTGCCCTTTCCCGACATGTCGATCGACCGGATACTTCTGGTACATGGAATGGAATGTACCGAGGAGTTACGGCCGCTGATGCAGGAGATCTGGCGGGTGATGGCCGGTGGCGGGCGGCTGATCACGGTCGTGCCCAACCGGCGCGGAATCTGGGCCCGGTCGGACAGCACACCCTTCGGTCTGGGCAGCCCCTTTTCACCGGGGCAGTTGCGCAGCACCCTGAAGGCCAACATGTTCGTGCCAGAGAGGGAGGATTGTGCCCTGTTCCTGCCGCCCACCCGCCTGCGCTTTCTGCTGGCCAGCGCCCCGGCAGTGGAGGAGGTGGGCCATCGCTGGTTCCGTGCCTTTGCCGGGGTCCATATGGTGGAATCCTCAAAGCAGATCTACGCCAATGCCACCCGCGCGAAGGCGCGGGAGCGTCAGCGTGTTCTGTCACCCCAGGCACGGCCCGTTTTCGGCCGGCTGGCGGCAGAACGGGACCGGGTGGAGCCGCCGGGCGGCATGTCCCCGCTTACACCAGCGGCAGGAAATCTTGACCGTTGATCAATCTTTCCTGCCCCTCGATCGCCGGCGCCTGCATCCGCAGGTTTTGGCTACGCCGCAGGGGCGGCGCGGCGGCTGACGCCGCCGCGCCGACGGCCATAACTAATGTCCGCCGGCCCGCACCCCCATGTGCGCGCAAGCCAAGCCCACGGATGTGGGCGCCCGGCGCTTGACGGAACAAGCTTTACTAAGAGTCACTAACAATGGCTCTTGGTATTACATGAAGTCCGCTTGCTCGTAGAGTGGGCGGATTTCAATCTCGCTGGGCCCCGGCATGGGATTGGGGCAACGCTTCACCCATGCCACCGCCTCCGCCATATCTTTCACCTGCCACAACCAGAAACCAGCGATCTGTTCGGTTGTCGGGGTGAAAGGACCGTTGATCACGGTGCGCGACGGCCCGTCAAAGGCCACGCGCCGCCCCTGGGCTGTCGGCTTCAGCCCATCACCCGCCGTCATGATGCCGGCCTGGATCAGGTCCTCATTGAAGGCACCCATGGCGGTCAGCATTTCCAGGCCGGGCATGACACCCGCCTCACTGTCCGCCGTGGCCTTGACGATCACCATCACACGCATATCACTGGCCCGCCCTGGTTTGCAGCCGGTCCTGTCCGGCCCCGATAGCCCAAGGACGGCCAGGGTGTGTTGATGCCGACACCGGTCTTTCGAAAAACTATCCGGCTTTCACCAGGGTCAGTTTCGGGCGCCCCGGCGGCGGGTGATAGCCCGGCAGAGAAGCGATCTGTCCCGCGATGACGTTGGTGAAATCGCCGATGCCGGGCCAGCTTGTGATCTTGCCCATCAGTCTCTTGCCCCGGAACACAAAGAAGACGGGAATGCCGTGCAGGCTGAACCGGTTCGCCATCTCCATGTCGTCATAGATATTGTCGTGCAGCCAACGCACTTCCGGCCAGAAGAAACGCGGCGGCGCGGACAGGATGGCATGCTTGGCAATGTCGCAGTTGGGGCAGTCGCGCCCCCACAGGAACAGGATGGACAGCGGCGGCGCGTCACTTTCCGCCAGTACGGCGTCAAGATCGGCGCTGCTCACGCCGCGCATGGGAAAACGTGTAAAAAATTCCGGCGGTGTGCCGGGATTGGCCGGATTGCCTGGGTTGGACATCGGGTTTCCTCCGCCTTTTTCGTGGGGCCCGCCAACAATCTTCAGTCTGTGCGCCGACGCGTTCAGCGCGTCATTGCAGTTCGGCCAGTCTTTCCGCCTCTTCCTGGGCGATCAGCGCGTCGATGACTTCATCCATCTCGCCGGCCATGAACCTGTCGATCTTACCATAGAGCGTCAGGTTGATGCGATGGTCGGTGATCCGACCTTGCGGGAAATTGTAGGTCCGGATGCGCTCTGACCGGTCACCTGAGCCAACCTGGCTCTTGCGGTCGGCGGCACGCAAATCGGCCAGCCGCTGGCGTTCCGCCTCATACAGACGGGCCCGCAACACCTTGAGGGCCTTGGCCTTGTTCTTGTGCTGGCTTTTCTCGTCCTGCTGGCTGACCACGATGCCGGTCGGCAGGTGCGTGATGCGCACGGCGCTGTCGGTGGTATTCACCGACTGGCCGCCGGGACCGGAAGACCGGAAGACATCAATGCGCAGATCGCGCTCATCAATATGAATATCCACCTCTTCCGCTTCCGGCAGCACCGCGACGGTGGCGGCCGAGGTGTGGATGCGTCCCTGGGTCTCGGTGGCCGGTACACGCTGCACCCGGTGTACACCCGATTCGAATTTCAGCCGGCGGAACACGCTGCGCCCCGTGATGGTGGCGCTGGCTTCCTTGTAGCCGCCGATGCCTGTCTCGCTGATATCCATGGTCTCGAACCGCCAGCCCTGGGCAGCGGCATAGCGCTTGTACATCTCGAACAGTTCGGCCGCGAACAAGGCGGCCTCATCCCCGCCGGTGCCGGCGCGCACTTCCAGGATGGCGTTACGCTCATCGGCCTCGTCCTTGGGCAACAGGGCCAGCAGGATACGGCGTTCCAGGTCGGGCAGCCGGCGCCTGGCTTCCGCCAGTTCTTCCACGGCCAGATCGCGCATCTCGGCATCGTCGCCGGCAGCCATGGCCTCCAGATCGGCCAGATCGGCATAGGCGCGGCGCATCTCGGTGATGGCGACGGCGACGGGCTCCAACTCGGCATATTCCTGGCTGGCCTTCACAAAGGCCTCGCCAACCAGCGTACCGGTCGCCAGACCGTCGCGCAGCTCATCAAAGCGCAGCATGACCTTGGCGAGCGGTTCGCCAAATCTCGTTTCAAAATCCGACAAGGGAAGTGCCCATACGATCAACGGCAGACGCCCGTGGATATAGGCGATCCCGGCGCCGAGGTCACCCGCCAATTAAAAAGCCCCCGTCCGGTTTCCCGGACGGGGGAGCAGGCTGGTACTGCCCGACGAAGAGAGAGGGGGGAGAAGGTCCCCGGCCGCTTACTTGGCGGCGATGGTGACGGTGATGGTGTCGGCGTAATCACCGGCGATGTACTGGTCGGAAGCGGCGATGGAAACCT
>JAIXTS010000043.1 GCA_027483805.1 Azospirillum sp. | reverse complement strand
TGCGTGCCGATGCCGGGGATGGCTGGACCATCAAGGTGGCGGGTTTCGATCCGGCCAAAGCGGCCCGCGATGAAAGCCTGTTCGCCCTGGCCAATGGCGCGCTCGGCGTGCGCGGCGGCATCGATGGCGTGGACAGCGGCAGCGACGGCGCCTTCCTGGCCGCCTTTTTCGAACAGGCGCCCATCCATTATCATGAGAAATTCACCGGTTTCGCGCTCAACACCGACACCCGCGTGCCCGTGGCCGATGCCAAGCATGTGCGGATCGTGCTGGACGGGGAAACCGTCACCCTGACGCCGGATGCCGGCCTGATCCGCGAACTGGACCTGGCCACGGGCCGGTTCCGCACGTCGATGCGCTACAGGGCCAAGGGGGGCATGGTGGAGATCACCACCGACCGTCTGGTCAGCCTTTCGCGCCCCGGCCTGCTGGCCCTGCGCGTTACCGTCCGCTCGCTGGACTATACCGGCCCCGTCACAATGCTGTCGGACCTGCGCTGGGGCCGCCGGGCGGAAGGGCAGGGCGATGACCCGCGCATCGGCGTCTCGCTGGGGGCCGGCGGGGTCGACAGTTCCCCGGTGATGGCCGACGGCATCCCCACCGCCCTGCGACAGACGGCCCGCCTGTCGCGCCGCACCTGCCTGCTGCGCCAGGATCACGTGCCCGGTCACGGGCTGTCACCCGAACCACCCTTCCTGACGCCAGACAGCATCCGTCAGCCTTTCCATGCCGATCTGACACCCGGCGGTGAAACCAGCCTGGTGAAATTCGCCGCCTATGCCTGGGCGGATCATGATGGCGATCTCACCGGCCTGTTCAATGATGCCAGCACCAATCTGGCATCTGCCCGAACCGCCGGCTGGGACGTGATCGCGGCGGAACAGGCCGATGATCTGGCCCGCTTCTGGGCTGACGCCGATGTGGTGATTGAGGGCGATGCGGGGCTGCAGCAGGCCATCCGCTTCAACCTGTTCCACCTGTATCAGTCGACGGGCCGCGACGGCGCCACCTCCATCGCGGCCAAGGGCCTGACGGGGGAAGGCTATGAGGGCCATTATTTCTGGGACACGGAAACCTTCATCCTGCCGGTCCTGGCCTTCACCGCCCCACACCTGGCGCGGCGCATGCTGGAATACCGGATCGGCCGGCTGGACCGCGCCCGGGCGCACGCACGCGGCATGGGGCACGCTACCGGCGCCCTGTTCCCCTGGCGCACCATCGCCGGCAATGAATGTTCAGCCCATTACCCCAGCGGGTCGGCGCAGTATCACATCAATGCCGACATCGCCTTCGCCGCGCGCCTGTATGAAGAAGCGACCGGCGACAGCGCCTTTCTCTACGCCCATGCCGCCGAGATGCTGTTTGAGACGGCCCGCATCTGGCCGCAGGTCGGGCATTTTAACGCCCGCAAGGGCGGGGCCTTCACCATTCATGAGGTGACGGGGCCGGACGAATACACGGCGCTGGTGAACAACAATTTCTACACCAACGCCATGGCCGCGGCCCATCTGGCCCATGCCGCCGATCTCTATCGCCGCATGCGTGCCGACGCGCCCGACCATCTGTCGGCCCTGGCCACCCGCATCGGCCTGACCGATGACGAGGTTGCCCTGTGGCAGCGGGCGGCCGACGCCATGTACCTGCC
Source organism: Azospirillum sp. (assembly GCA_027483805.1). Classification (GTDB taxonomy): domain Bacteria; phylum Pseudomonadota; class Alphaproteobacteria; order Azospirillales; family Azospirillaceae; genus Niveispirillum. The sequence goes on along the minus strand of JAIXTS010000043.1, from coordinate 3,554 downwards.
CACCGACCCCGACCTGGGCGTCAGCCCACAGGATGATGATTTCCTGTCCAAGCCGGTCTGGCCCTTCGCCGACACGCCCGCCGACAAATACCCCCTGCTGCTGCATTACCACCCGCTTTCCATCTACCGCCATCAGGTCTGCAAACAGGCCGACGTGGTCCTGGCCATGCTGCTGGCCGGCGACCGATTCCCGCCGGCCCTGAAGCGCCGCAATTTCGATTATTACGAATCCGTAACCGTCCATGACAGCACCCTGTCACCCAGCAGCTACGGCATCCTGGCCGCAGAGCTGGGCGACAGTGAAAAGGCCATTCGTTACTTTACCGAAACGGCCTGCATCGACCTGGATGATCTGCATGGCAATGCCAGCCATGGCGTGCATATGGCGGCTATGGCCGGGTCCTGGCTGGGCATCGCCTGGGGCTTTGGCGGCCTGCGCTGGCAGGGCGGCATCGCCCGCTTTGCGCCCATCCTGCCCCCGGGCTGGACCCGTTACGGCTTCGGTATCCATTGGCAGGGAAGCCGCCTGCGGGTAACGGTGGATCAGGTTGGCACCACCTACCGCCTGATCTCCGGCGACGCCCTGACCATCCATCACCATGGCGCCCCCATCATCCTGACGCCGGGTCAGGACACAGCCATCGCCCACACCCCCTTCCCCGCCCCGGTCAAGGCCATCATCTTCGATCTGGATGGCGTTTTGACCGACACGGCGGAGAGCCATTATCAGGCCTGGCAGCGTCTGGCGGATGAGTTGGGCGTGCCGTTTGACCGGCAGAAGAATGAGGCGCTGAAGGGCATCGACCGGATGGGCAGCCTGGAACGCATTCTGGCTGGCAGCGGTAAAGTCCTGACCGAGGCCGAGAAGCTCGCCGCCGCCAGCGCCAAGAACGGCTATTACCAGGACCTGATCGCAAAGTTCAGCCCGGACGACCTGTTCGACGGCGTGCGCGACCTGCTGCTGGCCGCCAAGGCAGCCGGGCTGAAGCTGGGCGTGGCATCGGCCAGCCGCAACGCCCCCACCCTTCTGACCCGCCTGGGCATCATCGACCTGTTCGACCATGTCGCCGATGCAGGCTCCATCCCCAATCCCAAGCCCGCCCCAGACATTTTCCTGTCCGTGGCTAAGGCCCTGGATGTCCCGGCGCCTGCGTGCCTGGGCGTGGAGGACAGCATGGCCGGGATCACCGCCATCAAAGAAGCCGGCATGCCGGCCCTGGGCATCGGTGATCCCGCCATCCTGACCCAGGCTGATGACGTCATCTTCCATATACGCGACTTCCGGCTGGACCGTTTCGTCCGCCCGGCATGACAATCCGGACGCCATCCCAAGAGGGGGGATGTGTCGCCCGGACGGAAACAAACATTGCCCATCAATCAAGAAGCATCCGGGTGATGCTCATACGGGAGGTCCCTATGCACATGTTCCATAAGAAGCTGCTGACCGGTGCTGCCTTCGCGGCCCTGCTGTTGCCCGCCCTGGGCGCTGCCCAGGCGCAGCAAGCCGACCAGGGTGGTCTGCTGGAAGAGATCATCGTCACCGGTGTGGCGCGCTCCGATGGGATCAAGAAGCTGGATGCAAGCTTCTCCATCACCACCGCCGATGCCGACGCCATCGCCGAGCAGCAGCCCGCCAGCACCGCCGACCTCCTGAAGATCGTCCCCGGAATCTGGGTTGAAAGCTCGTCGGGCACGTCCGGCGCCAATATCGATGTCCGTGGTTTCCCCGGCGGCGGCGACGCACCCTTCATCACGGTACAGTTGGACGGCTCCCCCCTGTTCCCGCCGCCCACCCTTTCCTTCCTGGAAAACAGCACCCTGTTCCGTCTGGATGACACGGTGGAGCGGGTGGAGGTGCTGCGCGGCGGCCCCTCGCCCATCTTCTCCAATGGTCAGCCGGGCGCCACCATCAACTTCATTCAGCGCAAGGGCAAGGCGGACCCCGAAGGCAGCCTGAAGCTGACCGTGGGGGATGAGGGCCTGTACCGTTTCGACACCTATTATCAGGGTGCCCTGGATAAGGACCTGCTGTTCTCGGTCGGCGGCTTCTACCGCACGTCGGACGGTATCCGCGACACCGAATTCCCCGCCGATCGCGGTGGTCAGGTCAGCGGCAACATCACCAAGGTGCTGGAAAACGGCGAAGTCACCTTCTATGGCCGTTATACCGACGACAAGAACGCCTTCTATACCGCCATCCCGCTGGTCAGTTCCAACAATGGCAAGACCATCAAGGAATTTCCGGGCTTTGATGCCGGCACCGGCACGTTCCTGGGTAATGAGCTGCGCAATGTCGTGCTGGAGGTCACCCCCGGCGCCACGCCCGGCACCATCCGCCGCGATTTTGCCGATGGCCGTGGCGTGAAGGCCGCCATTGTGGGCAATACCATCGACCTGACCTTCGGGGAATGGACGGTGTCCAACAAGATGAACTACCTGAAGGGCCAGGCCGATACACGCGGCCTGTTCACCGGCGCCAACCCACAGACCCTGGGCAGCTTCATCACCGGTCAGATCGCATCCGCCAATGCCAATGCCGCGATTGTCGCCGCCGCCGGTCGCACCGCCACGGCGGGATCGGCCAGCTTCGCCAATGGCGGGGCCGCCATCACCGACCTGAACACACAGGTGATCACCGCCGGCCTCTGGTCGGTGGACAAGGATATCGAAAGCTTCACCGACGATATCCGCTTCAGCCGAGAAATCTTCGACGGCAACACCATCACCATCGGCGCCTATTTCGCCGATTATTCGTCCAAGGATCTCTGGTATCTGGGCAATAATGTCCTGATGACGGCCACGCCCAATGCCAGGCTGATCAATTTGTCGCTCAACAACGGCGCGCGGGTCACCCGCAACGGCTTTGTCGGCACCTCCTTCTTCGATGTGAATGCCAGCTATAATGGCCAGAACATCGCCGCCTTCATCGCCGATGAGTGGGCGCTGACCGACGATCTGCGCATCGATATCGGTGGCCGTGTGGAGCGGCAGAAGGTCAATGCCACCCTGGAAAATGTGTCGACGATGGACCTGGACGGCAACCCGCTGACCCTGTCCAACAACGCCACCTCGGTCCTGAACGGCTCCTTCCGCACGCTGGACTATGCCAACACGGAAACCTCCTGGACGGCGGGCGTGAATTATTACCTGATGGGCGATTTGTCAGTGTTCGGCCGCCTGAACAGCGGCTTCAAGTTCCCGCAATTCGACAATCTGCGTGACGGTCAGGACCAGGTGCAGAAGATCGATCAGCAGGAGATCGGTCTGAAGACCCGCACAACCGACTACGCCGCCTATGTCACCTTCTTCCACAACAGGTTCGACGGACTGCCTTTCCAACAGTTCATCATCAATCCCGACGGCAGCCAGACCCAGTTGACCCGGATCGGCGGTTCCAAGGCCTATGGCGTGGAATTCGAACTGATGATCATGCCCGTGGAAAACCTGAACCTGGCCCTGCGCGGCAATTACCAGAAGGGCGAGTTCAAGGATTTCGGCCCCAACAGCGGCAATCAGGTGCAGCGCCAGCCGAAGATCCAGTTCACCTTCTCACC
>JAIXTS010000495.1 GCA_027483805.1 Azospirillum sp. | reverse complement strand
GGCCGATAAAAACGGATAAGACGGGACGACAGGATGTCCGGGGGCTCGAAAAACCAGGGGCCGAGCATATAGCGAATGAGACAGGGACCCAATCAGCGGCGTGGTCGTGGTCGCGGCGGTAATGGCGGCGGCGGTAACGGTGGCGGTAACAATGGCGGGGGCAACAATGGCGGCAATCGCCGTCAGAATGTCCCGCTGCGTCATCAGAATTTTGACAGCAGCGGCCCGGATGTGCGCATCCGCGGCAATGCCTTCCAGGTCTATGAGAAGTATCAGGCGCTGGCGCGTGATGCCCATACGTCCGGCGACCGGGTGGCTGCGGAAAACTATCTGCAGCATGCGGAACATTATTACCGCATCATCTGCCAGATCAATGAACAGGAAGGCCGCGCCCGGCAGCCCGTGCCTCGCCATGATGGCGGGTACGAAGGCGACGAGGCCGATGGCAATGATGATGGCGGCGCCGACGGGAACGATATGGAAAGCGACCAGCCGGCGGCCTAACACCATTGGCCAAAATTTTTGACCGGTGGTACGGCGGCGACTGCCGCTGCGCGGCCCATACCGCGTTGCCAAGGGCGCAGATGCGCCCGCCCGGCGACGGAGGGGCACGAAATCCTGACCATCGGTCAGTATTTCGCGCGGCTGGTAAATACCACCGGGCATAATTTATGACCGGTGGTACGGCGGCGACCGCAGCCGCGCCGCACATGCGGCGTAGCCAAGCCAGCGGATGCTGGCGCCGGCGATTGAGGGGCACGAAATCCTGACAATCGGTCAGTATTTCGTGCGGCTTGTATAAGTGCTGCCGGCGGGCGTCTTCTGAGGGTGTGCGGGACGGTCAGCGTTCCGCGCGCGGTGACAGCTGGAACCGCACGGTCAGCCGTCGGCTGGGAGCGTCCATGGCGATGGTGATATCCAGCACCTCATCCGCTCGCGCCCAGCGTCCATCCTTGCCCCGCGCCCAGCCCAGTTGCGGCAGCGTTTCTGCATAGAAGCGGGTCACCGCATCGGCATCCACACCGCCGCTGGCCTTAGCCTGCACGATGCGGCCCGTCGGGTTGTCGAACACCAACGTATCCTCCGCCATGGCGGTCAGGCCGGGTGCCAGCGGCACGTCTTCTGTTCCTGGAACAAAGGCGGCGTGGGCCGGCATGGCCAGGCTGAAGGCCAGAAGCACCAGCAGGGCGGGGAACAGGGCGGTCAGGCGCCGGAACAGATGCGGCATGGTTACGTCCTTCAAGGCGTCAATGCTGGCAAGGCGTCAATGCTGATGCCGCGGGCAGAAGAAGGTGGATCGGCCAGACTGGATGATACGGTTCACCCCGCCGGTAGCCGCCGGGTTGCAGTCACAGCGTCCGCACCCTTGCCCCTCGCGGCCATAGACCTGGAAACTGTGCTGGAAATAGCCCAGTTCACCGTCAGACTGCACAAAATCGCGCAGGGTGGACCCGCCGGCGGCGATGGCTTCGCTCAGCACGTCGCGGATGATGGGAACCAGACGTTCGGCATCCGCGCCTGCCACGCTGGCGCCGCTGCGTTTCGGATCGATTCCGGCCCGGAACAGGGCTTCGCAGACATAGATGTTGCCCAGGCCCGCCACCACCTTTTGATCCAGCAGCATGGATTTGATCGGGGCCGCCCGCCCGCGCAGCCGGTCCGAAAGGCCGTCGGCATGAAACTCATTGCCCAAAGGCTCCGGCCCCAGACCGGCCAGCATGGGATGGGTTTCCATCCCCGCTTCCTCGAACAGGTCCATGAAGCCGAAGCGGCGCACATCATTATAGGTGACGATCCAGCCATCATCAGTATGGAAGACCAAGTGGTCATGCGCCGCCGGCGCGACCGCCGGCCCCGGCTTCACCACCATGCTGCCCGACATGCCCAGATGGATCATCCAGACCAGCCCGCCTTCCACCCGGATCAGGATATATTTGGCCCGCCGGTCCAGCGACAGGACCTGTCGCCCCGTCAGAAGCCGGGCAAAATCCGCCGGCAGAGGAAATCGCAGATCCGGCCGGTGCTGATCCACCCGCACCAGCCGCCGCCCCTGCAATTTCAGGGCAAGGCCATTTCGGACGGTCTCCACCTCGGGCAATTCGGGCATGGACAGGCTCGGAGAACAGGAAAGTCCGGGCCGTGATAGCACGGACCGGGTCCCTTGTGCGAGATGGCCCGTAAAGCCCGGAATTTAGCGCAAAATCACGCTTTCCCGACCGCCATTCACCCGCGCGCGCGCATCTCCACCCCCAGCGACCGCAGTGCATCCCAATAGCCGGGATAGGTCTTGGCCACGCATCCGGGGTCCAGGATGGTGATCCCGTGGATTTTCAGCCCCGCCAGGGCAAAGGACATGGCGATGCGGTGGTCGGCATAGGTATGGATGTCGGTGGGCATTGTCTGACCCGCCAGCGACGGGTCGGCGGCCACGATCAGATCGTCCCCTTCCTCCCAGGCCAGACCGGGGCGAATCTTTGCCAGTTCGGTGGAAAGCGCGCGGGTGCGGTCGCATTCCTTGACCCGCAGGTTGGAGATGCCGACGAAGCGGACCGGATGGTTGTTGAACGCCGCCAGCACGGCCAGTGTCGGCACGGCATCCTGCATCTGCGACCCGTCGATCACGGCGGGCATGTTGGGGAACTGGGCGATCAGACCTTGCGCGCAGGCATCGGGCTGCGTGAACGCATCCGATGGCACGCCCAGATCGATATGGCCGCCCGTCAGCATCTCCGCCGCCCAGAGATAGGTGGCGGCAGAGGCATCGGGTTCGATCACATAATCGGCGGCGCGGTACCCGGTGGGCAGCACCCGCCAGGTGGCGGCATTCTGCTGGTCCACGCTGGCGCCAAAGGCCCGCATGGCGGCCACCGTCAGGTCGATGTAACCGCGGGCCCCGATGTCGCTGCCGGTCAGGGCGATGTCGATGGGGCCGGTGGAACAGGCAGCGGCCATCAGGATGGCGCTGACATACTGGCTGGACAGACCGGCATCAATCTCCACCCGCCCTGGCGCCAGGGCGCCCCGGCCGCGCACCGTGACGGGCGGGCAACCGGTCGGTGCGTCCAGATCGACACCCAGCGCCGTCAGCGCCTTGACCAGGGGCGCGATAGGCCGCTTGCGCATATGCTCATCCCCGTCAACCACGACCGTGCCGTCCACGGTGGCCATGGCGGCGGTCAGGAAGCGGGTGGCCGTGCCGGCATTGCCCAGGAACAGCGGCCCCGTCGGTGCCGTCAGCCGGCCGCTGCTGGTCACGATGAAGCTGGTGGCGTCCGGTTCATCCACCGTCACGCCCATCTGGCGCAGGGCGTTGGCCATATGGCGGGTATCGTCGCTTTTTAATGCGCCCGTCAGACGGCTGGTGCCGGCGGCGAGCGCGGCCAGCAGCAGCGCCCGGTTGGTGATGGATTTCGATCCCGGCGGGATGACCCGGCCCGTCAGGGCATGGGTGGGCGGGATGATCGTCAAAGCCGCCTTGCCCGTCGCCATCGCCATCACCGATCCCCCGCTGCCACCCATGAAACAGGCCGCGACCCTAGCAAGCGGGCGGGCGGACAGGAAACCGGTTTTGCTACAGGGGCGCTTTGCGTCAGAAGCCGGCGGCCGATGCGGGGGTGAAGCCCTGGGGTGCGGGCTGGCGGGACAGGGTGACGCGCACCCCGTCCTTCCACAGGGCCAGATGGCGCGACGCGTCCGCCGCCACACCGATATTCGCCACGGGATCGCCCGGCACCAGCAGCAGGTCCGCCGCCGCCCCCTTCACCACGCGGCCCCGGTCGGGATAATCCAGCAGGTCGGCAGCGACCGAAGTGCCGGCCTTCAGCGCTGCCAGCGGGTCCATGCCCAGCGCCACCATGTGCCGCAATTCCTGGGCATTCTCTCCATGGCGGTTGCCGGGGGTGCCGGCATCGGTGCCCATGGCCACAATGCCCCCCGCGGCGATGAAGCGGCGGAAACTGTCGAAATGCATGGAACTGAACCGTTCGGCCTTGGCCCGGACAAAGGCGGGCAGCCTTTCCTTCATCGCCAGCAGGGCCATCATCGCGGCCAGGGTCGGAACCAGCCGCACCCCCCTGTCGATCATGATGGCGATCTGGTCGTCGGTCAGCTCGAACCCATGTTCGATCGAGTCGACCCCCGCCGCCACGGCCCGCGCAATACCGCGCGCCCCCTGGGCATGGGCCGTGATCTTCAACCCGAAATCATGCGCCATGGTGACGGCGGCGGCCAGTTCCGCCTCGGCCGGGTGCGGGGCCAGCGGGTCCACCCCACCGGTCAGCACGCCGCCGGTCGCGATCAGCTTGATACAATCGGCCCCATGCTTGACGTTGGTGCGCACGCCGCGCAGCCAGTCGGTGGGCCCGTCGCATTCGATCCCGATCCAGGCCCCGTGCCCGCCCGTGATGGTCAGGGCCTTTCCGGCACAGCGCATGGAGGGTCCCACATGCCGTCCGTTACGGATGGCGTCGCGCACGGATATTTCCAGCCATTCGACACCACCCAGGTCGCGGATGGAGGTGGTGCCGCCGGCCAGGGTCGCCTGGGCATTTTCCAACAGGCGCAGGGTCAGGTCGCCCATCGGGCGCTGACGCAGGGTGGTGACGACATCCCCTGTCGCCTCCAGCGCCAGATGCACATGGGCGTCGACCAGACCCGGCATCAGGGTGCCATCGCTTGTATCCTGGCGCGGGCCGGCATAACCATCGAAATCCCCGACCGGTGCCACCGCGGCAATGCGCCCGTCAGTGACCAGCACGCCCAGCCCCGCCTTCATGGCCGACATCCCGTCAAACAGCAGACCGCCGGACAGAAGCAATGGATCGGACATCTGGGCACCTTCACCGCCAGGGGAAACCGGCGGGCACCATAGCAAGAGGCGGCGGTGAAATCACGGATGGCGGGTTTACACCCGTGCTGCCGCATAATCGCGCACCGCCGCGCCAAAGGCAGACAGCAGGGCGGCATAGGGCGGATTTTCCCAGAAACGCCATTCCGGATGCCATTGCACGCCCAGCGCAAAGCCGGCTCCGCGCGTGACACTGACACCTTCGATCTGCCCGTCCGGCGCCACCGCTTCCACCGCCAGACTGTCGGCCAAACGGTCGATCCCCTGCTGGTGCAGGGAATTGACCATCATCTCCCCCACCCCGGTAATGCGGGCAAAGAGACCGCCCGGCGTCAGGGTCACGGGATGGACCGGGGCGTACTGCACCTCCACCGGCGCCTCCTTCGGCTCCCGATGGTCCATGCGGCCCGGCACTTCCTGGATGCGGGGATACAGCGTACCCCCCAGGGCCACGTTCAATTCCTGAAATCCCCGGCAGACGGCGAAGACGGGAAGGCCCCGCGCCAGCGCTGCCTTCAGCAACGGCAGGGTCGTGGCGTCGCGCGCCGGGTCCAGCGGCGGGGTGATCCTGTCATCGGGCAGACCGTAATGGCCGGGATGCAGGTTGCTGGGGCTGCCCGTGAAAAACAGCCCGTCCAGCCGGTCCAGCAGCGCGTCCACCTCCCACCAGTCGCCCAATGCCGGGATCAGCAGCGGCTGGCAATCGGCCCCATGGCTGACGGCGCGGATATATTTGTCGCCCACCACGTGAAACGGGTGCGGACCCAGTTCACGCGCATCACAGGGAAGCCCGACCAGCGGTTTGCGGGCAGGGGCGGCAGGCTTGGTCATGCAAAACGCTCCGGAAGGTCAGTCGCGTTCCCGCCGACGGCCGGGTTCGCGGAAATAGAACTGGTCCGTATCCAGGCTGACGCCGAACTGCGGGTTCTGCAAGGCCACTTCGGTGGTCCGCCCCTGCGCGTCCAGCACCCGCCATTTGCGCAGGCCGAACGGCCTCTCCTCAAACACCAGGGTCAGGCTGCCCTGCCCCGGCTCTTTGGTCTGGACCAGCGTCACCTCCAGCAGGCCGTCATCCTCGGCCAGACGGGTCACCGTGACGTCACCAGACAGGCTGATCTTCTCGCGCAGCAGGAAATCGGCCAGGGTGCTGCCGATGGGGGCGTTCTGCTGCTCCTTGACCTCGGCGTCCCAGAAATAGACAAAGCGGCCATCGGCCACGATGTAATTGCCATTGCCGTCGTAATCGATGCGCATGCGGCCGGGCCGCAGCAATTGGAACGTGCCGGTGGTCAGCGGCGCGCCATCGTCGCTGGACTGCACGAACTGCGATTTCAGGCTGCGGATCCCGTTCAGATAGGTCTCGATGGCCGGCAGGCGCGCCTGCTGTTCCGCCGACAGGGCGGGCGGCGGCGGTGCCTTGCCCTTGGAAGGGGCGGCAGCGGCGGGCAACGACAGGAGGGCGGCGGCCAGGGCGGCCAGGATGATCTTGCGCATAATGGGTTTCTAGCCGCCGATCATGGCCGGATTATGTAGGGGCGGCGCCATCTTCGGGGCGATCGCTGACAGCGGCCGTCGTGGTGGCCGACAGGATGGAATGAAACCGCGGGCGCGGCGGCGATACCGGCTGGAACTGCCCCGTGGCATTGTCCAGCACATGCAATTCCGCCCCTGCCACGTCGAACAGCATGCCGCAGAGCCGCAGCTTGCCCGCTTTCTCAGCCTCAGCAATCCAGGGAAAGCTGCGCAGATTGTTCAAGGACAGACGGACCACGGCGCGTTCCAGTTCCGACAGGTCGGGATCAGTGCCAGCGGGCAAGTCGGCACGCAGTGCGGCCAGCGCCGGTTCGGCGATCGACATCCAGTGGTCGACGAAGTCGGAGTTCTGGTCACTGCGATCCTTGGGCAAGGCGGCAACACCACCGCACTGGCTGTGGCCCATGACCACCAAAAGCTGCACACCCAATTCGCGCACCGCGAATTCAAGCGCGGCGGACGTACCGTGGTAATCCTTGTTGGGTGTGTAGGGCGGCACCAGATTGGCGACGTTTCGGACAACAAAGAGGTCGCCGGGCTGCGACGCGAAAATCAGGGTCGGATCAACACGGCTGTCGCAGCAGGTGATCAGGGCGGCCTTTGGCTTCTGCCCGGCCCAGGCAAGGGTACGGAACAGGCCCCGCTGCTGCTTGAAGTTTGTGCGTCGGAACTCCCGGAACCCTTTGATCAGATCCTTCGGCATGGTGCGCCCCGCGTTACGGAAGGTCCGGCAGACCGTCTGTGCGTGTGCAACATGACGGTAGGGAAGGTCGCTGTCCAGACCGGCATGACGTTTCCATGTCATGGGGGGTGTGCGGTGCAGCCGATAACAGCATGCCGACCTATCCCTGGGGCGCCCCGGCCGCCACCATCACCTTGTTTCGACCGGCATGTTTGGCGGCGTACAGTGCCTGGTCCGCCCGGTGCAGCAGATTATCCAGGCTTTCAGCAGGGGCCCGCCAGACCGCCACACCCAGGCTGGCCGTCACCCGCACCTCGATGCCGTCCAGGCTGGTGGTGGCGGTGGCGAAGGCCTGGCGCAGACGTTCGGCCATGCCCGCCGCCCCGGTCAGGTCTGTTTCCGGCAGCAGCAGCACCAGTTCCTCTCCCCCGAAGCGGGCGGCCAGATCGGATGAGCGGATGGCACCCGACAGGACAGCGGCGGCGGTGCGCAGCACGGCATCGCCCATACGATGCCCGTATTCATCGTTCACCCGCTTGAAATGGTCCAGATCGATGAGAAGAAGTGACAGGGGTCGGTGGTGCCGGCCCGCGCGCTGCTGTTCGCCGGCGGCCAGTTCCATGAAGCGGCGACGGTTCAGCAGGCCGGTCAGCGAGTCGGTGCTGGCCAGCATGTCCAGCCTTGCATTGGCGGCCAGCAGGTCATGGGTACGGTCCGCCACCTCCGCCTCCAGTCGGCGCCGCTGCCGGCGCAGCGCGCCGGTGCGGGCCTGCACGATACCGGCCACGGCCAGAATGGCCAGAGCCATCCCGCCCAGCCGGGCCCACAATGTCTCGTACCACAAGGGTTCGATCCGGATGGGTAAGGTCAGGGTGGCCAGCGGCCCTTCCTGCCCCGCCTGATAAACCTCCGCCTTCAGCACATACCGGCCCGCCGGCAGGTTAGTGTAACTTGCCCCCGGGGCCCGCGCGCTGCTGTCCAGCCAGCCCTGATCGAACCCTTCCAGCCGGTGGCGATAGCGCAGATCGCCGCCCGCCCGGTAATCCAGCAGGGAAAAGGACAGGGAAAGGCTGCGCTGGGCATCGGCCAGCGAAAGCTCGGCGTTCGGGGCTGGAAGCTGCCCGGGCGGTACGGGTTGATGGTTGATCTCCATACCCGTGATCCGCAGGTCGGCGGGCGGCGGCGGCGGTCCCGCGCCCTCCATGTCCAGGATGGCAAGCCCGCCCAGCCCACCCAGCAGCATCTGCCCGCCCGGACCTCTGACCAACTTGTTCAGGATATAGAATTTCAGGTTTGCGCCTTCCCGCTCGCCGAACAGAGTGAAGCGGCTGTTCTGGGGGTTCAGCATGCCGACGCGCGAGGGGGTGGTGAACCAGACACGCCCCGCCTCGTCCACAGCGATGCCGCCAACATTGTCATGCGGCAGACCATTGCGGCGGCGGATGGCGCGAAAGCGCGGCTTGCCGGCCAGATCCTCCACATCCGTCACCACCAGACCGCCGCCGGCCGTGGACAGCCACAGGCGGCCATGCGTGTCTTCGGCGATGCCGGTGATGTAAGCGTGCGGCAGGCTGTCGGGATCGGACGAATCGGGCCGGTAGCTGCGAAAAGCACCGCGCCCGTCGGAGACGGCAAGCCCGGCCGCCGTCCCCACGACCAGCCGCCCATTGCCCAGCATCAGCAGCGAACGGACATTGTCATTGGGCAGGCTGGACGGATCGGCCGGGTTGTATCTGAACCGCCGGCATTGGCCGGTCGTGCTGTCGAACCGGGTCACCCCCTCGAAGCTGCCGGCAATCACCTCCGGCCCATTGGCGATCATGACATTGACCACCTGGCCATCCAGGCAGGGAATGGCCGAGGGGGTAGTGGTCATGGTCGTCATGTCGATGGCGGCCACGCCGCGTGTGGCAGCCAGCAACCGTCCATCACCCGTCGGCACCAGGGCCCGCACGTCACGGCCGTTATTCGGTGCCGGCATGCGCAACCGGTCCACCCGGCCCGCAGCCAGATCCAGCACATCGACATCGCCATTGGCCAGACCCAGCCAGACGCGCGACCGCGCGTCGGTATAGGCCACATAAATCTCCGGATTGGTCAGGCCCATCGGCGACAGCGGCGTGGCGGGCACGAGGCGCAAACGGGTGGCATGGGGATCGTACCGTTCCACCCCCTGGTCGGTGGACAGCCAGACATTGCCGGTGCGGTCGCGCATGATATTGCGCAGCCGGTCGCCATTCAGGCTTCCCGGCAGCACCGGGTCATGCCGCACCTGGCGCATGCGGCCGGTCGCCGGGTCCAGAATGATCAGGCCGGCCCCGTCGGTGGAGATCCACAATCCCTCTCCCGGGACATCAACCATGGCGCGGATAGTGCGCCGGCCCGCAAGGCCCGCGCCCCCGGTCAGGCCGGCCACCGCATGGGCACGGCCGTCGGGCATCAGATAGGCGACACCCGCATCACCGGATCCCACCCACAACCGCCCTTCCGTGTCCCGGTGGATGACCCATATCTCGCTGTTGATTGTATCGCCAGCAGGACCCTCGACCTGGATCACTGTGAAGAAGTCCTGCCCTGCGCGGCGATGCATCAGCCCGCCCATGCCGCCGATCCACAGATCGCCATCGGCCTCTTCCAGCACCGTGAACAGGCGGGGATTCAGCGGGCGCCCCTGGGCATCCAGCAGGGGGACGGGGCGCACGCTGTTATCGGCCGCGCGCCAAAGGAACAGCCCGTCATCGGCCGCCACCCAGGCCGCGTCGCCCGTGGTATCACGGGCCGGTGCCATGGCATAGGTGCGGGCACCCGGCCCGTTGGCGGCGGTGAGGCGCTTGAACCTGTCCGTCGTTGCATCATAACGGGCCAGACCCGCCGCCCCCGTGCCGATCAGCATGCCACCATCTGACAGGGGCAGCAGCGCCCGGACATAGATCTCCGGCAACCGGTCGGGATCGTCCGGGTCGCTTTCCCATTGATGCAGCCGATAGCCGTCATAGCGGGCAAGACCTGCAAAGGTGCCGATCCAGATCAGCCCCGCCTTGTCCTGGGCCACAGCGCTGATCGTGTCATTGGGCAACCCGTCATCCGTCGTCAGGTCACGGAAATTCAGAACGGGAAAATCACCCCACGGCTGCACCCCGGCCCCAGCCGCCATCGCTGGCAGCGGCAGCATGAAAAAAAGGATAAGGAGGCGAACCAGGACGGAGAACCCGGTGCGCAACGGCAAAGCTCGGGACATGGACAGGTTCAACACCGCGGCGATCACCCCACTATGCCCGGCCTGGCGCGCACAGGAAAGGCCGGCCAACTGACCAAAAGGGTTGGATCAAAGGGATGCCATGGCCAGCAGCAGGCCGGCGCCGATCAGCAGCGCACCTGTCATCCGGTTCAGCCAGCGCTGCGCCGCCGCCCCCGTCAGGCGCAGGGCCAGACCCTTGCCCCCCACGGCATAGGTCATGATCCAGCCGAACTCGATGATCAGCATGGTGACCACCAGGATGGTCAGTTGCGGCGCCATAGGCCGCTGCGGGTCGATGAATTGCGGAAAGAAGGCGGCCATGAAGACCAACGCCTTTGGATTGGACAGCGTAATCAGCAGCCCCTGGCCCAGCAGGCCCAGTTGTCCGCGCCGGTCGGGGCCGGCCGTCGCGGTGGCATCATCGACAGACCCCACCGCATCCCGGATCGGGGCCCGCCAGGCCTGGATGCCCAACCAGGTGAGATAGGCCACGCCCGCCCATTTGACGATGGTGAAGGCCAGGGGCGAGGTCTTCAGCAGCACGCCGACGCCCAGCGCCGACAGGCCGGCCAGCAGCCCCAGCGAAAGGCACATGCCAATCCCGCCCCAGGCGGCCCCCGACAGTCCGTGGCGCATGCCCATCGACAGGGCCGACAGCATGTTGGGTCCGGGTGTGGCCGACAGGAAGAAGCAGGTGGTCAGAAAAATGACCAGGGTCTGGGTGGAGATCATCATGCATCCGTGCGCGGGGCGCCATCCATGCCAGCCCGGTAGGGATGGGCGGCGGCGCTTGAACCGGGACTGATATGCAGCACCTGCTGCGGGAAAGGAATGGTGATGCCTTCGGCGTCGAACCGCTTTTTCATGCGGCGGTTGAATTCGCGGCCCACGCCCCATTGATGCCCGGCCCGTGTCTTGATGCGGCCCTTGACCAGGACGGCGCTATCCTGGAACGCGTCCACGCCCGCGATTTCCACAGGACCCAGGATATCGACGCCAAATTCCGGTTCGGCCTGCATCTGCGCCCCGATATCCTTCAGCACGGTCACCACCTTGTCCGTATCCACCGCATAATCGACGGTGACATTCAGCACATAAAAACTGAAATCCTTGGTGGAGTTGGTGATGGTCGTGACGGAACTGAACGGGATCGTATGTACCGCCCCGTCATAGCCGCGCAGGCGGATGGACCGGATGGACATGGCCTCCACCCCGCCCGACAGGCCGCCCACGGTGACAATGTCTCCAACGCTGATCGTATCCTCAATCAGGATGAACAGGCCGGTGATCACATCCTTGACCAGGGTCTGCGCCCCGAAACCGACGGCCAGACCGATGACGCCGGCACCGGCCAGCAGGGGTGCGATGTTCACGCCCAATTCCGACAGCACGATCAGCCCCGCCATGGTGACCAGGAAGATGGTCAGCGCATTGCGCAGCAGCGGCAGCAGGGTGCGCATCCGCGCACTGCGCACCAGCCGCTCCCCCTGATCATCCGTGGCGTTCAGGTAGCGCAGGATGGCACCATTGACCATTTCCCAGACGACCAGGGCCAGGGTCAGCACCACCAGGATGGTGATGGCGCTGGAGGCCACCCGCTGCCCCAGGTCGGAACCCAGCCAAGCCAGGGCATCGGCCCCCCAGGCCTGCAACAGCAGCAGCAAGGTGAACAGGGCCAGCACCACCTGCGCCACCCGGCGCAGGAAGGGCAGGTAGCGGTTGGCCCGTTCTTCCAGGCCCGGATAGGCAGTGCGCACATCGTCAGGAACCTTCAGCCCGCGGTCGACCAGCTGGTCCAAACCTTCCGACAGGAGGCGCGAAATGATCAGGATGGCGCCCGTCACCAGGGTGGCGCGCAGCACGAAATCGAACCCACCGGCAATTTCCAGCGCCCAGATCAGATAGACCGAACCCAGATAGAGGATGGCCAGGATGTGCCAGACATCGGCCAGCCTTTGGCGGACCAGCGACAGGGCGGCCAGACGGCGGGCCCGGGCCGGGCTGCGGCCGGGCAGGGGTTCGTCCCCCGACGCTTCACCGGCCAGGACATCGCGCAACGCCCTGTCGCGCTCATCAGGATCGGAGGGGGACTCACCGCGCAGGGTCTGGGCCACCGCCCCCCGGTTCTGGAGAATCAGCACGATCAGCATGGCGGTGACCAGCAGGCCGATCAGTTTCAACCAGGCCGCATGCGGTGTCGCCGGCAGGCCCAGCACGCGCATCGCCTCGCCCGCGAAATAGCCATAGACGCCGATGATGGTGATGCGGCGGATCCAGATCAGCAGGTAATGCGCCGTCTCATCCCCCACCCGCGCCAGCCGCAGATTGGAACAGGCCGGTGATAACAGCATCCGGCTGGCCACCAGCACACCCTGTACGATCAGGCTGGCATTCAGGATGATTAATGACGCCAGCCGCACCGCGCGCGGCGGCTCCGTCGCAGACAGCAGGCCGAACCCGGTCAAGGCGAAAGCCGCCATGGGCAACAGATCAAGGCACAGCCGGGCCAGCAGCAGCGGAAGTTTCGCCGCCAGCCCGCCAGGGACCTGCGCGCCCAAGGCTGTCCGCGGCCGGGACAGCAGCCAGATCACGGCAAAGCGCGCCGCATAGCCACCGCCGATGATGCCGGCCAGGTGCAGGGCCAGCAGGGTCCAGGCGTCGCGCTTCACCGGGTCGGCCACCTGCTGGTTCAGCCAGCGGACGGCGTGCGGCGAGTCGATGACCGCCCGGCTGGCGGCGGCCACCTGCTGGCTGAACAGGTCGATCCGGTCCGACAGCGTATCCAACGCCCGGCTGCTAATCGTCTGCGGTTCCGCCGTCGGCTTGTCGACAGCCTTCAGCGCTTTCAACTGCGCCAGCAGCGCGTCGCGCTTGGCAGGATCCTCCAGCGTGGTGATCAGCCGGTCAACCTCGGCGGCGCTGGGCTGGTCGGTGGCCGGTGCACTCTGTGCCGGGGCGGGTTGGACCGCCAGCAGGGTCAG
>JAIXTS010000021.1 GCA_027483805.1 Azospirillum sp. | reverse complement strand
CCGCCGCCATCTGGCGTGTCATGGTGCAAAGAAGGGTGCGGCGGGCGAACATTTTCATTTCCTGCTCCTGCTGGCGGGGCCGCGTGCCGCGCGGCCGGATGGTAGCCCGATATGTCGGCGCACCTCCCCCGCCTGTCAAGATGCCACTGAGACCTATTCGCAAATCATCTGTCGGCCGGCAACGCGCCAAAATCCCCACACGCCTGTATGCCTTTGAAAAAAATGGAAAAATCGATGGAACATGCCCCCGCGACGCTTTACCGCGGCTCTGCGCGACCGCATAATCCTGCGGCAAATACATTCCGGGGGGAATAAATTGACCAGCCTGCCTTTGACCCATGATCCGGATCGCCCTGCCACAGACGGGCCGCCGCCCTCCGATGGCGGCATCACCGTTTCCCTGGCACGGGGTCCGCTGATCGGCCTGCTGCTGCTGAACACGCTGCTGACCGTCCTGACCCTGGGCATCTACCGCTTCTGGGCGCGAACCCGGGTGCGTCAGGTCCTGTGGGGATCGGTGTCGCTGCGCGGTGATGCCTTTGCCTATACGGGGACCGGCAAGGAACTGTTCATCGGTTTCCTGGTGGCGCTGGTGGCACTGCTGCCGTTTGGTCTGATCGTGTCGGTCCTGAACGCCATGATCCCGCCCACCGCGTTCGGCCAACGATTCGCCTTCCAGATGGTGGTGGCGCTGGGGGCCGGTCTTCTGGGTCTAATGGCCATGTATTTCGCCCGCCGCTACCTGCTGACCCGCACCCGCTGGCGCGGCATCCATGGTGGACAGGACCGTGTGCTGTGGCAGTTCATGGTGAAACATCTGAACGCCTTTCTGCTGGTGCTGGTGTCGTGCGGCCTGTTACAGCCAAAACTGGATGCCCGGATGTACAATTACCGCACCGGCATCAGCTGGTTCGGCACCGAACGGTTTAGTGCCACCGCGACCAGCGCGGGCCTCTGGTCGGTCTACCTGCCCAGCTGGCTGCTGTTCGTGGTCGGGTATGGCGCCATGATCGTGGGGTTCATGCCCTTCATGACCTGGTCGGCGGCGGCACAGGAGGCGCAGGTGACGGGGGTGCATCCCGGCCCCATGCCGGCATTCGAACCGACCGTGTGGATCGTGGCGACCATCCTGATCACATTGGGTACGGCCGGCTTCTTCCTTTATGCCGTGCGCCGCTCCATCGCCTTCCTGGGGGCCACACAGCTGGGGGACATGCTGTTCGACCTGCCGCTGCGCACCCGTCAGGTGCTCTATATCCCCCTGGTCGGCACCCTGATCTATGTGGTGACGCTGGTGCTGATGGTGGCGGCGGGGGCGCTGTTCATCTGGGCGCTGGGTCCGAAAAGCTCGGCCATCTTCCTGTTGCCGCTGGTCCTGATGGTGGTTTTCCTCTCCTTGAACAGCCTGATTTCCGTGGCCTGGACCCAGGTGGAGGTGTTGCGTCAGATCGGCCTTCACCTGCAGCTGCGCAACATGGGTGTGCTGGATGACCTGCTGAACCGCGGTCAGCCGGCCCCCACCCGGGGCGAAGGGCTGGCCGACGCCATCGGCGATATCGGCATCGGCGCGTGACCAGGATGCAGGCACAGTATGAAGACCGGCAGACGGGCCGCACCATCGCGGTCCGTCTTACCTTCCTGGATCAGTGGCTGGTGATCGATCGGGAGGATGGGCGCGAGTTGGACCGCTGGTCCTGGCGCGATGTCGCCCCCGTACCGGGCGACTTTGCCGACGGGCGCATGCGGGTGGGTCTGGCCGCCGATGCGCATGCCGTCCTGGCGCTTGACGATCCCGACACGCTGCTGCGCCGGGCCCATGCCACCGGCATGCAGCAGCCGGCCCAGCGGGAGCATCGGGTACGCCGTGAACTGCCCCTGCCGGTCTGGCTGGTCGGGGCCATGCTGTCCCTGGCGGTTCTGGTGGAATTCGTGATCCCGGCCATGGCGGGTATGCTGGCGCCGATGGTGCCGGCCAGTTGGCAGGCGCGCATCGGCGATCAGGTGCAGACCCTGGCCACCACCTTGCTGACGCGCAAGGACGGCAATCCCCAATGCGACGCACCCGACGGGGTTGCCGCGCTGAACAAGCTGGTGGGCCGGCTGCCCCCCACGGCCGGGACCGCACGGCTGCATGTCATTGACAGCGACCTGCCCAATGCCTTCGCCCTGCCGGGCGGCCATGTCAGCGTTACGACTGCGCTGATGGACCGGGCCGACGGGCCGGATGCGGTGCTGGGCGTGCTGGCTCATGAACTGGGGCACCTGCATCACGGCCATTCCATGGAACGCGTCATGCGCTACAGCCTCAGTTCGGCCCTGATTTCCATGGTGGTGGGCGACATTGGTGGCGGTGCGCTGGCCGTCGGCGTCAGCCAGATGGTCGAATCGGAATTCAGCCAGGATCAGGAACGCCAGGCCGACGCCTTCGCCATTGACGTCCTGGCAGAGGCGCGTGTCTCGCCCCTGCCCCTGGCCCGCCTGTTTGAAACCATCCGGGCGGAGCATCCGGAGGCCGATGGCACGCTGGCCGAATGGATGGGCAGCCACCCGACCCTGTCGGAACGCATCGCCACCCTGCAACGGGCCGGCGGCGGCCAGACGGCGGGCACGGTGCTGGAGGATGCCGAATGGCAGGCGCTGAAGGCCATCTGTCGCCAGCCCGTGGGCAAGTGACCTACTGTCCGGGGGGCGGCACCGGCGCCGGCTCTTCCACCGGGGCGCGTTCGGCACAGGCCTCGCCGATGGCCTGATAGGCGCCGGCACTGCCGGCCAGGCTGAACGTGTCGGTGGTGCGGCTGCCGCGCAGGCTGCTGCCACGCACCACCAGGGTGGAGGACAGGCGCAGCGACTGGGCGATAGCGCGGTCGGTATTCTCGTCGCGCGCCCAGGCCTGTTCATCCTTGCTGAACAGCTTGAAGCTCTGCTTGCCCACCTGCACCGTCACCTCGGCATGCTCGGCAAACGGATAGCCTGCGATAAAATTCACGACATCATAGCTGCGTTCGGCCGGGCGGTGGGTGATCAGCAGGAAGACATCGCCGCGCTTGGTGAAATCGCCTTCCATCTTCTTGGGCCGCGACACCATCCAGCAGACAGGCCCCGCCGCCTCGTCCAGGCGAAAGGCGTTCCAGTCGCGGAAGACGCCGATCAGGCGGGGCTCCGCCGCCATTATATCGGGGACAGGCAGCAGCAATGCCGGCAGCAGCAAGCCGAACACTCTGGATATCCGCCGTGACCGTTCGTTCATGGGCCGTAATTGCCGCCGGAAGGATGATTGCTGATCCCGTTTACCGGAAAGGCAGCCGCAAACGAAGGGCGAAATGCCACCTCCCCACCGAAACCCCTTCCCTTCCATGTGAAATTCGCCCATCTCCCGCGCTTGACCCGCAGCCGCCGCCCGGTCAAAAGTCGCGGTCCAATCTGTTTTCAACTCCTGTCAGGGGAAAAGCCATGTCGTCGGCTGAAGTGCCCGTTTCCAGCGCCCAGGTTGCCATTACGCTGCCCGATGGCAGCGTGCGGACCTATGCGCAGGGCACTACCGGGGCCGACGTGGCCGCCTCCATCGCCAAGTCGCT
>JAIXTS010000365.1 GCA_027483805.1 Azospirillum sp. | reverse complement strand
GGCCTGCATGGCAAGAACCTGGGCAACAAGAAGTATCGCGTCGGCGGCTACAACTTCCCCGGCGCCCTGTTTGGCGACAGCATCATCGGCTTTTATGGCCCGCCGCGCACCGTCACGGCAACGGTGGAATACCGGTTCTGATACCAGCGGTTGGAACTGCTGACCGTTGCTACGCTGGCAACGGTCCGACCTGGGTGCGGGGGTGACACATTTCCGTCACCCCCGCATCTGGAAACTGCGTTTTCGTGTGACCATCTCCCACACTGGCGCCGTGCCCCGGATGGGGCACGGCGCCCCTTTTCCTGACACCTTTGAAAGGATCGTGATGACCAGCGCCGCGACCGACAGCCAAACGACCGGTACCGCCTATCGCACTTACGTGCTGATCATCCTCATCCTTGTTTATGTCTTTAACTTTATTGATCGACAGATTCTGGGCATCCTCGCCCCCTCGATCAAAGCAGAGTTGAACCTGACCGATACCGATTTAGGCTGGCTGGGCGGACCCGCCTTTGCGCTGTTCTACACAGCCATGGGTGTCCCCATCGCCATGCTGGCTGACCGGTTCAACCGCACCTGGATCATCACCATCTCATTGGCGGTGTGGAGTGGGTTTACCGCCCTTTGCGGCACCGCCACGAATTTCTGGCAGCTCTTTTTGTTCCGGCTGGGTGTGGGTGTCGGGGAAGCCGGGGGTGTCGCACCCTCCTATTCAGTGATCGCTGACTATTTCCCACCCAAGGAACGCTCGCGCGCCCTGGCCGCCTACAGTTTCGGTGTGCCGATCGGCATGGCCCTGGGCATCCTGTTCGGGGGTCTGATCGCCAATGAAATCGGCTGGCGTTGGGCGTTCATCATTTGCGGACTGGCGGGTCTGGCCCTGGCGCCGCTGCTGAAAATGACCGTGCGTGAACCGGTACGTGGTGGTCTTGATGGCGTGCAGGCCAAGCCCAAGGCGCCCAGCCTGAAGGTGGTCCTGTCCACCTTGTCGAACAAGCCGTCCTTCTGGCTCCTGGCCTTTGGTGCCTCTTTCTCCTCAATCATGGGCTATGGTCTGGCTTTCTGGCTGCCATCCTTCTTTGAGCGCAGCCACGGCATGTCCCTGGTTGACCGCAGCCTGTTTTTCTCCGGCATCGTGTTCATTGGCGGCCTGATCGGCATCTGGCTGGGTGGAACATTGGGGGATCGGCTGGGCGGGCAGAACAAGGCCAATTACGCCCGTGTCCCGGCGACGGCCTTCCTGATCTCCGTGCCGTTCTTCTTCGGCGCGGTGAATATCAGCGACCCGATCTTCATGTTTGTGCTGTTTGTGGTGCCGCAGGCTCTGGCCCTGATGTGGCTGGGGCCTACCTTGTCGGCGGTCCAGCATCTGGTCGCCCCCAGCATGCGGGCGACAAGTTCGGCGATCTTCCTGTTTATCAACAACCTGATCGGTATCGGCTTCGGCACGCTGTTTCTGGGTTGGTTGTCAGATGTGCTGCGTGCCGAATATGGTCTGGAAAGCCTGCGATACTCGATCTTGTACTGCCTTGGCTTCTATATCCTGGCCGCCATCCTGTTCTTCCTGGCATCCCGCCGTCTGACGCGCGACTGGCACCGGGAGTAATCACACGCCCGGCTTTCCCGCTTCCCCGGCAAGGGCTGGGGAGGCGGGATGTTCAAGCCACCCCGTTCGCCCCGAATTCCCGAAACCCAGGCCGCGTGCATAGTCGCGCCCACCAATCCGCCACCGCTGGCAGATGCGGCCGCGCCATGGGCGTCATCTTCCAGCGGTTGGTGGACAGACCCAGCACGATATCGGCCAGGGTAAAGTCCGGCCCCGCCACATAGGCCCCGGTCTTCGTCAGTTGCCCCTCCAGAATGCCCATCTGCCGGTTCCAGCCCGCCACACCCGCTGCAATTGCCTCAAGATCAGCAAAGGCGGGGCTTTTGCGGACCAGGGCCATGAAGGCATAACGCCAGGCAGGGTTCAGTTCCGTGGCCTGCCAATCCATCCACATTTCCACCCGCGCCCGCGGCAGCGGGGCGAGCGGCAGCAGGTCCACCCGCCCCGCCTCCCCCGCCAGAAAGCGGCAGATGCTGTTGCTCTCCCAAAGATAGCCGCCGGCGACCTGAACCACCGGCACCTGGGCATTGGGGTTCATGGCGCGGAATTCTGGCGTATCCACGGGCTGGAAGCCGCTGCCCCAGTCTTCGCGTACAAAATCGCGCCCCACCTCCCGGCAGGTCCACAGGACCTTGCGGACATTGATGGAGGAAGCCTTGCCCAGGATACGCAACGGCTCAGTCATTTCAGTTCCGTATCAATTTCTATTCCGGTAACGGAATAAATTCTGTCTCGCCGGGGACTGTGGGGAATTTGCCCTGGCGCCAGTCGGATTTCGCATCCTCAATGCGTTCCTTGGACGAGGACACGAAGTTCCAAAAGATATAGCGCGGTCCGTCCATCGGCTCCCCACCCAGCAGCAGCAGGCGGGTATTGCATTCCGCTGTCACCGTCAGGGCATCACCCTCGCGCAGGACCAGCAACTGCCCCTGCCCGCCCTCTGCGGTAAACACATCGCCGGCGATGTTGATCCGCCCGTCAAACAGGTACAGGGCGCGTTCGGGATGGCTGGCCGGGATTTCCACCTTGGCGCCGGCGTCCAGCAGCATCTCCATATAGATTGTCTCTGACAGGGTGCGAACGGGTGACGCCTCCCCGAATAGCTCCCCCGCAATCAGGCGCATCCAGACGCCATGGTCGCTGATGATGGGCAGGTCGTCGGCGGCATAATGGCTGAAACCGGGCTCGATCTCTTCAAACCGCTGCGGCAGGGCGATCCAGCTCTGGATACCGGCCAGATGGTTGCCATGGGCCCGCAAGCCCGCCTCGGTGCGTTCGGAATGCACAATGCCCTTGCCCGCGGTCATCCAGTTGATCGCGCCGGGCCGGATGGCCTGCACACTGCCCACACTGTCGCGGTGCATGATTTCACCCTCCGTCAGATAGGTGACGGTGGACAGGCCGATATGCGGGTGCGGGCGCACATCCAGGCCGGTGCCGGCAGGGAAAAAGCCGGGCCCCATCTGATCCCAGAAGATGAAGGGGCCGACCATGCGGCGCTTCACGCTGGGCAGGGCGCGGCGCACCTCGAACCCGCCCACATCATGGCTTTTGGGAACAATGATCAGCTCAACGGGGCTGCTGGTCGGCAGGCTCATGGGGCCTCCTCCTGGGTCTCGGCGGGCGGGATGGCGCGGGGGCGGCCATTTTCATCAATGGCGACAAAGGTGAACAGCGCCTCCGTCACCTTGAACCGCGCCTCATCAAACCGCGACCGGCGCCAAGCCTCGACATGGATTTTCATTGATGTGCGGCCAATATGCTCGATGATGGCGTAAAGGCTGACCTCGTCCCCCACCGATACGGGCCGGTGGAACACCATCCCGTCCACGGCCACGGTCGCGCAGCGTCCGCGCGCCCGCCGTGCGGCGGCATTGCCGGCGGCCAGATCCATCTGCGCCATCAGCCAGCCGCCGAAGATATCGCCGGCCGGGTTGGTATCGGCTGGCATGGCGATGGTGCGCACCGCCGGTTCGATGGGACAGCCATCGCTGGCCCGCATCACCACATCCCCCATGGCCCGCTCCCTGTTTTCCTTTTTGAAACAGCATGATGCACGGGTCTGTCATCCCTGTCGACCGCTCCTGCGCACGGACCAGCGTGGCACCCATGCCGCAAACGCCCGACAATCGCCCTTGCCACGCCCCCCTGCTATGATCAAATAGCCGTTAAGATTTGCCCTTCGTTTCGAGGCAGGCCCATGTCCGCGCGTGTCGCCCCCGTCCCCCAGGCCCTTGCCAATCTGGACCCGATCTGGGCCGCCCTGCGCAATGAAGCCGCACAGGCCGTGGCGGACGAACCGCTGCTGGCGGCCCTGTTCTATGGCGCCATCCTGAACCAGCCGTCGCTGGAAATGGCCATCATCCACCGTATCGCCACCCGTCTGGCGCATCAGGATGTGCAGGGCGAATTGCTGGTGCAGGCCTTCACCGACGCCCTGAACGCGGAGCCGGAGATGGGCCAGGATTTCCGCGCCGACGTGGCCGCCGTTCTGGACCGCGACCCGGCCTGCCACCGGCATATTGAGCCGGTCCTGTATTTTAAGGGCTTCCAGGCCCTGGAAACCCACCGCATGGCCCACCGGCTCTGGCATCTGGGCCGCCGGGACATGGCGCTCTATCTACAAAGCCGCTCGTCCGTCGTCTTTGGCGTCGATATTCACCCCAATGCCCGGTTCGGGCGTGGCGTGATGATCGACCATGCCACCGGCGTGGTGGTGGGTGAAACGGCGGTGGTGGGCGACAATGTCTCCATGCTGCACGGCGTCAATCTGGGCGGCAATGGCAAGGATGATGGCGACCGCCACCCCAAGATCGGGTCGGGCGTGTTGCTGGGCGCCAATGCCAAGGTGCTGGGCAATATCCATGTCGGCGACTGCGCCCGCGTCGCGGCCGGGTCGGTGGTCCTGCGCGACGTGCCCCGCGCCGTGACGGTGGCGGGTGTGCCCGCCAAGAT
>JAIXTS010000379.1 GCA_027483805.1 Azospirillum sp. | reverse complement strand
TTGCAAAGGCCCCTGGAAACGCCGGAAGACCCGAGCCGCAAGCCCGCCGACAACGTCATCCCCTTGCCTGAAATCGAGGAGGAGGTGAAGCCCCTGTCCAGGGAGACGGTAGGCAGCGACGGCCAGAACCTGCCCAGTTTTGAGCTGCTGGGCATCGACCTGTCCGGCAACAGATCGATCCCAACGGAAGAGCTGACACCGGTTTTTGCGCGCCATATCAATAAAAAAATCACCATCGCTGACCTGTTCGCCATCCGCGACGGCTTGCAGACCCTGTACAGCCAGCGGGGATTTTTCCTCACCCGCGTCATCCTGGAACCGGATCGTTTGCCGATTGCCGGGGCACGGCCGAAAATCCGGGTGGTGGAAGGCGTCATCACCGACATCGTGCTGAATGGCGATCCGGGTCCGGTTGAAGCGCGTATCCGCCGCATCGCGGAAAAGCTGCGCACCGGTGCCGCCGTCACCATGTCGGCGGTGGAACGCCAGTTGCTGCTGATCCAGGATCTGCCCGGCATCGCCGTGCGGGCGCGCTTCGGCCCGTCTCTGACCGGCGCCGGGTCGGTGCTGACCCTGGATGTCGTGCGCACTCCTTATGCGGGCTATGTCGCCATCGACAATCGGGGGCCGGGCTATGCCGGTCCCTGGCAAGGCACGCTGGCGGTTGCCACCCATTCCCATACGGCGCTGGGCGAACGGGTGGAACTCTACCTCTATTCCACCCCGTCCAAGGAACAGCGCTTCGGCCAGGTGGCACTTACCGTGCCGCTGAATGATGACGGGCTGATCCTGCGCGGCTATGGCGGTTATGGTCCCTCCTACCCGGGTGGGCTGTTACGGGCGGCGGGGTTCGCCAGCGATGTGACCACAGGTGGCCTGTCCCTGTCCTACCCGGTGATCCGGTCGCGGCAGACCAATCTGTGGGTCCAGGCCGGGGCGGAACTGAACAATGCCAATATCCGGCTGAATCAGACCGGCAACGGCTATACCCGTCTGTCGGAAAGCCATCTGCGCATCGTCAATCTGGATGCAAAACTCAGCCATGCCGACACCTGGCTGGGCGTCACGGAACTGTCCGTGGGCGTGAACAGGGGGCTGAAGGGGCTGGGCGCGACGCCGTCCGACGATGCCCTGTCGCCCCGCCCCGACAGCCGAACGGATTTCACGCGGGCCGATGTCACCCTGTCACGCCGGCAGGCGCTGACCATCATCGGTACCATGAATATCGACCTGACGGCGGCGGTGGCCGGCACCTATGGCTTCGATGTCCTGCCGCCCAGCCAGAAGGCACAGCTTGGCGGGGCCAGTTTTGGGCGTGGATACCATTTCGGGCAGCTGACCGGGGATCGGGCGGTACAGGCCAGTGTCGAACTGGCGGGCCGGGCGCCCACCGACTGGCTTCTGGCCGGGTCCTCCCTGGGGCCTTACCTGTTCTACGATTACGGCACCGTCTGGGATATCGCCCCCGAAGACCCGCCCCGCCGTTACCTGCATTCGGTGGGCGGCGGCGTGCGGCTGGGCCTGGGGCGCTACCTGTCGCTGGACCTGGAATATGCCCGGCGGCTGGTCACCAATCCTGCGCGCAGCAATGACGAAAAGCTGAAACCCGATCAGGTCTTCCTGCGTCTGATCGGACGGTTCTGATGCGGGCGGCGTCCCATCGCCCCCGCCCTCTGGCATGGACAACAAGGTGACAGGCCCATGAAGCCGGCTTCGCTGATCAAGACAGGTCGTCCTTTCCGCCATCACCGGCTGACCGCGCTGCTGCGCGGGGGGGTGGGTCTTGGCGCGCTGCTGGTGGCGCTGCCGCTCCACGCCGCGGCGGGTCCCGAAGGCGGCACGGTGGTCCAGGGCACGGCCACCATCGCGGAGGGGACCGGCACCCTGACAGAGATTACCCAGACCAGCACCCGCGCCGTCATCGACTGGCGTGGTTTCAGCCTGGCCACCAATGAAACGGTGGTCTTCAAACAGCCCACGGCCGCTTCCGTGACCCTGAACCGGGTCACAACCGGCAGCGGCAGCGTGATTTCCGGCGCTGTCACCGCCAATGGCCGCGTCTTCCTGCTGGACCCGCGCGGTGTGCTGGTGACGCAGGGTGCTGTGCTGGACGTGAACAGCCTGGTGCTGACCACGGCCGCCATCGACAATGCGGCCTTCATGGCCGGCGATTACAGCTTCACCGGTGCCGATACCCAGCCCAGCGCCGGCATCATCAACCAAGGCACGATCCTGGCCGACCCGACCGGCTTTGTCGCGCTGGTCGGGACCAGCGTCGATAATCAGGGCACGATCACGGCCCAGCTGGGCACCGTGGCCTTGGGGGCGGCGCCGGGCTTCACCCTGGATTTCGCGGGCGATGGGCTGATCGCCTTCGATGTCACGGGGGCCTTATCCTCATCATCGCTCAGCGCCTTGCCCGCCGCTCTGGTCGCCAATAGCGGGACGATCCAGGCCCATGGCGGCACGGTGCGGATGAGTGTGGCGCAGGCCACCCGCCTGCTGAACAATGCCATCAGCCTGGGCGGCGCGGTGGAGGCCACCAGCGTCAGCACCCGCGCCGGCGCCATTGTGCTGGAGGCATCGGCGGGCGATATCGCGGTGAGCGGCCGCGTCACGGCCCTGGGTGACAACACGGGTGAACGGGGCGGATCGATCCGGGCACAGGCGGACACGGTCCGGATTGCCGAAGGGGCCGTGGTGAATGTCAGCGGCGACAGCGGCGGCGGTTCGGTGCGCATCGGTGAAACGGCCACACCGGTACAGGCCATCGACATCGCCCGCACGGCCATCATCCGGGCCGATGCCATCCGCGCGGGTGCCGGCGGCAGTGTCACGCTGGCCGCTTCCGGCACCCTTTCCCATGCAGGGCTGATCAGTGCGGCCGGTCTTGGTCCCACGGTCGGGCGCGGCGGCACCGTCACCATGGCGGCCGGCACACGCGCCACGGTCGAGGGGCAGGTCACCGCCCAGGGCCATGCCGGCACGGCCACAGGCACCTGGTCCCTGACCATCGCGGGGGACCTGTTGCTGGCGGCGGCTCCCGATCTGTCGCGGTCCGACCTCTCCTATGTCTCCACAGCCACGGTGCAGGCGGCCTTGAACAATGTGACCAGCGTTTCGCTGGCAGGCGCCGGTGATCTGGCCGTCAACAGCCCCCTGGTCCGCACCCTGGGCACCACCACGCTTCTGCCGGGCCTGGACCTGAAGGCCGGCGGCAATGTCACCCTTGCCACCGCCGCCAGCCTGCGCGGCTCCACAGCCCGCGGACTCCATGTCTCCATGGCCGCCAACAGCGGTGCTGTCGCCGGCGACCCTGACCCGGCCGCCGGCACCGTCACGGTCAATGCCGCCATCAGCACCTTTGGCGGACGGTTCAGTTCATCGGGCGTGGATTTCACCAGCAGCGCCGCCATCACCACCAATACCGCTGCCATCGATATCCGCCATACGGGCCTGGTCAATATCGGCAATGCCCTGTCGACCACGGGCACCGCTGCGGGCAACCTGACAATCGCGGCGGGGCAGGGCGCCGGGCAGGGCATCCGCCTGGGGGCGTCGTTATTCACGTCCGGCGGCACGATCAGCCTGACCGGTCCCACGACCCTGCTGGCCGACACCAGCCTTTCCGCCGGGACCGGCAATATCACCGTGGATGGCAGCATTGACGGCGCCCGATCCCTGGCGCTGAACGCTGCCGGCACCACCACCCTGACCGGCGCGGTGGGGGGCACCACGGCGCTGACCACTCTGACCGCCGATGCGGGCGTGTCCTTGACGGCCGGGTCCGTGCGGACCACGGGTGCCCAGACCTATGCCGACACCACGACCAATCTGTCGGGCAGCTACACGACCAATGTGGCGCCGTTCACGGCATCGGGTACGGTAAATGTTGCGTCGGGCACCGTGATCAATACCAACAGCGGTGCCCTGACGCTGGGGCCGGTGAAGGGCAGCGGCAGCCTGCGGCTGGTCAATCTGTTCGGCGCCCTGACCCTGTCCGGCATCGACGGCCTGTCCAGCCTGAATATCAGTTCCGACGTCCCGGTTGTCCTGACCGGCGGCACCTACAAGCTGGGCGGCGATGCCGTGTTTGCGTTCGCCGGCACCCGGCTGGCCGGTG
The DNA here is from genome assembly GCA_027483805.1 of Azospirillum sp. GTDB lineage: Bacteria > Pseudomonadota > Alphaproteobacteria > Azospirillales > Azospirillaceae > Niveispirillum. The sequence continues at coordinate 39,548 of JAIXTS010000379.1, read as the reverse complement.
ACATCCTGTTCGGTACGGCTGCCGACCTGGGCACCGCCACACTGGTCGGTACCACCAGCCTGACGGCGGACGGGGCGATTGTCAAAGCCGCTGCCATCTCGGGAAGCAGTCAAGACCTGCGGCTGGCCGGCACGATCGATATCGCCGGTACCGTTGCCGTGCAGGATCTCCAGGCCAATGGCACCATCACGATTGCCGGTTCGGCATCCGTGCGGGATTTAACGAATACCGGCACCACCCATATTGCCGGCTCCCTGATCGGGCGGGACCTTACCACCACCGGTGTCCTCACCACCGGCGGGGATACCAGTGGCCAGGCGCTGTCGCTGGCGGGCACGGTCGACATTGGCGGCAGCGTTACCGCGACCGGGGTTGAGCTCTCCGGGGCGGGCAGCGCCATTTCCATCGCCGGATCGTTCACCGCCAACAGCCTGACCAGTGCCAACACCCCCCTGACCCTTTTTGTCGGCGGCGATGGCACCGTCAAAAACAGACTGTCCCTGGACCCGGCTACCGTCCTGTCGGCGCGCAATCTTTGGACTGTTGGTGGCGATGCGACGTTCGGGACCGTAGCCTTGATCGGCGATCTGCGGATCGATGGCGCGGGCGCCGTCACCGTCGCCGGACCGGTTGATGGGGCCTCCGCCCTGACCGTCCGCGGTGCCGGGGCCGTGGTCTTCCAGCAGGCCGTGGGTGCCGGAACCCGTCTGTCCACAGCGGACCTGCGGGGGGCATCCCTGTCCCTGACCGGGGTGCAGACGCAGACGGGTCAGGCATTTGGCGGTGCCATCACCCTTGCCGGCGACTATAGCAGCACCGAGGCTGGTTTCACCGCCACCGGGCCGGTCACCCTGTCCGCGGCGACAACCCTGACCATGAAGGACCAGATCCGGTTCGATCAGACCCTGGATGGCCCCGGCGCCCTGACAGCCCGGACACAGGGCAACACCCTGTTCGCCGGGGCTGTCGGCACCGTGACGCCGCTGGCCGGCCTGTCCGTGGCCGCCGATGGCGACATCACCTTTACCGGCAGCGCCACGGTGACCGGCATGCTGTCCGCCACCGCCGGCCGTGCGCTCTGGTTCAAGGACAATGTCCGGGCGGCCATCCTGCGGGCCACGGCGGCCACGGGGATGACCCTGGGCAATGGCCCGGCGGTGATGGTGGACGCCGCCGACGGTGCCGAATTTGCCGGCAGGCTGTCATTGGCCGGCGATACGAAGGTGACAGCTTCCACCGCCCGTTTCGCTGGCGCCGTGAATGCTGCTGCCCAGGGGGGGCAGGGCCTGCAGGTCAATGGCGATGCCACCTTCACCGACCGGGTGGGCGATAGCGGCGCGCTGAAACATCTCACCGTCACCGGCACCGGCCATGTGGCCGCCGACGTCACCACCACCGGGGATCAGTCCTATGCCACGACGATCCTGGACGGACCCGTCGCCTTCACCTCCCGCCAGGGCCGGATCGATTTCGCCCGTTCCCTGTCGGGTGCACACGCCCTGACGGTCGGTGCCGCTGGTGCCGCCCGGTTCGGCGGGCTGTTGACGACGGCATCGGCCAGCATCGGCGGCCGATCCATCGGGGGCGTGGGCATGACCACCACGGGCAGCCAGCGGCTGACCGCCGATATCCTCAACATGTCGGGCACCTATGTCAGCGGCACGGGTGACATTACCTGGACGGGCGCACAGAAACTCTCCGGACCCGTCAATCTTTCAGCCGCCACTATCAGCCTGACCGGCGGCATGGATGCTGCGACAGCGGAGGCGGCGCTGACGGCCAGGGCTACCGACACCCTGACCCTGGCGGTCGATATTGGCAGCACCGCGGCTTTATCCAGTCTGGACCTGTCGGCCCGGACGCTGCTGCTGGGCACCGGCACCGGGGCGGCCTTCCGCACGACAGGCGGTCAGACGGCCACCGGCGCCGTCCGGCTGACCTCCGACCTGCTGCTCGTGGCCGGTGGCGATGTCCAGCTCAACGGCACGCTGGACAGCCAGGCCGGATCGGCCCGCAATCTGGTCATCAACAGTTCCGGCACCACCACCCTTACCCGCGATGTGGGAAGCAACCAGGCGCTGGCCCGGCTGATCACCGATGCGCAGGCGGGCACCATCGGCGGTCTGACCGTATCGGCGGCCGATGCCACCCGGTCCGGGGGGATCACGCGGCTGGGCACCGGCGCGGCGACGGCCGCGATCCGGGTGGAGACAACCCAGGAGCAATTATATGGCGACCGTCTGGAACTGGCGGCGGATACGGTCTTGAACACGCAAGGGGGGCTGAATGTCACCGGGATCGTGCGCGGGGACGGTGTCGCGGGACGGGATCTGGCGGTCAATTCCCTGGGGGACACCGCTTTCCTGGGGGGCGTGTCCACCCTGGCCAGCCTGACAACCGATGCCAGCCGCACCGGGGGTACCCTGCGCGTGAATGGTGCCACCGATATTGCATCCCAAACCTATGGGGAAGCGACGACAATCCTGTCCGGCAGCTTCAGCGGCGACAGTCTCCTCGTTCTGGGCGCCGCCCAGATTGCCGGTCCGACCACCATCGCCATGGGCAGGTCTGCGACGAACATCGGCAGCGTCAGTTTTGTACGATCCATCAACGCCGCCAGCGCCGCCACCGACAGCACCCTGACGGTCACGACCGGCAGTGCGGCAACCGGGCGCGGCGGCGTCACGCTGGGCGGGGCTGTCGGGGATATGGCGTCCTTGTCGGCCCTGACCGTGACCGGCGGCGCTGTCAATGCAGCGGCCAACATCCAGACACGCGGCGCCCTGGACATCACGGGAACCTCCATCGGGCTGGGCGGCACCCTTTACGCGGCGGGCAAGGGCCTGACCCTGACCGGCCCCGTGGATCTGCGCGCCGGGACGGCCACCCTGTCCGTCGGTGATGGGGATCTGCATCTGGCCGGCACTGTGGATGGTGCGGCGGCCTTGTCGCTGATCCGTACCGGGGTTACGGGCCGCCTGCGCCTGGACGGGGATGTCGGGGGGCGGCGGCCGCTGACCTCGCTGACCCTATCGGCCGGTTTCCAGACCATCGTGAACGCCGGATTGATCCAGACGACGGGGGCACAGCAATGGGGCGGTGGCCTGGCGTTGGCCCGGTCGGCCACCCTGTCGGGCACCACATTGTCCTTTGCCGGCAATGTCTGGTCCAGCGGCGCGGAGCCGGCAAGCCTGACCGTCAACGGCACCACCAATGTCACCTTCAACGGCGATGTCGGTGTCGCGCCGGACAACCAAGCCGGCGGCTCCCTGCGCACCCTGGCCATCAACGCGACGCGGACCACGCTGGCGCCCACGATCACCGGCCGCAAGCAGGTCATCCGCACCATCCGCGGGGCCGGCACGGGGCCGGGCGGGGCGTCCGATGCGGACGGCGCCCAGTCCTATTCCGGCAATGTCACCCTGTCCGCCGCCGGGGCCGTGTTCGACACGACCGGCCGCTGGCAGCCCGGCGCATCGTCCGACACGCTGGGCGCGCTGTTCCCCCGGACCGGGGCGACGCTGACCGGCGGCAACCTTGTCTTTCCCCGCATGGATGGCGGCGCGGCGCTCTGGCTGCTGGGCAATGGCAATGTACTGTCGCCGGCCAGCATCGCGAACCTGCCGCAGATAGAGCTGTCGGCCCTGACCGTGGCCGGGCAGGGGGGCGACGCGCAGATCGAAGGCCTCTTGAACCGGCTGACCGGTGAAGTGGCCGCCCAGCGTGTGGAGAAGATCGGCCGGCGCAGCAATGATTACCGTCTGAACGACTGCGCCATGGGCAACCCCACCTGCATCGTGGTCGGCTATTCCGCCCCGCCCGTGCCGGAGACCGTGTCGATCCCGGCCTTCCCCGTGGCCGAACGGGTCATCCGGTTCGATCCCACCGGCGTGATCCGCGGGAATGAGGATCTCTGGCCCGACCGTGTTTCTGACGATGACAAGAAAGGCGATGCCCCATGAACGGCAAGCCCCCTTTCACCCGCCTGTTCACCACCGGCCTGGCCCTGGGTCTGCTTCTGGTACCGCCCGTCCGGTCCGCGCCGGAGGATCAGGCCTTTCTGGCGGGTACCATCCCCATGGTGGGCAAGGAAGGCAGGGTGCTGGAGCCGCTGGAATGTGTGGCGATCACGTCACCCAACCCTGCGGCCGTGATGCGGGCTGCCCGGTTGACGGAATTGCGCTGCACCGGATCAAGCCTGGCCGATGCCGAAATCATCGCCACGCGGGAACCGCAGGATCAGGCCTGGAACGCCTATGTTGCCCGCACCTTCCAGTGTGAACCCGCAACCGAGCAGGCCGGCAGCGATCGTCAGGAAGCCACCTGCCGGGCCACGGGGCGCGGCTGGCGGCGGCAATCCCTGCGTCTGAAACAGGGGGACAGTTTCTACTACGTGCTGGTGGTTCCCACAGCCCGCGAGGCCGCCCTGACCACGGTCGATATCCTGTCTGGAAAGCGCGAACGCCTGGCAGCCCCCGCGACAGCACTGGCCAATCTTTACGACGAAACCCGCCTGCTGAACGGCGATCCGCAGACCGCCTATTACGAAGCGTCACGCGCCGCCGAAAACTACATGGCACGCGAAGATTATGAAAAGGCGGAGCGTGCCCTGCGCGGTGCCCTGGACGCCTGGGAGCGCATGCCTGTCGATCCCGGCATGACCAAAGGTCAGCCGCCCGCGACCTTGCTGCTGATGTACGCGCTTGCGCTGTCCAACCAGGAACGGTTCGTCGAGGCCAACGCCCAATTTCTGAAGGTCGCGGAAAGCCTGCCCAATATCGAGCCGCCCGCCAACCACAAGATTTTCCGCGCCATGCATGCGGTGAACCAGCGGGATCTGGATACGGCGTCGCGTCTGCTGGATCAGGCGGCGGCGGAATATGAGATCCTGCTGTCACCGGCGGGCGACGCCCGTCGGCGCCGCATTCCGGTTGATGCTCCAACCCAGCGTCTGGGCCTTGCCCGCGATACCCTGGACATGGAAGCCGATATCGCGCCAACCCTGCTGGAACGGACCAGGCCGGAACTGCTCGACAATTACCGGGCGCTGCTCTACCTGCAGGCGGAAATCGCCGTGCGGCGGGGCAACCCGGCCCTGGCCATCAAGCTGCTGTCCGACGGCGCCGACCGGATCGAACGCGATCTGCCCACGGCCAGCAGCGCCTTTGCCAGCCGCACCTGGTCGGCCGCCCTGCATGAGGCGGCAGGCGCCGACGGGGCGGCCCTGGCCAAGGCTGTCGGCCGGCTGGAGCTGGCCTCCAACACGTTGGCGCAGATCGGTCTGGGCGGACGCCCGCAGGCCGTGACCTGGATGCGGCTGGACGCGCTGTACCGGGCCGCGGGCGTCGACCGGCGCGACGATGCCCGCCTGTTCGACAAGGCCCGCAACACGCTGCGCGCCTTTGGCCAGTTCGTCAGCCCGGCGGAACTGGAAGCCCATATGCTGACCCAGTACAATCAGGCCCGGCAGGCGGAAGGGCAGGGCGACCGGGCAAAGGCCGACAGCATCTATCGCCAGATGCTGGATGATCTGCAGCTGATCCGCGGCCCCCGCATCACCCAGGCCATGGTCGATAACGCGCTGAGCGCCGACAGCGGTAATGAGGAGGTAAAACGTCTGGTGCAGCGTATCCGCGTGCTGGAACGCGACATCCGCCAGACCAATGACGAGGTCGGCCAGCTTCTGGCCACCCCCGACAATCCAGGCCGCGCCCAGCAGCTGGAAACGTTGAAAACCAGGGTCACGGACAGCCAGGAGGCCCTGCTGGCCGAGCAGCTGACCTTGCAGGAAAAGGCCCCCACCTTCTCCAAGCTGGCCCAGGCGCCGGTGAAGATCGCGGATGTGCAGTCGCGTCTGGCGGGTGGCGCCGCACCGGAAGCCCTGGTGACCTTCATGATGGGCCCCAAACACACGTTTGGCTTCCGCCTGGATGCTACGCAGGTCAAGGTCTGGATGACGCCGCTGACCAGCCGCGATGGCGAGGCGCTGATCAGGACGGTTCGCGCCAGCGCCGCGCTGGAAGATGCGGCGGCCCAGGCTCCGCCCGCCCAGGACGGTCCGCAAAAGCCCCCGCCCTTCGACAAGCAGGCCGCCCGTGATCTTTACAAGGGTTTGTTCATCGACCGTTCCTGGCTGGTCAATGCCACGGGAACCCCGTACCAGGAGGTGAAGGTCATCACCAGCGGCAGCCTCGCCACGCTGCCGCTGGCGGTGCTGATTGCCGATGACCTGCCCCCGGGCGTCACGGATTGGGATCAGGTCCCCCTCTGGGATGTGCAATGGCTGATCAAGGATGTGGCAATCACCTATCTGCCCAGCCTGCGGGCGGTCGCCGCCTCCACGGCGGGTCCACCCCGGACATTCGGCCTCGATTATCTGGGCTTTGGTGTGGACAAGACCAACCGGCTGACCGGTGAGCTGGCGGCGTCATTGCCGGCTGCCTGCGCCGATGATGTCACCATCCTGCGGGGCATGTCGGAACTGTCGGCGGAGCAGGAGGTCACTGACGCCGCCACTGCCTTCAACAGCGTGGCCCAAACGCAGCGGGCCGATCACATCAGGGGCGCAGATTTCACGGCGGCGGCCATTGATGCCAATGCCGACCGCATGCGACAGGCCCGCATCCTGCATTTCGCCAGTCATGCCTTCCAGGCGGGGGTCCTGAAATGCCTCAAGGAACCGGGCATTCAGTTGGCACCGCCAGCGCGGGCGCAACAGTTCGAAGACCTGTTCCTGACTGCAACCGCTGTCAGCCGCCTGAAGCTGGATGCCGATCTGGTGGTTCTGTCGGCCTGTTCAACGGCAGCGTCCGGCGGGGGAGCGGACCGGGAACCCTTGTCGGGTCTGGTCAATGGTTTTCTGGTTGCCGGCGCCCGCAGCGTCATGACCACCTTCTGGGATGCCCCCGACGTGGCCGCCAACATGGCGACCAACGGCATGTTCAAGCAGCTGCGGGAAAATCCCGGCCTGTCCGTGGCCGAGGCACTGCGCCGCGCACAATTGACGCTGCTGCGCGCGCCCCTGACCACCGCGCCGGACGGATCGCTCTACGATCAGGCCTTTTCCCATCCCGTTGCCTGGGCTGTGTTCGGTCTGGTCGGCGACGGCAGCGGCGGTGACGGCGCCACGAATCCCCCCTCCTGAAAGAGCTTCATCATGAAAAAAATCATGCCATGGCTGTGCCTGATGTTCCTGGCTTCGGTGCCCGCCGGGGCACAACCGATCGACGCCAGCAAGGGCGTGTCCACCTGCGACATGGATATGGCGTTCCGGGGGCAGATCGACCCTTCCTGCGGCAAACCCGGCGATGCCACCACCACGCCCGGCACAACGCGGTCGATCGGCATCGGTGAGACACGCGGTCTCCGGATCAATTCTGGCCCCGCCCAGGCCCCGGCCGGCAATGCTGGCGGATTGGTGGAGAACAGGCCGCGCGGCATCACCTTGCCATCGGTCACCTTTGCCAGCGGCTCGGCGCGGCTGGCCCCTGCCGCCCTGCCCAATCTGGAAAAGATCGGCGATTATCTGGCCCGCAATCCGGACATTCGGCTGGAAATCGGCGGCCATACCGATGCCGCCGGCACCGACGAGGCCAACAAGACCTTGTCGCAGCGCCGGGCCAATGCCGTCATGAACATCCTGGTGGCGCGCGGCGCCTCGGAAAGCCAGTTCCTGCCCATTGGCTATGGGGAGGAACGGCTGGTAACCGATCAGCCCTGCGTGTCGGAGAAGCAGCGCCGCGTGGAACTGTTCGTTGTCGGCACCAATCCCTGGTCGGCGCCCGCGGGCCTGCCGCGCCTGTGCAACTGACCGATCTGTCGGTCAGGGCGCCGCGGGAACCTGAACCCGGATGGCGGCGCTGGCCCGCTGGCCGGTGCTGTCCATGACGGTCAGGCGGGAAAAGCCGGGGCCGGCGGGCCGCCAGAACCGGCTGTCTTCGGGCAGGGGCACATTGTCCGCCACCCAGCGATAGGGTGGCCTTCCCCCGGCCGCCGACAGGGAGACACCCTCGGCCAGCGCCTCCACCTCCGCCCCGTCGGGCGGGAACAGGATGCGCAGCCGTTCGCTGCGCTGGGCCACCGGCCCGCCCCCGTCCAGCCGGGCCAGACCGGGCGGCGGGCTGGTGCGCAGCAGGGCATGGTCCGGCTCCGGGGCCGGCGGGCGCGGCTGATCGGGCGGCAGCAGGTCAAAGACCCGGAACATCAGCGGGGCCGCCGCCAGCCGCCCCGCCGACCCCGGCCGCGGCGCCCCGTCGGCCCGCCCGACCCAGACGGCCACTGTGTAATCAGCCGACACGCCCACCGTCCAGGCATCACGGAAACCGAAGGAAGTGCCGGTCTTGAAGGCCACGCGCCGCCGCCCGGCAATGCCCTGACCGCCGGCCAGCCCGTCGGGCAGGGGGCTGTCGCGCAGCACGGCCAGCACGGCCCGTGCGGCGGCTGCCCCCACCAGCCGGCCTTTCGGTGCGGCCTCGTGGCGGTCGATCCGATACCGTAACGGCTTTGCGATCCCGTCATCCCCCAGCGCCGCATAGAGCATGGCCAGATCGGTCAGGCGGATACCGACACCGCCCAGCGCCAGGGGCAGCCCCGGTTCCGCTGCCGGCGGCAGGGACAATTCCGCCCCCGAAATGGTCAGAAGCGCGGTCATGCGTGCCGGCCCCACCCGCTCCAGCACCCGCACGGCCGGGATGTTCAGCGACCGCTGCAAGGCCTCGCGCGCCGTCACCACGCCATGGAAGCCGTCATCGAAATTGCGCGGCAGCCAGTCACCGAACCGCTGCGGCGCATCATCGATCAGGGTGCCGGGATGCAGCGACAGATCATCGAAGGCCAGCGCATAGATGAAGGGTTTCAGCGCCGATCCCGGCGACCGCACGGCGCGCGTCAGGTCCAATTGCCGGGCCGGCCAGTCTCCGCTGCCCAGATGGGCCAGCACCCGCCGGTCGGCATTGGCCAGGACCAGGACGGCCAGATCGCCGCCCGCCTCCATCCGCGCCCGTTCGGCCCGTCCCACCCCTTCCAGGGCGCGCTGCAAGTCGGCGCGCACGGCCGTGCGGATCACGGCCCCCGGCCCTTCACCGGCCGCCAGCCGTTCGGCCAGATGCGGGGCCAGGGCAGGCAGGGACAGCATCCGGCTCGGCAAGGGCTCGTCCCGCGCCGCCGCCGCCACATCCGCGGCAATCAGGCCGGCCGTCACCGCCCGGTCCAGAACCTTGGCCCGCGCCACCCGCGCCGCATCGGGGAAACGATCGGGCCGCAGCCGTTCAGGTGATTGCGGCAGGGCCACCAGCAGCGCCGCCTGTGCCGGGGTCAGCTGTGCTGGCTCCCGCCCGAACCAGGCCAGCGATGCCGCCCGCACCCCTTCCAGCGGCCCGCCAAACGGCGCCAGGCTCATATAGAGCGACAGCACGCCGTCGGCACCCAGCCGGCGGCGCAGCTGCAAGGCCCGCGCCGCCTCCGTCAATTTTGCCCCGATGGTGCGGGGCTGGGGCGACAGCAGGCGGGCTGCCTGCATGGACAGGGTGGAAGCCCCGGAAATCACCCTTCCATGATCGGCAGCCTGGGCGCCCGCGCGCAGGATGGCCAAGGGGTCGACGCCGGGATGCCAGTCATGCCGCCGATCCTCCACGCTCAGCAGCATGGCGCGATACAGCGGATCGACCCTGCCCTGGTCGGTCGCCAGCCGCCATGCCCCTTCCGCGGTGGGAAAGGCGCGCAGCAGCCTTCCATCGCTGTCCAGCACCTCGGCCGACCGCCCATCCCATCGGGCCATGTCAGGCGGCAGCGACAGGTCGGCGACGGCCAGCCCCGTCACCAGCAGCGCCACGGCACCGGCAAAGGCGACGCGGCGCCGGGTCACTCGGCGATGTCCAGGCGGCCCATCGCTGTCCGCGCCTTCACCTTGGGCACATACATATGTTCGGCCACGGCGGCGGGCAGGGCAAAGGCACCCGGCGTCACGGCCCGCACCGCATAGGCGACACGGAAGCCCCAGCGGCGGTCAAGGCTGAAGCCCGACATCCCCACGGCACCCTTGTCATCCTCGCGATAGACGGGCAGCGACAGGGCCGCCACGAACCGGTCGTCGCGCCCTTCGGCGATGCTGGTGCCGGTCAACCGGCCCAGCCAGCCATAGCCCGGCTGATCGGGCCTGATCACACCCTCCACCTCCAGCCCCGCCGGCAGCAGGTCCAGCAGGGCGTAATCGCCCCGGATGGCCGCTTGATTGGCATTGCCTTCCAGCACCACGATGATGCGGTCATTCTGCTTCACCGCGGCCAGGTCGATGACCCGCCCGTCGGCGCTGTACAGGCTTTTGCGCAGGCTGATGCCGGCTTCGCTGGCGGGCACCGGGTCCACCGGCACACCTTCGACCGACAAGGTCCGGTACAGGCCGGTTTCCCCCTGGTTGGCCAGCGTGACACCGCCCCGCAGCCGGTCGGGCGTCAGCGACACCGATACCGGATCGCCATTGCTCATGGGTGTGCCGTCGATGGTGACCGACAATCTGGCCCCCTTGGGGGCCAGAGCGGCGGCGGTGCGCAGCATCCAGGCCTTTTCCTGGGTGTTGGTTTCGTCCGCGCGGCTGTCCAGCATCTGCACGCTGTCCAGCAGGCCGGGAATGCCGGCGCCCCGGCCCCCGGCTGCCATCAGGCTGGCCACGGCATAGGTATCGCGCAGGCGGCTGCCATAGGCATCGGTGCGTTCCGGCAGCTGGGGCGGCTTGCCCGTGCGCCTGGCCGTGTCGCGGGCCAGTTGCTCCGCCGCCTCCTTGCCGCGCCAGTCCGCCAGTTGGGCCTGGGCCACGGCAAAGGACTGGCCCGCGCGCGCCCGTTCACCCACGGCATCCAGGGCCGCCCCCAGATGGGCGGCGGCCAGGGCCTGATTGGGCATGGTGCTGTCATGGAAATAGCGCAGGTCGCCGGCATTGGCCTTGCCCTTTCGGGCCAGCACCCAGGACGCATAGGCCCGGACCGCCGGCGGATAGGACCGGCTGGCAGCATTGCCCAGCCATTGCCTACCCAGCAGCAGCGCATCGGCCGGCACGACAAAGCCCTGGTCGGACGCCAGTTCCAGGAAATCCATGGCAAAGACCGACATCCACGGATCGGCCGCATCGCCATGCTGGCCCCACATGCGGAAGCCGCCTTCCGGGTCCTGCATGGACAGGATGCGGTCCACACTGTCCTGCACGCGGTCGGCGATGGTCCTGTCCTGGGCGCTGCCCGCCATCAGGGCCAGATCGTTGAACCAGAGCAGCGGCATGGCCCGGCTGACCGTCTGTTCCAGACACCCAAACGGGTAGCGGTCCAGCCAGCGCAGCATGCCTGGCACATCCAGCCCCTGCCAGCGCGACACTGACAGCGCTACGTTTTCCGTCCCCGGCACCAGCCCGTCCAGAAGATCGGCCGGCAGCACCAGAGTGTCACCCGGCGCCAGGGTCGCCACCATCTCCCGCGTCACGGGCAATTGCGGCGGCCGCACCTGGATGGGCCAGGCGCGGTCCACCGTGAAGCCAGCGGGACCGGCGACGCGGAGGCTGATGGTGCCGATGCCCGCCGCGATCCCGTCCAGCGGCACGGTGAAGACCTGCCGTTCCCCCGCCGCCAGATCGATGCTGCGTTCCACCTGTCCGCCCGCCACCGGCCCCCTGGTCGATAGGGTCAGGCGATAGGCACCCGGCGCCCCTTCGACATTGTGCAGCAGCACTGTCGCCCTTCCCTTATCGGCGGGCGACAGGAAGCGTGGCAGGATCAGTTCCGCCACCACCGGGTCCCGCACGGTCAGACGCGTTTCCGCCGACCCCAGCTTGTCCGTGTCCCAGGCCACGGCCATCAGGCGCAACTCACCCTGAAAATCCGGAATGGTCAGCGGGATCGTGGCCTTGCCGGATGCGTCCAGCGCCACGATGCCGGAAAACAAGGCCACGGTACGGGTGGGCACAACGTCCAGCCCACGTCCGCCGAACCCGTCGCCGCCCTGGTCATCGCCCTGCGCCTGCGCCCGGATCAGCCGGCCATAATCGTCACGCATTGACACGCCCAGCTGCCGCTTGGCCAGGAAATGGTCCTGCGGTTTCGGCGTGGCGAAGCGGGTCAGCTGCAGGATGCCCTGATCCACGGCGGCCAGGGTCACATGCGCCTGTTTGCCCGCCCCCGTCACCGACACCGGCACCTGGATCGTCTGGCGCGGCAGCACCTTTGGCGGGGCCGCGATGGCCACGTCCAGGGTACGGCGGCCGGCATCCAGGCCCAGCCAGGCCACGCCCACGGCACGCACCGGCGCATGGCCCAGCTGCGGCGTCAGCGGCCGGTACAGGGTGACCAGCGCATAGGCGCCGGGGCCCCAGTCGGCCCCCACCTTCACCGCCAGATCGGTGCCGCCGGCGGGCACGGTGATGGTGCGTGTCTCATGCACCGTCTCATTGGCGATGATCAGCAGCGCCTCACCCGCCGCGTCGCTGTCAATGCGCAGGCGGGCCGTGTCGCCGGGCTGATACCCGGCGCGGTCCGCCGCCAGCTTCAGCCGGTCCGGACGGTCCGGCCCGCTTTCGCCATAAAATCCGCTGGAAAAGGGCAGGGCGGTTTCTGCCTTGCTGGCAGCGTCGGACACGACCAGCCGGTATCCGCCCCAGCTCACCGCCTGCGACAGGACCGACGGTTTGTCGGCCGCGACATCCAGCGTGCCGCTGGCCACCACCTTCTCACGCGGCACGCGCTGATATTTCCAGCTGCCGCCGCTGCGGAACCATTGCCAGGTGGAGGTGTCCTTGATCACCCGCCAGGACAGACCCGTGGCCGCCACCGGGTTGCCGTCGGCATCCACGGTGATCACCTCGAACCCGGCCTTGGTCCCTTCCGGCACTGCATCGTCGAATTGCGGGCGGATGCCGATGGACAGGGGCGTCACCGGTACCGGCACATAGACATGCTCCGCCGTGGCCCGGCCCCCTGGCTCGCGGATCGCGACATAGATGTCGGCCCGCAGCGGCTGGGTGCCTGGCACCTCGGCCGGCACGGCACCGGTGACCTGTGTCTTTCCCGCCGCGTCGGTTTCATTGATGGTCAGGTCCACCGGCGCCACATCGAACGCCTCCGCCCGAACACCCCAGCGGAAGCCCTTGTAGCGGGGAAAGGGGGCCGGATCGGGTTCCAGGGTCAGCTTGGCTTCACCAGCCAGGGCCGCACCCGGCGCGCCATAAAGGAAACGGGCATTCACATCCAGCGACAGCGCCTCGCCGGGTGACAGGCGGGCCGGCTTCCTGTCAATGGCGACCTCCAGGCGCTGCGGCACAAAATCCTGCACCTGGAAACGCACCGACCCGATCGCGGGGCCTTCGGGATCGGCATGGGCCGCCGCTTCCCACTGGCCCCGGTTGGCGCTGGCGGGCAGGGTGATGGACAGGTGCCCTGCCGCCCCGCCCTGGTCGGGCAGTTCGAAACGTTGATGTTCCTTGCCGTCGGGTCTGTTCACCTTGATGGTCAGCCGGCGGCCGGGCAGGGCCATGGCCTCCCGGTCACGCAGCAGGGTGGTCAGTTCCACACTCTCGCCGGGGCGATAGATGCCGCGCTCGGTGTAAAGGAACGCGTCCGCCGCCGCGGCGGGCCGCCGCCCCTCCACCCCCCGGTCCGACAGGTCGAAGCCCGGCCGGCGCAGATCCAGAAAATTGAAATCACCGCCGGCGCCATAGGCCATGATCATGACCGGCGCCATGCCGCCCTCGCCGCGCAACAGCCCGGCCTCGAACCGGACCATGCCCTTGCCGTCGCTTGTCGCCTCGCCCAGCACCTCATTGTTGCGGGCAATCAGGGTCAGGCGCACGCCGGGCAGGGGCTTGGCGCTGGCCAGCGACCGGATCGACAGGGTCAGCCCGTCATCACCCCGGAAACTGGTCAGGCCCAGGTCCGACTGCACAAGCCATTGCCCGGCCTGGGGCCGGTATTCGTTGGAATAATAATATTCATCATCATCGCCCTGGCGCGGTGCGTCCGGATTGGCCGCGACCAGCAGATAGGCGCCCGGCTCGGTCCGGCCCACGGCATCGGCAAGCGGGAACAGGGTGGTGACGGCGCTGTTGCGCGGCCCCTCCACCTGGATGTCCCCCTGCCAGACCAGCCGCCCCTCATCATCCTGCACATCGCGCGCGCTGTAGGGATAGAAGCTGCGCTCATCGACAAAATCCTGGCGCATGCGGGCCAGCAGGCGGTCGCCGACACGGTACAGCTTGATGGACAGCCGATCGACATTGACCGTTGTGATGGGCAGCCCGTCCCCCGTCTCGCGCGGCAGGATGAACCCCTGGCCCAGGGCCACGGCCGGCGGCCGGTCATTCAGGGCCAGGGTGACCGTCTGTCCTTCGGCCAGCGCCCCGTCCTTGCCGGCGGCCGGCAGGCCGGGCCGGATCCCCACGCTGTATTCCCGGCCAAAACCCAGTCCCGACAGGCACAGTTTTTCGCGCTGCACCCGGAACCCAGGCTTCACTTCCGCCGGCAGGTCCAGATAGTCGGCGTAATTGACACCACCCGTGTCATCCAGCGGCTTGTTGAAGACCAGACAGGCCTCCGCCACGGCTCCGCCGGCCTCCGTCGTCACGCGGGTGAACCGAAACACCCGGTCATCGGTCACCGGCCCCACACTGGTCGCCGTTACCGGCTTCGTGCTGGCTGGGGCGACGGTATTGGCCATTGTGGGCACCGTCTGCGCCCCGTCGCCACGCAGGCCCATCCAGCCCGCATAGCCCCCCACCGCCAGGGTCGCGACCACCGCGACCGACAGCGCCACCCGCTTGGATACCGGCATGATTTCCCCCGCACACCCGCCACGGGGGAAAGAGTGCCAACAGCATTATGTCAAGACAACGGTCGGTTGGTTCCCGATCTGAAATTTGACCTGACCTACTTGCCGCCGGCCGCGATCCAGCCGTCGATACGCTGTTCCAGCAGGGTCATGGGCATCGGCCCGTCATTCAGCACCAGCGCGTGGAACGCCTTGATGTCGAAGGCGGGGCCCAGCGCCTGTTCGGCCCGCGCCCGCAATTCGGCGATTTTCAGCTGCCCGATCTTGTAGCCCAGGGCCTGGCCCGGCCAGCCGATATAGCGGTCGGTCTCACTCTGGATGTTCTTTTCGGCCAGGGCACTATTGTCGCGCAGGCAGCTTGCCGCCTCTTCACGCCCCATGCCCTTCCAATGGATACCGACATCCATGACCAGGCGGCAGGCCCGCCACATCTCCATGGACAGCATGCCGAACCGCTCATAGGGCGTCGTGTACAGCCCCATCTCCGCCACCAGCTGTTCGGTATAGAGCGCCCAGCCCTCGACATAGGCGGTGATATCGTCCTGCCGGCGGAACTGCGGCACGCCCTGAAGCTCCTGCGCCAGGGCGATCTGCAGATGGTGCCCCGGCACCCCCTCATGCGCGACCAGCGCCGGCAGCTCATAGAGTGGTCGCATGGTCAGATGCGACGTATTGATCATCAGACCGCCGGACACGCCCTGCTCCGGGCTGCCGGGATGGTACCGGCCCGACGTATAGCCCTCCTCGATCTCCGCCGGCACCGGCCGCACGCCATAGGGCAGGCGCGGCAGCAGGCTGAAATATTCCGGCAGCTTGTCATCAATGCGTTTGGCCAGCCGGCTGGACTTCTCCAGCAATTGCTCGCGTGAGGTGGCATAGAATTGAGGTGATGTGCGAAGAAAGAGCAAGAACGCGTTGAAATCGCTGGTAAAACCGGTCTCCTTGATGATGCCGTCCATGGCAGCGCGGATGCGGGCGATCTCCGTCCGACCCAGCGCGAACACCTGATCCGGACTCATCTCCGTCGTCGTCTCACGTTTTACACGATAGGCATAGTAGGCCTTGCCGTCGGGCATGGATGACGCGCCCAGGCTGGTCCGCGCCTTGGGTAAATATTCCTGGGCGAAAAAATTGGCCAGGCCAATTTCCGCGGGCTTTACCTTCTCTGTCACCAGCGTCCGGCCGCGCGCCAGGAACGCCTCACGCTGCGCCGCCGGCAGGGTGGCCGGCAGGGCTTTCAGCGGTTCCAGCAGGGCATGATCGTCCGCCTGGATTTCGGCCAGTGTCCGGGTCATCCGCACCGCCGCCTCTGCCACCAGTCTCGGCTGCACAAAGCCGGTCTTCAACCCGCGCCGCATATTGGCAATGTTGGTGGCGTAAAAGTCGGGCAGGGCGGAAATCCGTTCCAGATAGGCCTCAATCTCCGCCTCATTGCGCAGGCGCGTGCTGCTGGCCGTATAGCCGGCGGCATAGAAGAAGCCGCTGTCGCTGTTGAACGGCATGCGTTCTTCATCGAACCGCGCGCCCTCCAGGTCCAGCGACAGCTTGCGCAGCAGCAGCGCATGGCTCAGCGCATCCTGCCCCGACAGACCTGACGCCGGGATGGCGGCCAGCCGGTCACGCAGCTTTGTGATGGCCTGGACCCGTTCCTTCACCGCCGCCGGGCTGTCATCAGGCCAGCGTCTGGCCGCCTCCAGATCGCCGCGCTGACCGGCCCCGATCGGGTCATTTTGGTTTAAGAAATGGTCGTAATCGCTTAATATAGACTGTAAATCTTCAACCGGTCCTGCCCAGGCCCCGCCACCGGTCAGCAGTATCAGTGCCAACCCGACAGCCAAGGCGCGGGACAGGACGGGGCGGTTGCGGGCCCGGGCGGCAAGGGTGGGCATGGTGGAACCTGTCCTTGGTTGATGGTGGCGGCGGGTCAGGCTTTCTACACCACGGTAAAGCCCGCCCAGAACGGGTCTTCACGGTCGATCCAGAGGGTATTAAAACCGGTGGCGATGGCGCTGCCCTGGATGGAGGGGATGATGGCGCTGTGCCCGTTCAGGTCAACCGCTGCCTCAACCTTGCCGATGAACCGGCTGCCGATATAGCTTTCATGCACAAAGCTGTCACCGACCGACAGCCTTCCCATGGCCACCAGATGCGCCAGCCGGGCCGACGTGCCGGTGCCACAGGGGCTGCGGTCGATGGCGCGCTCGCCATAGAAGACGGCATTGCGCCCATCCGCCCCGTCACCGCGCGGCCTGTCCGCCCACAGGACGTGGGACACGCCCCGGATGCGGCTGTCCACCGGATGCACCGGCTCGATCTTTTCCCGCATCAGGGCACGGATGGTGCGCGACAGGTCCACAAGGCGCGCCGCCCCCAGATCGTCCAGACCCTGATAAGGGCCCTGCGGTTCGATAATGGCGTAATAGTTGCCGCCATAGGAGACATCGACCGACAGGGGTCCGAAATCCGGCACCTCGATCTTCACACCCATGGCCGCGACATAGGCGGGCACGTTGCGGATACGCACCCAGGTCACGCGCTGCCCCTCGGTGCCATAGGCAATATCGATGATGCCGGCCGGCACCTCCACCCGCAGCGTCCCCGGCACTCGCGGCAGGATCAGGCCGTTTTCCAGACCAAAGGTGATCATGCCGATGGTGCCATGCCCGCACATGGGCAGACAGCCGCTGGTTTCGATGAACAGGATGCCAACATCGCTGTCCGGCTGTGTGGGCGGGTACAGGAACCCGCCCGACATCATGTCATGCCCGCGCGGTTCAAAGCACAGGCCTGTGCGGATCCAGTCGAACCGGTCCAGAAAATCCTGCCGCCGCTCCGCCATCGACCCGCCGCGCAGCAGCGGCGCCCCGCCGGCCACCAGCCGGACGGGATTCCCGGCCGTATGCCCGTCGATGCAGAAAAAAGTGTGGCGCATGCTGCTCTCCGTCAGATCGGCCGCGTCGCCGCCGCCTTCTCAACCATGGCGATCACCTGCGCCCGGCGTTCCCCGGCCAGCGGCAGGCGCGGCAGGCGCACCCGTTCCGAGCCGCGCCCCATGATCTGTTCGGCCAGCTTGATCGACTGGACCAGGTCATGGTCGGCATCCAGATGCAGCAGCGGCATGAACCAGCGATAGATGCGCCGCGCCTCGGCAATGTCGCCCTTTTGCAGCGCCTTGACCAGGGCCACCGACTCGTGCGGAAAGGCGCTGGTCAGGCCGGACACCCAGCCATGGGCGCCCAGGATCATGCCTTCCAGCGCCACATCATCCAGCCCGGCCATCAGCACGAACCGGTCGCCGAATTCATTGATCAGGTCGGTGAAGCGGCGCGGGTCCGGCGCGCTTTCCTTCACGGCCACAATGTTGGGAATATCGGCCAGCTTCTTCAGAACCCGGGCGGAGATCGACACACGATAGGCCGGCGGATTGTTGTACAGCATGATGGGCAGGCGGGTGGCCTCGGCCACACTCTTGAAATGGGTAAAAAGTTCTTCCTCGGTCGGGACATAGACCATGGCCGGCAGCAGCATCAGCCCATCCACGCCCAGCGCCTCGGCATCACGCGCAAAGGCCATGGCGCGTTTGGTGGTCAATTCCGACACGCCCGCCACCACGGGCACGCGCCCCGCGACAGCGGTGCGGGCCCGGTCCAGGACGGCGCGTTTTTCTTCCGGTTCCAGGGAGTTGTTCTCCCCGCAGGTGCCCAGCAGGATCAGACCATCCACCCCGTCGCGGATCAGCGCATCCTGTACCCCGGCTGTCGCCTCATAATCGACGGACAGGTCCTCGGCGAACTGCGTGGTGGCGGCGGGATAGACACCCGTCCAGGAAAGCGTGGCCATGATCATCGCTCCATTATTGGATCGATAATCGTATACGATATACCGTTATCAAAGGGAAGGGGGGATCATGTCCCCCAATTGCTCGCGCAGATCGTCCAGCGTGGCCTGGATATGTTCCCGGATCAGGCCTTCGACCAGCAAAGCGTCACCGGCGGTCCAGGCCTCCAGAATAGCGCGATGTTCGCGTTTGGCGCGGTCCTCACGACCCTTGGGTTCCAGATGCATGCGCACATAGCGTTCCGACAGGATCAGCAGCCTTGTCAGCAGTTGAAAGGTCACCGGCCCCGCCGGCTGGATCATCGACAGGTGGAACAGGCGGTTCTGGGTGACATGGTCGGCCCCGTCCAGGTCCTGATTCTTTTCCAGTGCCTCCAGCGCGGTGCGTGCTGCCCTATGGTCGGCCGCTCCGGCACGGCCGGCCCCATCGGCCACCGCGCCGGGCTCCAGCTTCAGGCGCAGGGCAAAAATCTCCGATGCCTCGCACATCGACATGGACCGCACGACATAGCCCCGATTGGGGTAGGAGGTCAGAAGACCATCCTGTTCCAGCCGGCCCAGCGCCTCGCGCACCGGGATCTTGCTGACCCCCAGGTCCGTGGCGATCACGTCCTGCCGCACCGGCGTGCCCGGCGCGATGCCGCCGGACAAGATCCGCCGCCGCACAACTTCATAGGTCTGGTCGGACAGGGTTTTGACAATGATGCTCATGAAGGACCATGGGTGCAGGAAACGGAAACGGGCGGCCGGAGACCATTGGCCCCCGCCGCCCGCACAACCTATACAATTCCGTCCCCGGCGGCCATGCTGGGATGCCATACGTTCGATAACCTGGTTGTCCAGGTCTCTTCCGGCATTGCCTTCCTATTCAGAGACGGTAATCCCCTGACAGTCGCCTGCTCTGGCGTGGTTTTCAGGTCGGCGACATGGTTTTTATCGGCCGGGACGGTAAACCCGCGTGTTCGGCCAGCGTCCCCCTCTACGACCACGGAATGGTGCCACTGTCGGAGGTCGCCAGCCCTAAGTCGAAACAATGATGGTGCGTCAGACGACGGAGCAGGGGCACGGAAAAAAGGGGGCCAACCCATGAGAGGGTCGGCCCCGGATAGACTTACTTCAGGCCCAGTTCCTTTACGATATGCTGGGCGCCATAGACGTTGCGCAGCGCCTCGGCCATGCCGCGCACATCGACCATGACAGTGCGGTTGCGCTTGGGCTCATAGCCATAATCGCCCGACAGGCTGTGGATATTGCCGTCAAAGACCAGGCCGATCACTTCGCCCTTGGTGTTGATGGCGGCCGAACCGGAATTGCCGCCGATAATGTCGTTGGTGGAGACGGCATTATAGGGCGTGGCCATATTGACCTTGCCCTTGGCGTCGTCCCAGCTTTTGGCCATGTCGAACGGGAAGGCGCCGGTATCGCGCTCATACAGACCGCCGATGGTCGTGTAAGGCTTGATCTCGGTGCCATCGAGCTCCGTCCAGCCCTGCATCTTGCCATAGGACAGGCGCAGCGACAGGGTGGCGTCGGGATAGACACTGTCGCCATACAGCGCAAAGCGGGCCTTGGCGATGCGGGCCTGGGCCTGCTCCACCACGGCATCCACGTCCTCTTCGACCGACTTGCGGGCCGCGCGCGCAGCGGCGTCCACCACCTTCATCAGCTTGATCATCGGATCGTCGGAGGCGTCGATGGCGGCCTTGCCACCTTCGAACAGCCGCAGACGTTCGGCCGGATCGCCCAGCTTGCTGGCCTTCACGGCGGCGGCGGCCACCTGATCGGGCGACTGCTTGCCCAGCACGGCCTTGACCAGGGCGTCATCCGGGCCGAACTGCTCGCGGAACTTGGTCAAAGAGAAGGTCAGCAGGGCCACTTCCAGATCGGCATGGACCGGGGCCGGGTTGGACAGGCGCTGCTTCAAGGCAGGCAGGCGGCTGTCGCCATATTCGCGCAGACGCTGGCCGGACGGCAGCAGACGCTCATCCCCGGCGCGCAGCAGCAGGCGGGCGTTGGAGGCCAGGACACTGTCGAAGGCGCGCATGCGCTCCAGATGGATCAGGCGCTGATACAGCTGAACGTAACGTGCCTGGGCCTTTTCGATCTGCTCAAACGCGTCGCCGACCTGTGCGGCCAGCTTCGGATCGGCAGCGATTTTTGCGCGCAGCGCCTGCTCTGCCTTTACCTTGCCGCCAAAGAATTCCTTGTCGGCAAGGGCCATCTGACGGCCCTTCCAGACCTTGATGGAATTCTCGATGCTGTTCAGGTCGTCAAAGGCCTCGCGGTTGCGGTCGGCATTCTCACGTCCGAATTCGATCAGGCGACCACGACGCTCCTGCGCCCAGAACAGGAAGGAAGGGGCGACATTGTCGCGCACGAATTCCAGTTCGGCGATGGTGCGCAGACGGCTGGTGGAGCCGGGATTACCGATGACGAAGCTGGCATCGCCTTCCTTGGTGCCCTCGGTCGACCATTTAAAATGGTTGGGGCTCTTGATCGGCTTACCATCCTCGTAGACACGCAGCAGCGACATGTCGAGCGCGTAGCGCGGGAAGTTGAAATTGTCCGGATCGCCGCCGAAAGACGCGGCCGAGGCTTCCGGCGCGAAGGCCAGACGCACATCCTGATAGCGCTTGTACTTGTACAGGTTATAGCGGCCACCCTGATACAGGGTCACAGCGTCGCAGCGCAGCTTGGCGTCGCCGCCGGCGCAGTTCTTCTCAATATCGGCCAGAACCGTGCGGCGGGCATTGGCGAAGTCCTGACCGGTCTTGCCGGCCGTGGCGGCTTCGACCTGGGCGGTGATGTCGGTGATCTCGATCAGCTGGTTGATCTCGATGCCGGCGCAGCTCTTTTCTTCCGGTCGGGTCTTGGCCAGGAAACCGTCGGCCTGATAGTCCTTCTCGGCGGAAGACAGTTCGGCGATGCAGTCGGCAATGCAGTGATGGTTGGTCATCACCATGCCTTCGCCCGACACAAAGCTGCCCGAGCAGCCGCCGGCCAGACGGACATAGGACAGTTGCGCCTGCTTCAGCCACTTGGCGTCCGGGCTGAAGCCGGTGGCCTTGGCAATGGCCGCTGTGGGCACATTATCGATGGTCCACATGCCTTCATCGGCCTGTGCGGCCCCCACCATCAGGGCGATGGCCGCAGCGGTCGATACCGCCAGCTTCACCGTCTTCACCATTTTGTTCCCGTCCTTTTTCGATACGCCTGATTTCGCGTTTGCGATGGATGCTGTGCCCCCGCGCCTGCGCGCGGGAACAGGGCGGGCACCATGCGCCCAAGCGACGGGCCTGGTCAACGACCGGATGGGGCCGTTTTTCACAAGCGGGATGGTGCCGCGGTTTCTGAAAGAGGGATCGTCCGGATCAGGCGTTGGCGGCACGCCGGCGCATGAAATCATCCAGCGCGCCGTTCATTTCCTTCAGCAGATTGGCCACCATCGGGTCGTTCTGGGCATGGCGCCAGACGGCGCCCATGCGCGGATGGTCGGCGAACATGTCGATGCCGCCAAAGGCCGGCAGGAATTTTTCCAGGAAAAAACAGGCCGGGACCATGGCGCAATCGGCCAGGGTGAACTGGTCGCCCATGCACCAGGGGCCGCTGATGAAGGTTTCCAGCCCGTCGCGCCCGCGTTTCAGCTCGGCCAGCTTTTCGCCCACCAGCCGGGCATCACGCGTGGCCGGGTTCATCTGGCCCAGCAGGCCCAGCAGCGACGGCAGGATGTAAAGATCGGCGGCCCGGCTGATGATGCGGGCCCGCGCCCGGTCCAGGTCACTGCCCGGCAGGATGCGCCTGTCGGGGAACCGCTCGTCCAGGAATTCGCAGATCACCTCGGATTCGATGATGGCCGTGCCATCGCACTCCAGCGCCGGCATCTTCCCATAGGGGTTGATGGCCAGATATTCGGGTGATTTCAGCCCGCCGCCCGGCGGCGGCACCAGCGGAATGTCCAGCCCCTTGTGCCGGATGGCCAGCAGCACCCGGGTGACATAGGGGCTCAGCAGGACACCATAAAGCTTCATCACGTCTCTCTCCGGTCGGTCACCCGTACGGCCACCGCCCCTACATAGCGCGATCGAAGGACGGGGGGTAGGGGCCATTGGCCATGGCGGGGTCGCGTCGGGGCGGGTGGGGTGGATCGCCATGCCCTTGACCCGGCACACAGCTTGCCTCCATCAAGGACGGGTTCGATGCCACCGGGACTGCCCATGCGCCTGCCCATCGCCACCTGCCTGACCCTGCTTGCCCTGGCGCTGCTGCCGGGCGCGGTGCTGGCTGCCTCCGTGCCGCCGGGTTTCTCCTCCGGTCTGGCCGGGCCGGTGCTGACCTATGTGCATCTGTTCGGCCTGCTGGGGCTGGGTCTGTGGCTGGACATGCAGGGGCGGGGCACGCCGGGGGCCGGGGCGGGGCTGGCGCTGGCTTTCGGCCTGGGCGCCGGGCTGCTGACCCGCACGGGCCTGCACCTGCCCTATACGGGTCTGGCGCTGGAAGCCTCGCTGGTGGTGCTGGGCGGGCTGCTGGCCGCGACACTGACCCTGCCGTCGGTCGTGGGGCTGATCCTGGCCGCCATTGTCGGCGCCCTGCATGGGATCAGCCTGTCGCAATGGGGCGGGCCGGTCACCCGCAACGCCCTGTTCTGGCCCGGCATGCTGGCGGGGTGTGTGCTGGTGATGTCGTCGGGCGTCGGCCTGTCCGCCACCCTGTATCAACTGGGCGGAGGCAAGGCCTCGCGGCTGGCCGGCGCACTGATCGCCCTGCTGGGCCTGCTGATGCTGGTGAATGTTTTGTGACAAAAATCGTTGGATATCGGCCACAGGCCCCGACTTTTGTCGTCCCCTATACCATTTCGTGTCCGTACCGGTTGCGTCCCGGCAATGGCGCGCGCACGATGAGATGATCGTTAGCCAGCAAGGAAAGGGCGTTCATCATGCCCAATCCATCGGACCCTCCGACACTCCCGCCCGAAGCCGGCATCACTTCCGTCTGCCTGCGACGACGAACCCTTCTGGGCCTGGGTCTTGGCCTGCTGGCCGCACCGGCCGCCCTGGCCGCGCCGACAGGTGAACAGGTCCGGTTTTTCCAGATCGGCACCGGCACCACGGGCGGCACCTATTTCCTGATCGGCGGGCTTCTGGCCAATGCCGTGTCCAACCCGCCGGGATCGCGTCCCTGCGACCGGGGCGGGGCCTGCGGTGTGCCGGGGCTGATCGTGGTGGCCCAGGCGACCTCGGGGGCGGTCGACAATATCGGCCTGATGCGTTCCCGCCGGCTCGAATCGGCCCTGGTCCAGGCGGACATTGCGCATCTGGCAATGAATGGCGCGGACCCGTTCCAGAAAACGCCCTATCCCGACCTGCGGGCCATCGCCAACCTTTATACAGAGACGATCCACCTTGTCACCCGGGCCGGTTCCGGCATCAAAAGCCCGGCCGACCTGAAAGGAAAGCGGGTGGCTTTGGGGGAACAGGGGTCGGGCACCCTGGTCACGGCGCGCGCCCTGCTGGCCACCTATGGCCTGTCGGAAAAGACCGTGAAGCCCTTCTATCTCAGCCCCGCCGCCGGTGGTGACCGGCTGGAAGCGGGCGAGCTGGACGCCTTCCTCATCGTCGGCGGCTATCCGTTGCCGGCGGTGGCCGACCTGGCCCGGCGCATCCCCATCGCCCTGGTCCCGTTCGATGATGCGCGCGCGGCCCAGCTGATGAAGCGTCTGCCGCACTTCACAGAGGCGCGGATCGACGCCGACACCTATGACGGGGTGCCCGCCACGCGCAGCCTGGGGGTAGGGGCCGTCTGGGTGGTGCGGGGTGATCTGAAACCGGAACTGGTGCATGACATCACGGCCGCCCTGTGGAACGACCAGACCCGGTCCATGCTGGATAATGGCCACCCGCGTGGCCGGTCCATCCAGCTGGCGACGGCCCTGTCCGGCCTGTCGGTGCCCCTGCATCCGGGGGCGGAGCGGTTTTACCGCAGCAAGGGGATGATCAAGGGCGAGCCACGGCCCAAGATGCCGGCCACACATTGAGCAGCCCCTTTCAATGAATTGTCCCGCGCACCCTCAGTTCGCTTTCATGGCTTGACCACAGCAAACACACAAAGATAACCTTTGCCTCCTGGATGCAGCGGAAAGGGTGCGGCCGTGGAGGTGAGCAAGGCTGGATCGCGGGTGCCGGCCCCCCTGATGCGTCTGTCGGGTACCCTGCTGGGTGGCTTCGTCGTGCGGCTGGCCGGCTGGTCCATGCTGATCGTCCTGGCCCTCACGGCCATCGGTTATTCAACCATTTACGACCGGGAGGAACGGGAGGCGCTGGACAGCCTGAAGGCCCACCTGCTGGAACGTGGCCGCACCGAAAGCGCCATTTTCCAATTGGCAGCGGCCAATATGGATACGTTCCGCGACCAGTTCCTGGCGCTCTACGCCGATCCCTCCATCCTGCCCAACCCGGATTTCGACAGGTTTTTCCAGCGGGGCGATGATGGCGCCACCCGTCTGGGCCGTGAATATTTCGACGGTGTTGTCAATCGCGACGGTATCCTGCACAAGGGCATGTCCGGTTTCATTGGCAACAATCAGAAAAATATTCCGGCAGAACTGCAACGGCGCCTGATCCTGTCCTATCATCTTTTGGCTGAATACGGACCCGCATGGCAGAACCGTTTCATCAATACCACCATCAGCACACCGGAAAATGCCATGCTGATGTACTGGCCCAGCTTTGCCTGGGGCCGGGAGGTGAAGGCCGATCTGGACATCACCGCCTTTTCCGTCGTGCGCTCCACCCTGATGGCCGAAAACCCGCAGCGTCTGCCGGTCTGGACACCGCTTTATCATGACCATACAGCCAAGGCCTGGATGGTCACCTATCAGCTGCCGGTTGATCACCAGGGCAAACACCTGATCAATGCCAGCCACGATGTGCTGGTGAATGACCTGATGGACCGGCTGATCACCGATCACCGGCCCGGCTCCTATAATTTTGTGCTGGCGGCGGACGGGCATCTGGTGGCCCATCCGCTCTGGATGGACCGGTTGCGCAAGGAACTGGCCACCATCAACCTGCAAAGGCTGGGCGATCCTGGCCTGCTGCGGATCCATGCCCTGATCCGCGACAGTGTCGAACGGCGCAAGGCCGACCCCGGTCCGCCCGACAATGTCTGGATCGTGGAGGATGCCGAAGATGGGGCCTATCTGGCGGTGACGCGGCTGCAGGGCCCCGACTGGTGGTTCATCGCGCGCTACCCCAAATCCCTGGTGGCCGCCAAGGCGCATCAGGCCGCCAGCGCCATCATGGCCATGGGCGCGGCCTATTTCCTGGCCATGCTGACCCTGGTCTTCATCCTGCTGCGCCGGCAGGTGGCCGGCCCCATCCTGCAATTGAAGGCCGCTTCGGAACGGGTGGCGGCCGGTGAATATGCCGCCGTGGCTGACGGGCAGGCCCCCCTGCCAATATCGGCGAAGGATGAGATCGGGTTGCTGGCCCGGTCGTTCCAGGATATGGCCGCCCGGGTGCGCGACACCGCCGACAGTCTGGCCGAACAGGTGGCGCTGCGGACGGAGGCACTGGACGCCGCCAACAAGCAGCTGGAGGAATGGAGCCTGCATGATGGTCTGACCGGCGCCCATAACCACCGGGCCTTCGATGCCGACCTGCGGGGTGTCTTTGATCTGGGCCGTCGCCAGGGCAAGGCGGCCTTCGCCCTGGTCCTGGCCGATATCGATCATTTCCAGACCTATAATGAGGCCTATGGCAATGCCGCCGGGGATCAGGTCCTGCGCACCCTGTTCCGCGCCGTGGCGCGACAGGTGGGGCAGGGGGACCGTGTCTACCGGCATGGGGGGGCGCGGCTGGCCATCATCCTGACGGCGGTGGAGCCGGCCTTGCTGGAGGGACAGGTGCAGCAGATCCTTGACATGGTGACCGTCATGGCCCTGCCGCATCAGGCCAGCGCCCATGGCATCGTCACCCTGTCCGCCGGCCTTGCCCGCTTTGATCCCGCCATGACCGGTCCCGCCGATATGGTCCGTCTGGCCGAACACCGGCTGGAGGACGCCCGCCGCGCCGGACGCAACCGGCTTGTGGCCTGAAGCGCCATCCGCCATCCCTCTTCCCCGCCGGGGCCAAAGCGCCCTAATCTGGGGTCCGTTTTAACCACCTGATCGTATGGCCCGATGACACAGCCCCTTTCCCTGATCCTGGACGGTGATCCCGGTACCGATGATCTTCTGGCCTGGATGTGGGTGCTGGCTTTGCCCCATCGGGCGCGGGTGCTGGGCATCACGACCGTCAATGGCAATGTGACCCTGGACCGGACCACGGCCAATGCCCTGTCCTTCCTGGACCATGTCGGTGCGACCGACATTCCCGTCCATGCCGGGGCTAAGGCGCCCCTGGGCAAGGATGAACCGCCGCCGGGCGATGGGGCCTTTGCGGAATCCGGGCTGGGCGACCTGGTGCTGGCCCCGTCGCTGCGCCATGCCGCCTCGCCGGATGCCATCGGCTGGATGGCGCAGACACTGCGTTCCTGTCCGCCGCGCACCGTCACGCTTGTGGCCACCGGCCCGCTGACCAACCTGGCCCTGTTGCGGCAACGGGCGCCCGACGCCTATGCCCGCATCGCCCGCATCGTGGCCATGGGCGGGTCCTTTGCCCCGCTGCCGCCCAACTTCGTGCGCCGCGGCAATGTCACGCCCTTTGCGGAATTCAATTTCTGGATGGATGCGGCGGCGGCGCAGTCTGTGCTGAATGGCGGGGTGCCGGTGCTGCTGGCGCCGGCCGACGTGACGCATCAGCTGATCTCCAACCCCGCCCGCATGGCCGCCGCCCGCGCCCTGCCGCGGTTCGGACGGGAGGTGGCCTTGATGCTGAACGCGCCCTATCACCTGGACAAGCCGAAATTCCACACCGACGGCGCCTTCCTGCATGATCCTACGGCCGTCGCCGGCCTGTTCTATCCGGAATTTTTCGAAACCCTGCGGGCCCAGACCCATATCGTGCAGGAAGGAACCGGCATCGGCGCGGGCCTGCTGCTGCCGGACGGTGCCGGCAGCGTGGAGGTGATGGTCCGGGTCAAGGACACGAACGCCTTCTATGACCGCCTGTTCGGCGATCTGGCGGGCCATTATACCGACGGTCAACATTCTTGACCGCCGGTACGGCGGCGACCGCCGCCGCGCGCCACGTGGCGCGTAGCCAAGCCCATGGATAGGGGCGCCGGCGATTGAGGGCATGAAAGATTGACCGACGGTCAACATTCTTGACCGTCGGTACGGCGGCGACCGCCGGCCCGCCCCTCATGCGGCCGGCGCCAGACCGGCCCGCTGGCGCAGGCTGATGATCTGTGCCAGGGCCAGGGCGCCGACGGCAATGGCCTGGATCAGGACAAACCCGGTGCCAAGCGGGGTGGTCCAGCCGGTTGTCAGCAGGGCCAGACTGGCGACCACCCAGGCCAGGTTCAGGGCCACCATCACCCGTGCCGGCCCGCTGGCCACCCCGACCCGACGCCCGGCAAAGCCGGCCAGCAGCGCCGCCGGGAACAGCATGATGCCGGCTTCCATCAGCAGCCAGCCCGGCAGGCCCAGCAGCGGCTCCAGCAGCCCGGCGCCAGCCGTGAACAGCAGCCCGGCTGCGGCACAGGTCGCGGCATCGACCAACAGCAATTGGCGGGTGAAAACGCTGATACCCATGATGTTCTCCATCGTCTTGCTTTGCGATGGCCGGATCATGCCGCTGCCGGCGGGGGCCTTGCGATTACCTTGCAGGTAATACCGACGGGCGGTACGGCGGCGACAATCGCCGTACCGCCCATGCGGCGTGCGCCAAGCTGTCGGAGACAGCGCCGGGTCCACATCCCTACTTCTTCGCGGCCAGCGCCTCCTTCAGGCCGGGCACATAATCCGCCCCTTCCAGGACCTGCAGGCTGGCCCCGTCGAAATCGCTGCCCACCGGTTCCTGGCGCCCGCCCAGGCAGTGCGACAGGAAACCTTCCGCCACGGCATAGAAGCTGGTGCGGTTGGCCGGCCGGGCGAAGCCATGGCCTTCGTCCGGGTATAGCACATAGGTGACGGGGATATTCTTGGCCTTCATGGCGGCCACGATCTGATCGGATTCCGCCTGCTTCACGCGCGGATCATTGGCGCCCTGCGCGATCAGCAGCGGCTTGGCGATCTTGTCGACATGGGTCAGCGGTGACCGTTCCGTCAGCAGGGCCCGGCCTTCCTCGGTGCGCGGGTCGCCCACGCGGCGGGCCAGCTGCTCAAAGAAGGCCGCCCAATAGGCCGGCACGCTGGCCAGCAGCGTGTTGAGGTTGGAGGGACCGACAATATCGACACCGCAGGCAAAGCGGTCGGGCGTGTTGGTCATGCCCCATAGCGTGGCATAGCCGCCATAGGATCCGCCATAGATGGCGACCTTGTCCTTGGGCGTGATGCCCTTGCCGATGGCCCAGTCGACGGCGTCGATCAGGTCATCATGCATGGTGCGGCCCCATTGTTTGTCGCCGGCATTGGTGAAGCCCTTGCCGAAGCCGGTGGAGCCGCGGAAATTCACCGACAGCACGGCATAGCCGCGATTGGCCAGCCACTGATGCTCGCTGTTATAGCCATAGCCGTCGCGCGCCCACGGCCCGCCATGGACATTCAGCACCAGGGGCAGGGGCTTTTCCGGCGTGCCGTCGCCATTGGCATCCGCCCCCGGCGGCAGGGTCAGATAGCTGACCAGCACCTTGCCGTCGCGCGACGGGATTTCCAGTGCCTGCATGGGCGCCAGGGGCTTGCCTTCCAGGTTGGGGCGGACGGTGAACAGCCTGTTCAGCGTCTTTGCCTTGCGGTCATAAAGCCAGAAAGCCGCCGGCTCCGTCACCCGGTCGATGACGATGGTCCACAGATTGTCGTCGCGGCTGCGGCTGGTCACGGCCCACTGGCCCTTGGCCTGGTCATTCAGGAAGGCGATATCGGCGGCCACCGCATCGCCCACCGGGATCCATTCCTCCTTCAGGTAATCGACATTATAGGCCTCGACCGCACCGGTTTCCGGATTGGTCAGGATGCCGCCAATATCGGCCTTGTCGCTTTCGACCAGCAATTTGGTCGATCCGTCCTTCAGGTCCAGCGTATAAAGCGCCGCCTTGTCCCGGCCGGCGGTGGACAGCAGATAGGCCACCCCGCCTTCGACCGGAATGCCGGAAATGCCCGTGGACAGGGCGTCATCGGCGGCGATGGTCAGGATGGAGGTCGTCTTGCCGCCGGGATCCATACGTTCCACCTGCATGCCGCCATCGGGCAGCGGCTTGCTGGCCAGGCGCAGGGTCAGGGTCTTGTCGGCATCAAAGCCGCCATAGCCGTCATTCTTGTAGACCAGCGTCAGCTGGCCGGTCTTCAGATCCAGCCGATGCACATCATGCCAGCGCGGGTCGCGGTTGTTCAGCCCGACCAGAATGGCATCGGGCACCTTGTCCGACACGCCGACAATCTGCACCGTCGTCTTCTCGAACGGGGTCAGCAATTTGGTTTCCGCCGTGGCCACATCCACGCCATAGAGCAGGAAATCCTCATTCCCGCCCTGGTCCTGCAAATACAGGACCTGTGTGCCGTTGGGTGCCCAGAAGAAGCGGCGGATCGGCCGTTCCGTGTCGGCGGTCAGCGGCCTGGCCGCGTCGATCTGCCCGATGGGGGCCACCCAGATATTCATCACCCCGTCGCGCGGCGCCAGAAAGGCGATACTGGTGCCATCGGGGCTGATGCTGGCGCCGCTGCGGCTGGGATTGCCAAACAGATCCTTGCGCGCGATCAGTTCCGGCGCCGGCGCCGTGGTGGCGGTCGGCGCGGCGGCCTTCTCCTCCTTGCCACAGGCGGACAGAAGGCCGGCCAGGCCAACGGCCAGGATGGTGGTGCCCAACAGGGATGACAGCTTCTTCTTGGACGTCACGGGGGAATGTTCCTTCTTCTGTGGCGGGCTGACACCGGATCCCGCTGCATTCAACAGATGGGGATCTGGCGCGCTGGCGACTGAAGCCCGGTGATCCGTCCCGATTACCGGGAGACGGTGCAACAGGCAGCCGCGACTATAGACCGGAAGAAGGAAACAGGCGAGATACCCAGCAGACCTACACCACGATCCCGCGCAGGATCAGGTCGCGGTGCAGGGTCACCAGCTGTTCGGCCGATTTGCGGCCCGATGGCTGATACCAGGAGCAGATGCCCGTCAGCATGGACAGGATGGCATAGGCGGCGATTGTCGGCTCCTCGGCGCGCAGCGAACCATCCGCCGCCCCCCGGCGCAGGATGTCGATCAGCACGCCTTCATATTTTTTGCGTAACGCCACGATGGCAGCATGATTACCTGCCTCCAGGCTGCGCAATTCCGAATTGGCGATGAACACCTGTTCGCGCCGGGTGATATGATAGCCGACATGGAAGGCGATAAAACCTTCAAGCTGCGCGCGGGGCGCGGCATCGGCTGGCACCGCTTCCGCCACCTCCACCAGCAGGGTGGTCATATGGTCATGCACCAGGTCGAACAGGATGTCCTGCTTGTTGCGGACATGATTATAGAGAGAGCCCGGCTGGATGCCCACCGCATCGGCCAGCTGGCGCAGCGTGATCGCCTCATAGCCTTTGCGATAAATCAGGCTCAGCGCCGCCTTGCGGATCGCCTCCATGGTTTTCGGCCCATGGCTGCCGGCAGTACGGGCCATCAACGGCCTCTCTTCATTGACAGAATCATTCTTGGCGCAAACTGCGGCGGGGAAGGGGCCGCCGTCAACAGGAATCCACGCATGCGCCATGCATCAAGACCCGCAGAATTCCTGGTTGAAACGCCCATTAAAAAAACGTATGACCGTTTCTATAAGAGGCCGGCGACTGTCGGCCCGGTGCCCATGCGCCGTGAGCCAGGCCGCCAGATGGCGGCGCCCGGCGCATGAGGGAACGAAACAAAGGAGGACGCCCACGATGCTGCGCAACAGCCTGCCCATGTTCGATTTCGGCCTTGGTGAGACGGCGGACGCGCTGCGCGATGCCGTGGCCTCCTTTTCGGCGGATGAGATCGCGCCCCGCGCGGCAGAGATCGACCGCACCGACCAGTTCCCAATGGACCTCTGGAAAAAGATGGGTGACCTGGGCGTGCTGGGTGTGACGGCGGAGGAAGAGTATGGCGGCGCCGGCATGGGCTATGTGGAACATATGGTGGCGATGGAGGAAATCTCCCGCGCCTCGGCCTCGGTCGGCCTGTCCTATGGCGCGCATTCCAATCTCTGCGTCAACCAGATCCGCCTGAACGGCAATAGCGATCAGAAGGGCCGTTACCTGCCCAAGCTGATCAGCGGCGATTTCGTGGGGGCGCTGGCGATGAGCGAACCGGGGGCCGGCTCCGACGTCGTCTCCATGCGTCTGCGGGCCGACAAAAAGGGCGACCGTTACGTCCTGAACGGCACCAAGATGTGGATCACCAACGGCCCCGACGCCGACGTCCTGGTCGTCTACGCCAAGACCGACCCCGAGGCCGGCCCGCGCGGCATCACGGCCTTCCTGGTGGAAAAAGGCTTCAAGGGTTTCTCGGTGGCGCAGAAGCTGGACAAGCTGGGCATGCGCGGGAGCCACACCGGCGAGCTGGTGTTCGAGGATTGCGAAATCCCCGAAGAGAATGTGCTGGGTCGCCTGAATGGCGGTGTCGGCGTGCTGATGTCCGGCCTGGATTATGAGCGTGCGGTGCTGGCTGCCGGCCCGCTGGGCATCATGCAGGCCTGCCTGGATGTGGTCGTGCCCTATATCCATGAACGCAAGCAGTTCGGCCAGGCGATCGGCGAGTTCCAGCTGATCCAGGGCAAGGTGGCGGACATGTATGTCGCGCTGAATTCCTGCCGCGCCTATGTCTATGCGGTCGGCCGTGCCGCCGATGCCAAGCGTATCACCCGCAAAGACGCCGCTGGCGCCATCCTGCTGGCCGCCGAAAAGGCGACGCAGCTGGCCCTGGACGCCATCCAGATCCTGGGCGGCAACGGCTATATCAATGAATATCCGACCGGCCGCCTGCTGCGTGACGCCAAGCTCTATGAAATCGGCGCCGGCACCAGCGAAATCCGCCGCATGCTGATCGGACGCGAGCTGTTCAAGGAAACGGCATAAGCGCTGCTTCATCGTTCCCTCAACCCTTGCCATCCCCGCTTTCGCGGGGATGACGGAAATAGATACAGCGCGAGGCGCCCATGCCCGTCCTTCCCACCCAAATCGACCCGCGCAGCCCGGCCTTTGCGGAAAACGCAGCCTCCATGAAGGCGCAGGTGGATGACCTGCGCGCCACCATCGGGCGGATCAGCCTGGGTGGGGGTGAGAAGGCCATGGCCAAACATCTGGCCCGTGGCAAGCTGAGCCCCCGCGACCGGGTGCGCACCCTGCTGGACCCCGGCACGCCGTTCCTGGAATTCAGCCAGCTGGCCGCCTATCAGGTCTATGCCGATGATGTGCCGGCTGCCGGCATCATCACGGGCATCGGCCGCGTTGCGGGTCAGGAATGTGTGGTGGTGGCCAATGACGCCACGGTGAAGGGCGGCACCTATTTTCCGTTAACCGTGAAAAAGCATCTGCGGGCGCAGGATATCGCGCGGGAGAACAACCTGCCCTGCGTCTATCTGGTCGATAGCGGCGGGGCCAACCTGCCCAACCAGGACGAGGTCTTCCCCGACCGCGACCATTTCGGCCGCATCTTCTATAATCAGGCCACACTCTCGGCCAATGGCGTGCCGCAGATCGCGGTGGTGATGGGCTCCTGCACGGCGGGCGGCGCCTATGTGCCGGCCATGGCGGATGAAAGCATCATCGTCAAGAACCAGGGCACCATCTTCCTGGGCGGCCCGCCGCTGGTGAAGGCGGCGACGGGGGAGGTGGTGTCGGCGGAAGATCTGGGCGGCGGTGATGTCCATACCCGCATCTCCGGCGTGGCCGACCATCTGGCCAGTGATGACGGCCATGCGCTGGGCATCGCCCGGCGCATTGTCGCCAATCTGAACCGGACCAAGAACCCGGATATGGATATCCAGCCGGTGCGCGAACCGCTCTACAGCGCCGACGATATCTACGGCATCATCCCCACCGACACGCGCAAGCCCTATGATGTGCGCGAGATCATCGCCCGCATCGTCGATGGCTCCGAACTGGATGAATTCAAGGCCAATTACGGCACGACCCTGGTCTGTGGCTTTGCGCGGCTCTGGGGCATGCCCGTCGGCATCATCGCCAATAACGGCATCCTGTTCAGCGAAAGTGCGGTCAAGGGCGCGCATTTCATTGAACTGTGCTGTCAGCGCAAGATCCCGCTGCTGTTCTTGCAGAACATCACCGGCTTCATGGTGGGCCGCAAGTACGAGAATGCGGGCATCGCCAAGGACGGGGCCAAGCTGGTGACGGCGGTGGCCTGCGCCAATGTGCCCAAGATCACCTTGATCATCGGCGGGTCTTTCGGGGCCGGCAATTACGGCATGTGCGGCCGCGCCTATTCCCCGCGCTTCCTCTATATGTGGCCCAACGCCCGTATCTCCGTCATGGGCGGGGAACAGGCGGCCACCGTTCTGGCCACGGTTCGGCGCGACGGCATGGAAGCTGCCGGCAAGCAATGGAGCGCGGAGGAGGAGGCCGCCTTCAAGGCCCCCATCCGCGAGCAATATGAAATGCAGGGTCACCCCTATTACGCCTCCGCCCGCCTCTGGGATGATGGCGTCATCGACCCCGCGGATACGCGGTCGGTGCTGGGCCTGTCGCTGTCGGCAGCGCTGAACGCGCCGATCCCGCCGGCAAAGTTCGGCGTGTTCCGGATGTGATGGGGGAACAAGCCATGATCCTGACCGATATCGATGATCGCGGGGTGGCGACCGTCACCCTGAATCGCCCGGAAATCCACAATGCCTTCAACGATGAAGTCATTGCGGCATTGACCCGCATCTTCCGTGACCTGGGTGCGAACCCGGCCGTGCGTGTGGTCCTGCTGCGCGGGGCGGGCAAAAGCTTTTCCGCCGGGGGCGACCTGAACTGGATGCGCCGCATGGCCGGCTACAGCCGGGAGGAGAACCTGACCGATGCCATCGGTCTGGCCACCATGCTGCGCACCCTGAACGACTTGCCCAAACCCACCATTGCCGTCATCCATGGCCATTGCTTTGCGGGGGCCGTGGGCCTGGTCGCGGCTTGCGATATCGCAATCGCGGCTGATCCCGTGCAGTTCGCCTTGACCGAGGTGCGGCTGGGCCTGATCCCCGCCACCATCGGCCCCTATGTGGTGGCCGCCATGGGTGCGCGTGCCTGCCGCCGCTATTTCCTGACGGCGGAACGGTTCGGCGTGGCCGAGGCGCATCGCCTGGGGCTGGTGCATGAGGTGGTGGGGTTGGACGGGCTGGACGCCGCAGCAGAGCGCCATATCGCCAATCTGCTGGCCGCCGGCCCGCGGGCCCTGGCCGCCGCCAAGGACCTGATCCGCGCCGTCGATGGCCCTGTCACCGACGCCATGGTGGCAGACACCGCTGCCCGCATCGCCAATGCACGATCGGGTGATGAGGGCCGCGAGGGCCTGTCCGCCTTCTTTGACAAGCGCCAGCCGGGATGGGTGAAATGAGCCGGATTTCCAAAGTCCTCATCGCCAACCGTGGCGAGATTGCCGCCCGTGTGATGCGCACCGCCCGCCGTCTGGGCCTGGGCACGGTCGCCGTTTATTCGGACGCCGACGTAAATGCCCTGCATGTCGCCAGCGCGGACCAGGCTGTGCATATCGGGCCGGCCCCGGCGCGGGAAAGCTATCTGCTGGGTGAGCGTATCATCCAGGCGGCCAAGGCCACCGGGGCGGATGCCATCCATCCCGGCTATGGCTTCCTGTCTGAAAACGCTGCCTTCGCCGATGCCGTGGCCGCCGCCGGTCTGGTCTTTATCGGCCCGCCGGCCAGCGCCATCCGCGCCATGGGCGGCAAGTCGGAAGCCAAGGCCCTGATGGAAACGGCGGGCGTGCCGCTGGTCCCCGGCTATCATGGCGAAGATCAGGAAGACGCGCTGCTGGCGGCAGAAGCGGCCCGCATCGGCTTTCCGGTCCTGATCAAGGCATCGGCCGGTGGCGGCGGCAAGGGCATGAAGGTCGCCGGCGCGGCGGATGAATTCCCCGCCGCTCTGGCCTCGGCCAAGCGGGAGGCCAAGGCCAGCTTCGGCGATGACCGGGTGCTGGTTGAGAAATATCTGGCCCGCCCGCGTCATGTGGAAATCCAGGTCTTCGCCGACCGGCACGGCAACTGCGTCTACCTGTTCGAACGCGACTGTTCGATCCAGCGTCGTCACCAGAAGGTGGTGGAGGAGGCACCCGCCCCCGGCATGGATCCCGCCATCCGCGCCCGCATGGGACAGGCCGCTGTCGCCGCTGCCAAGGCCATCGGCTATGTCGGGGCCGGGACCGTGGAATTCCTGCTGGATACCGATGGGTCCTTCTATTTCATGGAGATGAATACCCGCCTGCAGGTGGAACATCCCGTGACGGAGAAGATCACCGGCCAGGATCTGGTCGAATGGCAGCTTCGGGTCGCTTCGGGCGAACCCCTGCCGCTGACCCAGGAACAGCTGACCATCAATGGCCACGCCATCGAGGTCCGCTTGTATGCCGAAGACCCGGCCAAGGGTTTCCTGCCGCAGACCGGCACGCTGGCGCATCTGCGTTTCCCCGACCAGGGTGACCATGTGCGCGTCGATACCGGCGTGCGGTCGGGCGACGCCATTTCCATCTTCTATGATCCCATGATCGCCAAGCTGATCGTCTGGGACAAGGACCGCGACAGCGCCGTGCGCCGCCTGGAAAAGGCGCTGGCGGAAACGGAAGTGGCCGGCCTGAACGCCAATGTGCCCTTCCTGTCCGCCGTGGCTGCCCATCCGGGCTTTCTGGCCGCCGACCTGGATACCCGCTTTATTGAGCGGTACGAGGCGGACCTGCTGCCAGCATCCACGGCGCCGGACGCCAGGACCCTGGCCCTGTTCAGCCTGGGCCTGACCCTGTCGCGCCGCACCGGTGGCAATGATCCGTGGGACCGTGTCGGCGGCTTCCTGCTGAACCTGCCCGCCACCGACCGGATCGACTGGGCCGAAGCGGGGGAGGAGGGGGAAACCCACAGGGTCGACGTCACCTGGGCCCGCGGCGGCTTCACCGTCATGGCCGCCGGACAGACCCTGTCGGTGTCGGGCACGCTGGCGGCCGATGGCACCCTGTCGGCCACGCTGGAGGGTGGCCGCCTCACGGCCCGCTGGGTGCGCTGGGGCGATCATGTCACCCTGTTACATGCCGGCCACACGCGCACCCTGTCCCTGGTTGATCCCCATGCCGGCGCCCATGCCGACCATGGTGGCCATGGCCGCCTGACGGCCCCCATGCCGGGCAAGGTGATCGCCCTGCTGGTGGCCGAAGGGGCGGCGGTCACCAAGGGGCAGCCGGTGATCGTGCTGGAAGCCATGAAGATGGAACACACGCTGAAGGCCCCCGCCGACGGCAAGGTCACCCATCTGCGATACCAGGTGGGCGACCAGGTCAGTGAAGGCGTTGAACTGGTCGGGTTCGAGGCGACCTGACCTGCCGCTGAGCCAGCCTTTGCCGGGTCGGGACATGCAGGCTTGCATGAAAACGTCATGTGAGTCTGCGTTCAACTTCATTTCCTTCGACGCCAAAGGGGGTTAATCTTGTCCCTGACGTCGGGCACGGTGAGGAACCGATATGTTCTCTCGCAGGAAAATGCTGGGGGGACTGACCGTCGCCGGGATGCTGCCTCTGTGGCATCCGGCGCTTGCCCGGCCTGTTACCTTCCGCATGGTCTATTTCGGCGACTTCGCCCCCTTTTCGCAACAGGGCGGCGACGGTCAGGTGCGCGGCATGTTTGTGGAAGCGGCCGATACCATCCTGCACGATCGCCTGCGGCAAGGCGTCGATCATCAGGCCTACCCCTGGGCCCGGGCTCAGGCCATGGTGCGCGGTGGGGAGGCCGATGGCTACATGACGGTCCCCACGCCCGACCGTCTGTCCTATGTGCTGGCCAGCGCCCGGCCGGTTTTCACCTTCCCCATGTGCATGATTGCGGCGCCGGACAATCCGCGCCTGAACGACTTGCGGCAGGTGCGCCGGCTGGAGGATCTTCGCCCCTTCCGTGTTGGCCATTATATCGGGTCGGGCTGGGCGGATGCCAATCTGCGTCCGCTGGGGCTGGATATCCAATGGGCCGCGGACCTGACGGGTACCATGCGACTGGTCGTCAATGGCCGGGTGGATGCGCTGGTCGACAATGCCGTGTCCATGCGGCTGCGCCTGACCAATGCCGAATTCCAGTCGCGGCTGGTCGAACTGCCCAACATTCTGGCGACCCAGCCCTATCATCTTTGTATCGGCCGCTCCTCTCCCTTTGCCGACCTGATGCCGCAGATCGACGCCGTGCTGGCCATGCGTCGGGGCGGCGGCAGCCCCGGCCCGGTGGCAAAGGCCACCTGATCCTGCTACATCGCCCTGATATCCACGACCGGACGTGACCATGCACGATATCCGCCTTGTTGAGGTCGGCCCGCGCGACGGGCTGCAGAATGAAAAGACCCTGGTGCCCCTGGCCACCAAGGTGGACCTGGTGAACCGGCTGTCCGCCACCGGCCTGTCGGTGGTGGAGGCGGGGGCCTTTGTCAGCCCGAAATGGGTGCCGCAGATGGCTGACAGCGCGCTGCTGATGCAGGCCATCACCCGCCGGCCCGGTGTCGCCTATCCGGTGCTGGTCCCCAATGAAAAGGGGCTGGAGGCGGCGCTGGCCGTCGGCGTGACAGAGGTGGCGGTATTCGGCGCCGCGTCTGAGGCGTTCAGCCAGAAAAACATCAATTGTTCCATCGCCGAAAGCCTGGACCGGTTCCGCCCTGTCATCGACCGCGCCAAACTGGCCGGGGTGAAGGTGCGCGGCTATGTCTCCTGCGTGCTAGGCTGCCCTTATGAAGGGAAGATCGATCCGGGCAAGGTGGCGGATGTGGCGGCGCGCCTGATGGCCATGGGCTGTTACGAGGTCAGCCTGGGTGACACGATCGGCGTCGGCAATCCGCGCGCCGCCCGGTCCATGCTGAAACGTGTGGCCGAAGAGGTGCCGATGGGCCGCATCGCCCTGCATTTCCACGATACCTATGGCCAGGCCCTGGCCAATATCCTGGCCTGTATCGAGCTGGGGGCGCGGGTGTTCGACGGCGCCGTGGCCGGTCTGGGCGGCTGCCCCTATGCCAAGGGCGCGTCGGGCAATGTCGCGACGGAGGATGTGCTGTACATGCTGAACGGCATGGGCCTGTCCACCGGCGTCGACCTGGAAGCCCTGGCCGCCATCGGCGACTGGATCAGCGGCGAGCTGAGCCGCCCCAATGGCAGCAAGGTGGGCCGCGCCCTGGCGGCGCGGTGAGGGTCACGCCCTGACCCGCTCCACCTTGTAATGCGCCAGGTCGATACACGTAGCACCCGTCGCGATCAGTTCGGCCATGGTCTGACCCACGCCCGGCCCGATCTGGAAACCCGATCCGGAGAAGCCGAAGGCGTAGAACAGGCCGCTGGTGGTCGCACTCGGCCCCATCACGGGCAAACTGTCATCCATATAGCCTTCGATGCCGGTCCAGACGCGGATGATGTTCAGCCGCGCCAGGGCCGGGGCCAGACGCCGCAGCTGCTGCAACTGGGTCAGCGTATTCTGCGGCTTCACGAAAGAGCGGTAGGTTTCC
Source organism: Azospirillum sp. (assembly GCA_027483805.1). Classification (GTDB taxonomy): domain Bacteria; phylum Pseudomonadota; class Alphaproteobacteria; order Azospirillales; family Azospirillaceae; genus Niveispirillum. Next base: position 178 of record JAIXTS010000379.1, on the reverse strand, counting down.
GCCACGGCCGGCCCGCGCGTGGACCCGCCCAGCACGATATTGCCGCGCGCCACCTGTCGGAAATAGACGGTTTCCACCTCCAGCGGCGTCATCACGCCGACCGCCGGCGCGATGGCATAGGGCACGGGTTCGGTGACCGACATGGTGGGGCTGCGCGCCGTCAGCTTCACCGGCTCGC
>JAIXTS010000156.1 GCA_027483805.1 Azospirillum sp. | reverse complement strand
GAGGCCGAGCGGCGGCAGATCGAAGCCGAGATCGAGGCGGAGGTAGAGGCGGCTGTCGCCTATGCCGAAGCAAGCCCCTTCCCCGCGGCAGAGGAGCTGCACGCCCATGTCTTCGCCTGATACCCTGTCTGCCGGCATGCGCAGCCTGCGCTATGTCGATGCCCTGCGTGAGGCCGTGGCGCAGGAGATGCGGCGTGACCCGGATGTCTTCTGCTTCGGTTTGGATGTCGATGACCACCGCGCCATCCAGGGATCGACCCAGGGATTGCTGGACGAGTTCGGCCCTGACCGCTGTTTCACCACGCCCCTGTCGGAAGATGCGATGACGGGCGTGGCCATCGGCGCCGCCATGGCCGGCATGCGGCCCATCCATGTGCATATCCGCATGGATTTCCTGATGCTGTGCATGAACCAGCTCGTCAACATGGCGGCCAAGGCCCATTACATGTATGGCGGGTCGGTCAAGGTGCCGATGGTGGTGCGGTCGATGATCGGCAAGTCCTGGGGCCAGGGCGCGCAGCATTCACAGGGACTGCATGCCATGTTCATGCATGTCCCCGGCCTGAAGGTGGTGGCGCCGTCCAACGCCTATGATGCCAAGGGCTGCATGATTGCTGCCATCCGTGACGACAATCCCGTCATCTTCATGGAACATCGGCTGCTCTATCCGATCGAGGCGCCGGTACCCGAGGAAGCCTTCACGGTGGCGTTCGGACGGGCCCGCCATATGCGCCGCGGCGACGACATCACCATCGTCGGCATCTCCAACATGGCGGTGGAATGCCTTCGGGCCGCCAGCCTGCTGGAAGAGGTGGGATTGTCGGTCGACCTGATCGATCCGGTCAGCCTGGTGCCGCTGGACATGGAAACCATTATCGCCTCCGTGGCCCGCACCCGACGTCTGCTGGTGGTCGACAATGCCTGGGTATCTGCTGGGGCCGGGGCGGAGATCGCGGCCCAGGTGGCTGAACAGCTGGGGGGTGGTGGGCCGCTTGCCATCCGCCGCATGGGCTTCGCCCCGACCACCTGTCCCACCACACCGGCACTGGAAGCGCATTTCTACCCCAACCCCCTGACCATCGCCAAGGCGGCCCACGCCCTGGCGGGTGGTTCGGGGGGCTGGGAACCTGATCCCGAGCGGGCACGCCTTGCCTATCAGCAGGCGTTTAAGGGACCATTCTGAACCGGCCGGCCAGGCCATCCTGGATGAAAAGACCATGTTCTATGAACTTGCCGCCCCGAGCTGGGGTCAGGAAGAAATCGACGCCATCCAGCGGGTGGTCGCGTCGGGCCGTTTCACCATGGGTGAGCAGGTGGCCGCCTTTGAACGGGCCTTCGCCGACTATTTCGGCACGCGCCATGCCATCATGGTCAATTCCGGTTCCTCCGCCAATCTGGTGGGCATCGCCGCCCTCTGCCACAAGCAGGACCGGCCCCTCCAGCGCGGGGACGAGGTGATTGTGCCGGCCATTTCCTGGGCCACCACATATCACCCGCTTCAGCAATATGGGTTGCGTCTGCGTTTTGTGGATGTGGAGCTGGATACGCTCAATCTCGACGTTTCAAAGCTGGAACAGGCGCTGACGCCCCGCACCCGCGCCATCCTGCCCGTTTCCATCCTGGGCAATCCTGCGGCGCTCGACGTGATCCGCGCCTTCGCCGACGCCCATGGGCTTTATGTGTTCGAGGATAATTGTGAGTCCATGGATGCCGAACTGAATGGTCGCAAGACCGGCACGTTCGGCCATCTGAACACGTTCAGCTTTTTCTTCTCGCACCATATCTCCACGATGGAAGGCGGGATGATCCTGACGGACGATATCGAACTGGCGCATCTCAGCCGCTCATTGCGTGCCCATGGCTGGACGCGCGACCTGCCGGCCGACAGCCCCGTCTATCAGCGCCGTTCCCAGGACCATTTTGAGGCCTATCGCTTCATCCTGCCCGGATATAATGTCCGACCGCTGGAGATGGAGGGGGCCGTGGGGCTGGAACAGCTGAAGAAGCTGCCCGCCATGACGGAGGCCCGCCGCCGCAATCTGGCGCTGTTCCAGTCGCTGTTCGCCGGGGACGAGCGCTTCATCATCCAGCGCGAAAACGGCAAGAGCTCCAGCTTCAGCTTCACCATCATCCTCAACCCGGCAGCGGGGCTGGACCGGCGCAAAGTGTTCGCGGCGCTGGCGGATGCCGATATCGGTTATCGTATCATCACGGGCGGCTGCTTCCTGCGCCATGACGTCATCAAGTATTATGACTACGACATCGTCGGTGGCATCGATAATGCCAATCTGGCCCATGATTGCGGCTTTTTCGTCGGCAATCATCCGTTCGACCTGACGCCCCAGATCGAACGGCTGCGCGATGTTCTGGACCGGGCCTGCCGCTGAACGGGAGTTTACGAGTGACTGACAGCCATTCCATCCTGATCACCGGCGGGGCTGGCTATCTGGGTTCCACCATGGTATCGGCGCTGCTGGCGGCAGGCCACAGCGTTACCGTGCTGGACAATTTTATGTTCAAGCAGAACGCCCTGTCCCATGTCTGCGCCGATCCACGCTTTGACGTGGTGCGGGGGGATGCCCGCGAAGAGCAGACCCTGCGCCCCCTCTCCCTTTACGGGCGCAGCAAGGTGGAGGCTGAAACGGCGGTCCTGGCGCGGGTCTTCCTGCACGGGATCGACAATTTCGAAGCCATGCGTGACCGGCCCTACAATGTCGGCCTGTCCGACGCCAACCTGTCGAAATGGGAATTGTGCGAGCGCATCCGGGCCCATATCCCCGGCTTCGTCTTCATGGAGGCCCCCATCGGCGAGGACCTGGACAAGCGCGATTACATCGTCTCCAACGCCCGTATCGGGGGCATGGGGTACAAGCCGGCCCATTCGCTGGATGATGGTATCGCGGAATTGATCAAGGGCTACCGTATGTTGCGCAACAGCCTTTATTCCAATGTCTGAGGCTGGGCAGGCGGTCATCCTGGTGGGGGGGCGCGGGACCCGTCTGGGGGCCCTGACCGACACCACGCCGAAACCGCTATTGCCGGTCGCCGGTCGCCCCTTCCTGTCGCATATGGTGGAGCGGCTGGCCCGGCAGGGGTTTCGCGATATCCTGCTGCTGACCGGCTATCTGGCCGCGCAGTTCGATCCGTTCCGGGCGGAATGGCAGGATCGGGGCGTGCGTGTGACCTGTCGGACCGAACCGGAACCTGCAGGCACGGGGGGCGCCCTGCGTCTGGCCCTGCCCGACCTGGCGCCTGGCTTCCTGTTGCTGAACGGGGACAGCATCTTCGATATCGACCTGGCCGGGTTCACCCAGCCAATGCTGCCGACCGGCATCGACGGGCGTCTGGCCCTCCGGGCGGTACCCGCCGCTGACCGTTACGGCGTTGTCACCCTGGACCAGGGACGTGTGACGGGCTTCAGGGAAAAGGGCGGCGTGACGGGGCCGGGCCTGATCAATGCCGGCATCTATTATCTGCGGCGCGACGTGGCGGCGATGCTGCCGTCGGGTTTCTGTTCTTTGGAGACCGACCTGTTCCCCCGGCTTGCCGGGGCGGGCCGGCTGGAGGGGCGGCTTCAGGAAGCCTATTTCCTGGATATCGGCATTCCCAGTGACTTCGCCCGTGCCCAGAAGGATTTTGATCGTGGTGGTTTGGCATTCCTGCCGTGACTGGTCATTAATAAAATGTGACCAGTCACAAGTATTTATGCAAATGGAGCGGGGTTGGATATGAGTGCGGATCATTTCGGCTTCAGGCCTGGTGGCCGCCCTGTCCCCCCTTCCGGTCTGCCGCTCTATACCCTGATTACCATCGTCCGCAATGCCGCCGGTACGATCGAAAAGACATTGCGCAGTGTCGAGCGTCAGACCTATCCGGCCATCGAGTATATTGTGGTGGATGCAGCATCGACGGACGGAACCGTTGAGATTCTGCGCCGGTACGAACATCTGATCAGCCATTGGTGTTCCGAGCCTGACAAGGGCCATGCCGATGGACAGAACAAGGGCGTGACCCTTGCCAAGGGTGATTTCATCGGCTTTGTCTATGCCGATGACTGGCTGCCTGAGGATTTTGTGGAGAAATCAGTGGCGGCCCTGATCGGCGGACAGATTGATTTCGTCTTTGGCGATATGGATCATTATGTGGGTGAAGAGTTTGTTTTCACCATTCGGGGTGATGACGATTACCGCCGTCGCATCACCTATCGCGCGCCAACGATGAACTACCCGACCCTGACCGCCCATCGCCGGGTCTTCGAGGGGGCAGGACTGTTTGATCCCGCCTATCGGGTGGCCCCTGACTATGAGTGGCTGTTCCGGGTCCATAAGGCCGGTTTCCAGGGTGGGTACGACCCTGCCGTGCGCTATCATTTCGTTCTTGGCGGCAACTCCACGCAGCATATCAGCAAGGCGACGGTCGAGGTGGCGCGGGCCCTGTGCGGACTGGGTGCCAATCCGTTCCGGGTCTGGGCCTATGCCGGCCTGAAGATCGCCTTCCATATGGTCGACGACCTGATCCGCAAACACAGCTCACCGGCCATTTATGCCTGGGTCCGGCGTATACGCAAAAGCCTTACCGGTTGAGGGGGCGGACGGAAAGCCTGGCCTGCAGGTCGTCAATGGTCCATCCCGCTGCCGGCGGGATTTCCGCAGATGGCAGCGGCAGGGCAAAATAGTTGACGCTTGCCGACTGCGGTTGTTCGACCGCGTAGAACCGCCCCTTGATTTCGGCGAATATGACATAGCCACGGTTTCGCAGTGGCAGGTAGACAGCGTCCCAGTCATAGCCGGCCCGGGCCAGATGGGCTGTGTCGCATTCAAAGAACATCCAGGGCCGGTGTTGGTCCAGCAACCTTGCCATGCCGGCAAGGGCTGCCGGCTCATACCCTTCGATATCCAGTTTCAGCAGCACGGGGGCCTGAATGCGCACCGTCCCATCGGCGATGAGAGCATCCAGCGGCCAAAGCGAAATCGGTTCCGCAGGGCCTGTTCCGGCGGCCTCCGGGTCCGATGCGACAAATCCCAGCCCACTGACCGGGTTGCCGAAGGCATCCTGCGGCACCACCAGCGATCCGGTCCGCTGTGTCTCAGCCAGCCCGACCGGTAGAAGCGTGACATTCTTCAGGCCCGCCAGATTCCGGCGGGCCAGACCGCAGGCATGGGGATTGGGTTCGAACCCATAGATGTGCGTCTCACGATCGCGATAACGCGCCATGAACCAGCTGTAGCGCCCGACATTGGCGCCGCCATCCAGGATCGTACCGGCACGCGCCGCCAGCAGGCCCAGCAGCGCCGTCGTGGCCGCCGTCTCGTTCAATCCAAAGCCTCCCGTGCGGCGCAGCACGGCGTGATACAGAGTGTGAAGCTGGTGGGTGGCACCGGCCCCGAGCAGCAGCGTGATCATCCGGCGGATGAACAGACGGCAGGTTCGCAGAGATGTCTGGATCAATTCTGCTTCCCCCTGTCGATCCCTGGTCCGGGCGTTTGGCGCAGACATGATCTGCATACCCCGTCCAGTCCCAGAAATCGTACAGAACGAAGCGGCCATGTTTGATCCAGCTTCGAAACAGCAGCAGGGGGGCCAGCAATTGACGCAGCCTGTTGCGTCGGGGACCCGCCGACAGGATGCAGAAGCCACGTTCCCGCAGCGATGTCACGGCATCCTGCAAGGAAAGCGATGTCACATGCGTGGGATCGTCATGGAAGTTCAGCCCGACCCCGCGCAGTGGAAAGCGCTGTGACCGTTCGGATGGCCATTCCAGATAGAGATATCCGCCATCCGCGACCAGATCGCCCATTCCGGTCAGCAATTCCTTGCCCCGTTTCAGATGTTCGATCGTATGGGAGCAGATGACATAATCGAACCGTTGTCCCTGAACGGCGGACAACCCTTCCCGATCCAGGTCCGCTTGCACAAACGCGACCTGGGGGGGAGGGGCGACCGGCCTGATGATGTTCATCGCGGTGAAATGGCACCCCGGCAGATAGCGCATTGCCAACTGGCAGTCGATCTCGGTTCCGCCAATGTCCAGGACAGTACGGATGGATGCTCTCGCGGCAGCGGGCAACCAGCTGTACCGGGGATTCAACAGGCGTTTCACCTGCGTCAGCATGGCTCTTTTCCTGCATTTCCCGGGATGTTCAGCGATCGGCGGAGGATATGGGCCCGATCTGGCCAGTGGAACAGATGGCGGCAGGCCTGGTAGGCCGCATCCTGTTGCCGGTCCAGGGCGTCGACATTGTCGATCTCATCGATCACCCCCTGCGCCAGGGCTGGAAAGTCTGCGAACTGGCGCAGCGACAGGCCTTCCTGCAGCGGTATTTCGGTGATGGACCCGGCAATGGCGAAGATCGGGGAGCGCTGGAACACGGCATTCAGGACCTTATGCTTGAAGCCGCCCCCCGTTCGTTCGGGAACGATACTGATCCGGGCGCCCTGGATATAGGGCTCCACTGCGGGCACCCGGCCATGGATCGCCACGCCCGGAAACCGCTGCCGCCAGGCCGCCAGGATGGGTTCCGGCCCGCTGCCCACAATGTCGATACCAATGCCGT
>JAIXTS010000433.1 GCA_027483805.1 Azospirillum sp. | reverse complement strand
TCCCGAATGCAATCGGGACTCTACTCGCGCTAGCTATTAGAAAGGCTTTTAGATTCTAACTTATAGTTATGCGAGTAGAGTCCCGGGGATAAGTCCGAGTCGCGCGAGTAGAGTCCCGACAGGGCGCGAGTAGAGTCCCGGGGATAAAATCGGACGCCGGAATTCTCCAGCGCCCCTTGTCTTTCCTTCCCCCCGCGAATCGCGAATCCGCCCGACCATCGCCGGGGGCGCGAGTAGAGTCCCGACATAGGGGGCGGCATCCCCATGTCGGGACAGCCCTGTCGTTACAGCACCAGATCGGCGCTGGTGATGCTGCTGACCGCCATCAGGGTGATGGTCATGTCGGCACTGCCATCTCCGTCCAGATCGGCCAGCAGCCGTACATCGCTGCCCGCCACCTCCCAGCGCAGCTCGCCCGCCACATTGCTGAAGCCGGCACTGTCGATCCAGGTCAGGGCGGGTCCGCCGGACAGGTCCAGCCTGTCGCCGTCGGCGGCGGTAAAATCCATCACCTGATCCCCATCGCCCAGCCTGAACCGGTCCGCGCCGGCCCCGCCGGTCAGGGTGTCGGCCCCGGCCCCGCCATCCAGACTGTCATGGCCGGCCCCGCCACTGATGCTGTTGGCCCCGGCATTGCCCGTGCCGGTGAAATCACCGCTGCCGGTATAGGCCAGGGTTTCGAGATTGGCGCCCAGAGTATAGGCCGACAGGCTGGTTTCCACCCGGTCCGTTCCCTGGCCGGCCGCCTCATTCACCACATCACCGGCATCATCGACCAGGTAGGTGTCGTTGCCGGCCCCGCCGCTCAGCGTGTCGGCGCCGGCCCCGCCATCCAGGCGGTTGGCGCCGCCATTGCCGGTCAGGACATTGTCCAGGCCGTTGCCGGTCCCGTCGATGCCGGCACTGCCGGTCAGGGTCAGGGTCTCGACATGGTCGGACAGGCTGTGGCTGACGCTGGCCAGCACCGTATCCGTGCCCTCCGATGCCGCTTCCACCACCAGGTCCCCGGCATTGTCGATGGTGTAAAGATCGTCACCCTGCCCACCGGCCAGCGTGTCGGCCCCGGCCCCGCCATTCAGGCTGTCATGGCCCAGCCCGCCTGTCAGGCTGTTGGCGCCGCCATTGCCGGTGATCAGGTTGTCCGCATCATTGCCGGTGCCGTTGATGGCGGCACTGCCTGTCAGGGTCAGGTTCTCCAGGGCCGGATCGAGGCTGTAGGTGATGGCGGCCTGCACCGTATCGGTGCCCTCGCCCGGCTGTTCGACAATGACGTCGCCGGCATTGTCCACGACATAGGTATCGTTGCCGGCCCCGCCGATCAGCGTATCGACCCCGGCCCCGCCATTCAGACTGTCATGGCCCAGCCCGCCGGTCAGGCTGTCATTGCCATTGCCGCCCGACAGCGTGTCCTGGCCGTCCAGCCCGTCCAGACTGTCATTGCCGCTGCCACCGGTCAGGGCATTGTTGGCGGCATTGCCGGTGCCGGTGGCAGCGCCGCTGCCGGTGAAGACCAGGTTTTCCAGCTCCGTGGCCAGCATATAGGCCGACAGGCTGGTGCGCACCGTATCGCTGCCGCCGCCGGCCGCCTCCACCACCTGATCCAGAACATCATCGACAATAAACGTGTCATTGCCCAGGCCGCCGACCATGCTGTCGGCCCCGGTCCCGCCATCCAGCGTGTCGTTGCCGCCCTGGCCGTCCAGACTGTCATTGCCGGCCCCGCCCGTGATGGCATTGGCCGATCCATTGCCGGTGCCGGTGAAATCACCGGCCCCCGTGAAGGCCAGATGTTCGACATTGGCGGCCAGGGTCAGGGTGGACAGGGCCGTCTCGACCCGGTCGGTGCCCTGGCCCGCCGCCTCCACGATCACATCGCCGATATCATCGATGAGATAGAGGTCATTGCCATTGCCGCCGGTCAGCGTGTCGGCCCCCGCCGCCCCGTTCAGCGTGTCATGGCCGGCCCCGCCGGTGATCGAATTGCCACCGGCATTGCCCGTACCGGTGAAGGCGCCACTGCCGATATAGACCAGATGCTCCATATCGGCGGCCAGTGTGGCGGTGGTCAGGCTGGTGCGGATGGTGTCCACCCCGCCCGCATCCAGGATCACGTCGCCGGCATCATCGATGACATAGGTATCATCGCCCAGCCCGCCATTCAGCGTGTCGGCCCCGCCCGCCCCGTCCAGCGTGTCATGGCCGGTGCCGCCGGTGATGGAGTTGGCCGATCCATTGCCGGTGCCGGCAAAATCGCCCGTGCCGGTGAAGGTCAGGTTCTCGATCTCGGCCGACAGCGTATAGGCATTGGCTGTGGACAGGACATGGTCATTGCCGCCGCCGGCCAGTTCCACCACCTGGTCGCCCGTGTCTTCCACGGTATAGAGATCGTCGCCGGTCCCGCCGGTCAGCGTATCGGCCCCCGCCCCGCCAACCAGCGTGTCATGGCCCGCCCCGCCGGTGATGGCGTTGGCCAGCCCGTTGCCGGTCCCGGCAAAGGAACCGCCGCCCGTATAGGTCAGGTTCTCCAGATTGTCGCCCAGCATATAGGCGGACAGGCCGGTCAGGACCGTGTCCGTGCCCGCCGCCGCCCATTCCACCACCTGATCGCCGGCCTCATCGACCTGGAAAATATCGTTGCCGGCCCCGCCATGCAGCGTGTCGGCGCCGGCCCCGCCCTCCAGACTGTCATCACCGGCCCCGCCCTGGATCAGGTTGGCCAGACCATTGCCGCTGCCGGCAAAAGACCCGCTGCCCACAAAATACAGGTTCTCGACATGCGCCGACAGGGTGACGGACAGCGCCGTGGCGTTGATCGTGTCCAGGCCTCCGCCCGCCGCCTCCACCACCAGATCGGCCGGATCATCGACGACATAGGTATCGTTGCCCGACCCGCCGGCCAGCGTGTCGGCCCCGGCCCCGCCATCCAGGATATCGTCGCCGGCCCCGCCCTCCAGACTGTCCTTGTCCCCCAGGCCCGACAGGACATCGTTGCCGTCCAGCCCGACCAGACGGTCGCGGTAAGGCGTGCCCGTCAGCAGGTCCCCGTCAGCCGTCCCCCATTGCTCATTGAACCCGTTCGGCAGGGTCGTGGGCGTGCCATAGAGGCGGGTGAAGATCCCGGCGCCCGAGACGTCCGGGGATTGGAACGCCACCACCCAGCCGCCATCCGCGCGGGCCGCCAGTGCCGGCAGCGACTGATCGCCACCGGTGGCCTCGGCCATCCGGAACTCGCCCCCGACCCGGTTGCCGTTGGCGTCAAAGCGCTGCGCATA
>JAIXTS010000268.1 GCA_027483805.1 Azospirillum sp. | reverse complement strand
GCCGAGACCGATCCGGTGAAGGCCAAGGCTCAGATCGAGGACATGTGCCGCAAGCTGCTGGCCAACACCGTGATCGAGAATTACACGATCGAGCTGGTGGCCTGATCCGGACTGCGGGCCGCCCCTTGGCCCCCGCATTCGGTTGAGATATTTCCGGCCAGCGGGTAGAGACAGACGCATCGATGGTTCCGACGAACCTCTTATGGGGAAGTGACCCGATGCGCGAACGCCACCTGTCCCGCCTGCTCGCCGCCGCCCTGGTACTGGCGGCCCCCACTTCCCTGTCCGGCCCCGCCCTGGCCGCCGGCCAGGACGATGTGCTGAAATGCCTGAGCATTCTCGACAATGGCGCGCGACTGGCCTGCTATGACCGCACGGTGCCGGGCCTGCGCAACGCGCCCCCGTCTGCCGCTTCGGCCCCCGCGGCCCCGGCCGCTCCCACTATCATGGCGCCGGTGACCAGGGAACAGGCCTTTGGGGCCGAACGCATCCCCAACAAGACCAATCCCTCCGTCGCCGCCCAACCTCAGGAAGCCGAAAACATTACGGCCAAGCTGACCTCTATCAGCCAGGTCACGATCGACCGCTATACGTTCGCCCTGGATAATGGCCAGGTCTGGACCCAGGTCGTCGCCCGTTCCATCCCCAATGCCAAGGCCGGCAAGGCGGTGCGGATCGAAAAGGGCATCGTCGGCAGCTTCACCATGACCATCGATGGCGTCGCCGGTATCATCAAGGTGCGCCGCGTGAAGTGAGGCTTTGCCGCCTCTGCCGTTCCCCCATTGAAGATGTCAGGCCTTGACGATGTTCCATAAATGAGATTTTATCTCGTTTATGGAACACGATATTGACACACGTCTGGCCGCGCGCCTCTCTCAACTGCGTCGTGATGCCGGCTGGTCCCTGGATGAGCTGGCGGCGCGCAGTGGTATTCCCAAGGCCACGCTGTCCCGGCTGGAACGGGGGGAGACCAGCCCCACGGCCAGCCTGCTGGGCCGGCTCTGCGCCGCGCATGGCCGCCCCATGTCCCGCCTGCTGGCGGAGGTGGAGGCAGAACCGGCCCTGCTGGTACGGGCGGCGGACCAGCCGGTCTGGACCGACCCTTCCACCGGCTTCATTCGCCGTTCCCTTTCCCCACCGGCATCGGGGCTGGAGACGGAGCTGATCCACGGCACCCTGCCGCCCGGCACCATCATCGACTATGACGCACCGCCCGTACATGGGCTGGAACAGCATATCTGGCTGCTGGATGGGCGGCTGGAATACCGGCTGGATGGGGTGGCCCATCTGCTGGAGCCGGGGGATGTCCTGCGCTTCCGGCTCTACGGCCCCTCTCGCTTCCACAGCCTGGGCGACGCTCCCGCCCGCTACATCATCGCCATCACCCGACCCTGAAGTGTGATCGGTCCAAATGGCATCATTTGGACCGTGAATCACACGGCAACGCAAAAGTGCAGGCATTCAGATGCGTTTCGACATTGTGACAGCCACCGCGACGGATTACGCGGCGGCGATCCCGGCGCTTGCCCAGGTGCTGCGCGCCTGTGTGATGAAGGGTGCCGCCGTTGGCTTCATTCCGCCACTGGACCTTGAGGGGGCCGTCGCCTTCTGGCGGGGACAGGCCGACGCGGTGCGGGCGGGGGAAAAGCAGATTCTGCTGGCCATCAGTGATGCCGGACGCATCGTCGGCACCGTCACCCTGGCCCTGGCGCCGCAGGTGAATGGCAGCCACCGGGCGGAGATCGCCAAGATGCTGGTTCATCCCGACGCACGGCGCCAGGGCATCGCCGCCGCCTTGCTGAAACGCGCGGAGGAACTGGCGCGGGAGAAGGGGCGCCGCCTGCTGGTGCTGGACACGCGCCAGGGGGATGATGCCGAACGGCTCTATGCCCGCCTGGGCTGGCAAAGCTGCGGCATCATCCCGGACTATGCCCTGAATGGCGATGGCAGCAGCCACGCCACCCATGTGATGTACCGGCAGCTGCCCCCTCGTCCGCGGGATCTGCGGGTGGCGGCCGCCCATCCCGATGATCCCGATGCCATCCCCCTGATCGATGCCCTGTCGGCCGATCTGCTGGCCCGGTTCGACAGTGACGGCCGTCGCGGGCTGGCCGGCTGGAGCGATGTTGCCGACCGGTCGCTGTTCGCGCTGGCCCGGCTGGACGGGGTGCCCGTCGGCTGCGGCGCAGTCCGTCCGTTCATGGGTGAAACGGGGGAGATCAAGCGCATGTATGCCACCCCCGGCAGTGCCGGTGTGGGGGCGGCCCTTCTGTCCTTCCTGGAGGAAGGCGCGCGGAACCTGGGCTATCGTCAACTGGTGCTGGAGACCCGCTGGGCCAATGACCGCGCCGTCGCCTTCTATCGGCGTCACGGATACCGCCTCACGGCCAATTACGGCCACTATGCCGGCCGGCCCGAATCGGCCTGTCTGACCAAGATATTGTAGGCGTTTGCCCCTGCCGACCGTACAGGTTGACGCTGGCGCCCGTGATGGTCAGGATGCGCCATATCAACGCACAGCGGGGGAGTGGGAAATGCCGCGGCTGAAGGATCGTGTGGCCCTGATCACAGGGGCCGGGAACAGCATCGGCCGGGCCGTCGCCCTGGCCTTTGCCCGCGAAGGTGCCGATCTGGTCCTGCATTTCGAGGAGGAGGGGCAGCGTACAGCTGTCGCCGCCCTGACACGCGAGATCGAACTGCTGGGCCGCCGGACCCTGTCGTTGCGGGCCGACATCACCAATGCCGATGGGGCCTATGGGCTGGTGGAAACGGTGGTCACGGGGCTGGGCCGGGTCGATATCCTGGTCAACAATGCCGGGCTGCGTCCCGCCATCTCCTTTGTCGATACGACGGCCGAGCATTTCGATGTGGTGATGGCGGCCAATGTCCGTTCCGCCTTCATGACGACGCGCATGGTGCTGCCACTGATGTTCGCCCAGAATTACGGGCGCATCGTCACCACTGTATCGGACGTGGCCTATCACGGGGCGCCGGGATACACGCTCTATGGTGCGGCGGCGGGCGCCCTGTTGGGCTTCACGCGCAGCTTGGTCCACGATATCGGCCCCCGTAACGTCACGGCCAATTGTGTCGCCCCCGGCGCCATCGATCCCAAAGCGGAGTCGCCGGTGGCCCAGGCGGGGGTGGATGCCCTGCGCCGCGCCCTGCCCAGCCAGCGTCTGGGCAGCGTCGACGATGTCACACCGGCCTATCTGTTCCTGGCCTCCGACGACGCGCACCACATGATCGGCCAATGTATCAGCCCCTGTGGGGGCGCTGTCATGCTGTGATCAGGGGCCGGTCGCCAGGCCGGTTCCCGTCAGGTCGGGATAGCCTGTCACCCAGGTGATCCCGTCCAGCGTTTCAGCCCCTGCCCCGAAACGCCGCAGCAGGTCCAGGGCGGGGTCCAGGGCGGGCCGCGCATCAATCCCGGTGCGACCGGGAGAGTTCAGCCCCGCCAGCAACAAGGACAGGGCCGCCTTGCCCTCCAGCCCCGTATGGTGCGCCGGCAGCGGCCAGGCGGTGCCGGTGATGCTGCCCGGCAGCCGATCTCCCCGGCCCAGCACCAGCCGCGCCCCCACCCGTTCCAGCGGCACCCGCAAATCTGTCAGCACCTGGGCGCCATCGCCCGAGTCGGTGGCCAGCACCGATGTGAAGGGCAGGGTGGCCAGCATGCCCGCCAGCAGCGGCACGGCGTCCGGGATCTGGCCCAGTTCCAGCACCCGCCCCGGTTCCCGCCAGCCCCCCACCCCGGTGCCCCGGACGGTCCAGTTTCCCTGGCCATCCACCTCCAGCCATGCGCCCAGGGCCGTCAGGGCCGTCGCCAGCTGGACGATCCCCGCCCCGCCCATCCCGGCCAGCCGCGTTGTCCCGCGGGCGGTGGCGGCCAGGATCAGGGCCAAAGGGGAAAGGTCGATTTGTGTCATCTTCCTGCCTTGTCCGACATCGGGTCGCTGACGGGCATAGCATGCCAGCCGGGGTCCGGGAAGCCGGCCCCCGGTACCCGCATGGCCGTAACACGCGCAAACCGTTACACTTCCGTTTGACAGGGGGCGCCAGCCATGGCAGATGCGGCCTCAACCGCGGCGCATGTCCAGGCGCGGGTGTTTGACGGAGGTATTGCCGTGGCCAAGCCCGAATGGGGTATCAAGCGCATCTGCCCGAATTGCGGCGGACGTTATTATGACATGAAAAAGGACCCGCCGGTCTGCCCCTCCTGCGGTACCGTTTTCGATCCGGAGGCGCTGTTGAAGTCGCGCCGTGCCCGTCCGCTGCCGGTGGAAGACACCAAGAAGGCGGTTGTGGCGCGTGACGAGGAAGCGCTGGATGTCGAGGTCGAGGAAGAGCTGGACGGTGCCGCCGACGTCGCCGATGACGATGTCGATGTTGCCGACGAGCTGGAAGCCGACGATGTCGATGATGGCGTGGTCGAGGACGAGGACGTCCTGCTGGAAGATGCCGACGAGCTGGATGATGGCGACGACATGGGTGAAGTCGTCGATGTCCAAGGTGAAGAAGAGGTCTGATCAGACCCTCGGGCCTGTGGCGGCAAAAATCCGGCGCTGGCCCGAATTTTCCACTTGCATCCATGCCCGAGTTTCTAGATAAACCCGCGCACAGCGCCGACGACCCAGACGGTGCCTACAGGTTTCGGGGCCATAGCTCAGCTGGGAGAGCGCTACAATGGCATTGTAGAGGTCAGCGGTTCGATCCCGCTTGGCTCCACCAAAACAAGGGCTCCGCTGGAAACAGCGGGGCCTTTTGTCTTTCTTGCCTTCACGATCGCAATCATACCAGCCGCAAGAAATCCTGACCGTTGGTGTCCGCGCCACTGGCGCGGGGGACGCCCCCGGCCGCCGAAGCTGGAAATGCCGACCCATCGGCATTGCAAGTCGCAGGCATCAATGGGGCCATTCGGGTGTCGGCCGCCGGCGCCACCGGCCCGGTTTTGCCTTGTCTCTCGCCCGAAACCGGCCCCATGGGATAGAACTTCACCCGTATCTGTTAAAATTCTGCAATAAAATGCCGCCGTCGATCCGCGATTGGCCCCATCGGAAGCGTGGGTCCTGGCATTTGTGCTTTACGTATTTGCAGATTATACGGGGTTCTGGGGCATTTACTTGGTTCCGTTTCAACTGTTTCAGCCTTATCCACTAAAAATCAATATGAATTCATGGCTCGGCCCTCGGTCGGACATGGATCGGCCATGATTGGGGGAGAAACAGACAGTCAGGGGCGGCAACCATCCTTTCGGATTGAAAAGAACATGTCTGGTACCTTGCGGGCGGGAACGCCCAATGACGATACGCTGCTTTCCCAGGCGCCGCGCGACACGCTGGTGGGCGGTGCTGGCGACGACATCTATGATGTCCTGCATTACGGCACGATGGTGCGGGAACAGCAGGATGGTGGCCACGATGTGGTGATCGCCCATATCGACTATGTCCTCCCTGATTTTGTGGAGGACATGAGCATGGACTATGCGTGGCGCGGCTCCATCCCCAACCCGGCCGGCGCCGGCGCCCTGATCGGCATCGGCAACCGTATGGACAACGCCATCGCCGGCAATGGCCTGAACAACATCATCAAAGGCATGGGCGGCAATGACACATTACTGGGCAATGCCGGTCATGACAGCCTGGAAGGCGGTGACGGCAACGACCTGCTGACCGGCGGGTCCGGCAACGACACGCTGCATGGCGGGGCCGGCAATGACGATCTGGCCGGCGGGCTGGGTGATGATGTTTTTGTCGGCGGGTCTGGCGACGACCGCATCTTCGGCAATGACGGGCTGGATGTTGTCCGTTATGAGGGCCGCCTGGGCTTCATCGGCGGTGACCATGCCTTTGTCCGTGACGGGAACGGCGGCATTAAGGTCAGCAGCGTGAATGGTGACGGCGTCGACACGCTGACGGGGGTGGAGATTGTCGTGTTCGGTCTGGATGTGCTGGTGAACAGCCTTCCGACGCCGGGCACGGCCCGCAACGGCTTTGACGAGAAACTCTATCTCTCCAGCAATGCCGATGTGGCCAATGCGGTGCGCAACGGCACGCTGACCAGTGGCTGGGACCATTTCCGCCAGTTCGGCGAGCGGGAGGGACGCGACCCCAACGCCCTGTTCGATACGGATTACTATCTGGTCAACAACCGTGACGTCGCCGCTGCTGTGGCGCGGGGTGAGGTGACGGCCTGGGGCCATTACAGCAATTATGGCTGGAAGGAAGGGCGCGACCCATCCGCCTTCTTCAATACCCGCGCCTATATGGACACCAACGCCGATGTCGCGGGCAGCGGCCTGAACCCGCTGCTGCATTTCCTGCATATCGGCGCCGATCAGGGTCGGCTGGCCCAGCTGTCGAACACGACACTGGACTGGATCGGGTGACACGCCAGGCGCCGTCCGCGTCGATTTGTCCGGTGACAGGGGGCGCGGATGGGCGTAGCTGTCGGGGCACGGTCGCGCCGCTTATCGGGCGTCCGTGCCCCTTTTTTGCGCAGCCGCTTCTTCCGAAGGTGCGTCATGTATGTTGTCTATATGCTGTTGGGCATGCTGATCGGGCTGCCCTTCGCCGGTGTCTTCTATTACGCTGTCTGGACCCTTCTGACCGGTGGCGATCCTGGTGGTGGCGACAGCAGCCCCTTCTGATCCGTTCCCGATGCGACGCCTGATCCTTGCGGCCCTGACGCTTCCGACCCTGGCCGCGCCTGTTGGCGGGCAGGAATTGCGTGCGCCCGGCGTCTCGGACCAGGATAGCCGCCAGATCGTGGATATATCGGCCCCGCCCTGGAACAGTGTGGCGCGGGTGCAGACCAATATCGGTGGCAAATGCACAGGGACCGTGATCGGCCCCCGGCTGGTGCTGACCGCCGCCCACTGCCTCTACAATTCCCGTACCCGCCGCCTGCTGGAGGCCGGTTCCCTGCATGTGCTGCTGGGCTATGAGCGGGGGGAATACAAGACCCATCTGACGGTGGAGCGGCTGCATGTCCCGCCCCTCTATGACGGCACCCGGCCGGGGTTCAGCGCACGCTTCGACTGGGCTCTGCTGCGGCTGTCCGCTATGGCGCCCGTCCCCGCCCTGGCACCCGCCCCGCGCGCGGCCGCTGCGGGGGACATTGTCGCTGTGGCAGGGTTCAGCCAGGATCGTGTGCATCTGCTGATGGCCGACCAGAACTGTGCCGTCACAGGCCAGGCGACGCATCCCGGCGCCGGAATGATGATGATCTACCATGATTGTTCCGCCAGCCGGGGGACCAGCGGCGGGCCGTTGCTGGTGCGAATGGGTAAGGAATGGCGTGTCGGTGGCGTCAATATCGCCATCGTGCAGCAGGACATCAATCTGGCGCTGTGGCCCGACGGGCTGGATGCCGCCATACGGATGCTTTCCGGCCCCTGACGGCGGGGACTCTTTTCCTGCGCCGCGGAAATCCCTATAGTCGCGCCAATCACATTTTCCCCTGGCGTGGAAAGAACCGATCCATATGGCCGACCCCATGTCCGGCGACGATATCGACCGTTCCTCCATCCTGTCCGTCCCGGTACAGGTATCGGTGCGCCTGGGCCGCCGGCGCCTGCGCATCAGTCAGCTGCTGCGCATGGGGCCGGGCGACATTGTGGATCTGGAACGGGTGGTGGGCGATCCCGTCGATGTCTATGTCAATGACCGCATGGTGGCCCGCGGCGAACTGGTCGTGGTGGATGGCCGTCTGGGCCTGACCATCGTGGAACTGATGCCACAGGCCACACGCGGCCGCGAGCCCCTGGGCCCCGGCCCCGGTGAGTGACCGGGGGGGCGTCATGGATGCCGCGCCCAAGCGCATCCTGCTGATCGAACCGGACGAAACCCTGCGCCGCGCGCTGGCCGAACAGCTGTCGGCCCAGGGTGACTTGCGTCCGCTTGCCGCCGCCACGGGGGAGGAGGCGCTGGCCCAGCTTGCCCAGCACGGCGCGGATGGCGCCCTGTTGGATGCCGCCCTGGCCGTGGAGGGGCTGATCCCGGCCCTGCGGTCGGGGGGGCTGACAGGCCCGCTGGTCCTGCTGCTGCGGCCGGGTCTGGGTCTGCCTGCGGGTGGTGACGATCACCTGGCCAAACCCATCCGCCTGGCCACGCTGCTGACCCGGCTGAAGGCGCTTTTGCGGCAGGCCGATGCCCTGTCGGCGGTGGCGGCGGAGGGGGGCCTGACCATTGGCCCCTACCGGTTCCTGCCGGCGGCCAAGCGGCTGGAAGCGGTGGATGGTACACACATCCGCCTGACGGAGAAGGAGACACAGATCCTGGATCATCTCTGCCGCCGGGGGGGAAGCGCCCCGCGTGAAGATTTGCTGGGTGCCGTCTGGGGTTATGGCGCCGGAATCAATACGCACACGCTGGAAACCCATATCTACCGCTTGCGCCGCAAGCTGGCGGCGGGGCAGCCGCTGGTGATACGGGTGGAGGGCGGATACCGTCTGGCGATGGAGCCGGTCCCGGCATGAACCCGACATCCCGCCGCGCCTTTCTGGCGGCCTTGATGCTGGCCCCACTGGCCGCCTGTTCCACGCGACCGACCGCGCCGGAGGAGGAGGGGCCGCCGCCTGACCTGCCGCCGCTGCCCGCGGTGCGCCGCATTGTGCTGACCCACCTGAAAAGCGGGGAGATGGTGGATGTCATCTATTTCTACAACAATGCCTATGATCCCAAAGCCATGCAGCGGATTGACCATCTGCTGCGCGATCGGCGAACGGGACAGGCAGGGCGCATCGATCCGCTGCTGATGGATTTCCTGTTCGATCTGTTGCAGCGCACGGGCCTGCCACCCACCACGGTTGTGCAGGTGACGGACGGGTTCCGGTCGCCCGGCACCAACGAGGATCTGGTGCGCGACAATCCCAATGCCGCCCGCGAAAGTTATCACCTGCAGGGCCGGGCGCTGGATTTCAAGGTGCCGCTGCTGCCGGGTGCCGCCCTGGCGGAAATCGCCAAGACCATGCAGCGGGGTGGGGCGGCTTTTTATCCGTCCACCGGCCATACCCATATTGATACGGGACCCAACCGCACCTGGAAAACACGATGAGGCCCCGGGCCATGCCCCTGCTGCTGCTGGCCCTGCTGCTGTCCGGGTGCAAGCCCGTGCTAACCGCGCAGGTGCCTGTGCTGCCGACGGGGGAAGAGGTGCCTGCCGGCGCCATGCCGCGCGACCTGCCCACAGGCACCGGCGACACGCTGACCGTGACGGCAGAAACGATGCGTGTCGGTGTGCGCTATGTGGTCAGCGCCCCCGGCGGCCGTGTCGGTTCCCTGGCGTTTCATCCGGTGCCCGGCGTGCCGCTGTCCGGCATCCTGGTGCCGGGTGGGGAGGTGCGGGCCCTGTATCTGGCGCAAGGCCGGGTGACGCAGGCGGGGCTGGAACGGCTTCTGCATGGCACCCGCCACGCCAAAGATCTGGCCCGTGCCCTGACAGATGACGGCGGCAATGCCGAAGAACGCTATCTGTTCGGCTTCTTTGCCCTGATGCGCCAGGGCACGGATGCGCCGCGTCTGGCACTGGTCCAATGCGGGCCCAGCCATGGCGGCCAGGAACCCATCGCCGCGGCGTTCAGGGTCCAGGCGGCGCGCCAGGGGCTGAAGCTGGACGGCGATGGCGATCTTGTCCGCCTGCCCAACCGCGATCTGGCCCTGTCGGTGCTGACCGCCGCCCTGCGGGATGCCGTCGCCAAGGGGGATTGCCGCGCCGACCTGCCGCTGCAACTACCGGATCTGTAGGAATTCCCATACCGAGGTCAGGAATTCCTGACCTCGGTATGGGCGCCGACGGGCATGGCTATCAGGTCCGGATCGGCACCTGCAATTCCACGGCGGCATCGCGGCCATCGGTGATGTCCAGGGTGCGGAAGTCGAATTCACGCTCCGGCCCCTTGAAGACATCATATTCCAGAACCCGGTCGACCGAATTGTCGGGCTTGAAGGTCAGAACCTTGGGCTTGATCGCATAAAGCTGGTCGGGTGTGATGCTGGCCGACGCGGCGATGATCACCTCATCCCCCTTCTGACAGGTGCGGGCAGCCGCGCCGTTCAGGATACAGGCCTTGGACCCCGGCTCCCCATAGATCACATAGGTGGAAATCCGGGCGCCGCTGTTCTTGTTCCAGATTTCAACAAATTCCAGCGGATAGAGGCCGGCCAGGGCGCATTGTTCCGGGTCCAGCGTGATGGAGCCGTGATAATTCAGATCCGCTCCCGTGACGCGGATACCGTGGAACTTGGCGCGGACGATGGTGATCATGCTGTCTCCGGTCGGGTGACACTGTCCTCAGGGTCCGCCGATCCTTTCGGCCACCGGATCGGCGGCCGCGTCGGCGGTTTCGCCAATCACATAAGCGTTCCTGATGCTGCATACCACCGCATCCGCCGCAGCCCTGTCCGCCGCATGCACAAGGCAGAGCGGACGATCGGGTCCCACTTCCGCTCCGACAGGCGCCACCCGGTCCAGCCCGACACGCGGATCGACCCCGTCCTGTGGGCGGGTACGGCCCCCGCCCAGCGCGACCACAGCCAGACCCAGGGTGCGGGCATCCTGGGCCGTCACGATACCGGCTCGCTCGGCCAGGACCGGCACCACAACCGGGGCCGTGGGCAGATGCCGGTCGGGCCGTTCGATCAGGTCCGGCGGCCCGCCCAGCACGGCCACCATGCGGGCAAACCGGTCGGCGGCGGCCCCCGTTTCAATGGCCTGATCCACCAGCCGTCCCGCCATCGCCTCATCCAGGGCCAGCCCCGACAGGACCAGCATTTCCGCGCACAAGGCCCGTGTCACCCGCCACAGCCGGCTTTCGGCAGCCTCGCCGGCCAGGATCGACAGGCATTCGCGCAACTCCAGCGCATTACCGGCGGTATGGCCCAGGACCTGGCCCATGTCGGTCAGCAGGGCACGGGTTGGCAGGCCGGCATCGCCGGCGGTCCGGACCAGTATCTGGGCCAGTGCCCGCGCCTGCTCCCGGCTTTCCATGAAGGCGCCGGACCCGAACTTCACATCCAGGACCAGGGCGTTCAACCCGGCCGCCAGCTTCTTGGAGAGGATGGAGGCGGTGATCAGGTCGATGCTTTCCACGGTCGCGGTCACATCGCGGATCGCATAGAGCCGGCGGTCGGCGGGCGCGATCTCGTCCGTGGCGCCGACAATGGCGCAACCGACCCGGCGGACGATGGTTTTCAGCCGGTGCAGGTCGGGCCGCCCGTCATAGCCCTGGATGGCTTCCATCTTGTCCAGCGTGCCGCCCGTATGGCCCAGGCCCCGACCGGAGATCATGGGCACATAGCCGCCGCAGGCCGCAATGATGGGCGCCAGCAGCAGGCTGACCTTGTCGCCGACACCGCCGGTGGAATGTTTGTCCAGCACGGGGCCGCTGAGCCCTTCGCGCGACCAGTCCAGGATGGTGCCCGATCCGGTCAGGGCGCGCAGCAGGGCCACCCGTTCGTTCTGGTCCATGCCCCGGAAATAGACCGCCATGGCAAAGGCCGCCGCCTGTCCCTCCGACACCGATCCATCGGTCAGGCCGGAAATGAAGGTGGCGATATCCGCCCTAGACAGGGCATGCCCGTCACGTTTACGGCGGATGATCTCCTGCGGCAGGAACATGGGGATGCATACTCACCGGGGCTTCTGGCCTGGACAGGCCATGGCGATGGGATCCACACCATAGCGTGTTCCGGCCGCCGGGTGCAGGGGGGCCGACATGCGAAATGCCGCAGGCCGCAGCAACAGCATGTCCGGGTCCTGACGGTGCAGCGCCTCCCGATTCGCCCGGTTGGCCAGGGCGGCCGTCAGCTGGCCGGCAAGCGCCGGATCGAGGGATGGACCCGCGATCCAGGCCACGGGCTGCATCATGGTCGCCACCGCCGGCTGGTCCCCATCGTAAGTCCCCGCCGCGATGGAACCCGGTACCCCGAACGGATGCAGGCCCGACAGACGCCCCGCCGCATCGCCCGTAACCGGCAGCAGCCGCGCCCCCGAAATCACGGCCATGGCGACCACCGGGTCCGGGGTGGCGGCGATGCGGAACAAGGCATCGATGCGGCCATCGGCCAGGGCCAGGGCCGCTTCCTCACCGCCGATCTCCAGCCCGCGCACCTGCTGCCGGCGCAGACCATAGGCGGACAGGATACGGTCGGCCAGCCGCCGTTCGTCCGATCCGACCACGCCGATGGCCACGCGCCGCCCTTTCAACTGGCCAATATCGGTCAGACCGGTCTCGGCACGGACCAGCACATGCAGCGCCTCGCTGTAAATCTCGCCCAGGATGGTCAGGTCCGTGGGGCGCGCGCCGGGCGCGGGGAAGCAGCGGGCCGCATAGATGCGGTCGGCGGGGGCCAGACCCGTTTCAACGGCACCGGACGCCACCGCCGCCACGATGTCGCCACGGTCGGGCAGGCTTTGTGTCACGGCGATCAGCCCGGGCACGCCGCAGGCGCGGTCGTCGGTGCAGGCCGGCATGCCCGGCGGGCGCGACAGGATGGACGCCAGCGCGGCACCGATATCGAACCCCCGTTCCCCCGACGGGTCCGCCGCGATGCGCAGATAGCGCACGGAAGATCCCGCATCCCCCGGCGCACGCCCAAGCGCCACCAATGCCATCAACGGCACGGCCATCAGCGGAATTAACCAATATTTGGGGGACATGGCACCAACGCCTACCAAGTTTGGGCTTATTCACGCCTTTCCAGCCGGCCTGTCAAATGCACCCTGGTGATGGCAGGCCGATAAGTTCCGGCTGTTGCCGGCCGGATTCATGTCTTTGGGATGGGTGTCGGCCTAGCCTTTTGGCCTGTGCCGGGGCTTTACGCGTCGTTGCACCTGCGGCACTCTATCCTCAGAGGAAGCGCCGCCGCTGAGACGGTGCCCGATGGGGGAAACGCGCATGGCATCACGGCTTGGGTCGATGCTGGTTGTCTTCAGCCTTTTGGGCGGTGCCGCCGCCGCCCGGGCCGAACAGCAGGCCCTGCCCGCCATTTCCAACCTGACAGCGGAACAGCTGTTTTCCGTCGCCTTCCGTCCCATCATCGACAATGCGCTGAAGCCGCCTTCCATGCCCGATCTGCTGGGTGATGGATTGCGGCGGGTGGCGGCGGCCGACCGGACGCTGGGCATTGTCGCGGTACCGGGCCATCTGCTGCTGACACGCGACGGGGTTGAACTGTCGCGGGTGGCCCTGCCGTCCGACATGATCCCGGAACGCTGGGCCACTGCCACCGCCGACATGTTGCGCGCCATCACGGCCGCGTCCCCCGTCATCGCCCAGCGGGACCGGGAACAGGTCTGGCGTGACATGTTCGACGGCATGATGAACGACCTTGATCCCTATTCCCGGTATGCCGAACCCAATCGCGCCCAGGGGGAGCGCACACAGCGCGAAGGCTATGACGGAATCGGTGTCGGCATCCGCACCATCGACGGATTTTTCGAGATTTCCGACATGGTGGCCGACGGCCCGGCGGCCAGCGCCGGGGTCCGTGTCGGCGACCGGATCTTTGAAGTGGCGGGCGTGCGTGCCATCGGCCTGCCTTATGAAAGGCTGTCCGCCCTGATCCAGGGGCCGGAAGGCAGTTGGGTGGAAATGAAGGTGGGGCAGAATGAACAGCGCCCGCGCATTGTCAGTGTCCGCCGCCGCCATCTGGTGCCCAACACGGTGCAGGCCAGCCTGACCGACGGTGTTGTCACCATCCGTATCGAACGGTTCAACAATGCCACCCAGGATAATGTGCGGCAGGCCATCCAGCGCTATCTGGACAAGGGCCCGGTGCGCGGCGTCATCCTGGACCTGCGCGGCAATCCCGGCGGGGTGATGGTGCAGGCCGTGGGGGTGGTCAACCTGTTCGTGCCGCAGGGCCGAATCATCACCACCCGCGGCCGCAATCCCAGCTCCATCCAATGGTTCGAGGCACAGAAACCCACAACTGCCTTTCCCGACCTGCCCCTGGTGGTGATGATCGACGGCCAAACCGCCTCCAGCGGGGAAATCGTGGCGGCGGCGTTGCAGGATGCCGGCCGCGCCCTGCTGGTCGGGTCCTCCACCTATGGCAAGGGCAGTGTGCAGCATGTGACCCAGTTGCCCAATGGCGGGGAACTGTTCATCACCTGGAGCCGGATTTATGCGCCCAGCGGCTACAGTTTTGACGGGCAGGGCGTGCAGCCCAGCCTTTGCACCGCGCTGCCCGGCGCCACCGTTCCGGCTTTGATTGCACAAGCAGCGCGCGGCGACCGGGGTGAACAGGCATTGCTGGCCCGCCACCGGCTGACCGCCCCCGACGATGCCGATGCACTGGCGGAACTGCGTGCCGCCTGTCCCGCCAAGCCGGCGGACAGCGTCGCATCCACCGCCGCCACCCTGTCGCTGGCCCGTGCGCTGCTGGAAGATGGGGCGCTGTACCGCCAAGCCCTCGCATCCCGTCACATCAACGTTGCGGAGAGGTAGGGTCTTTGTCCTTGACAGACGGGGGCGGATGCGTAGATTCCGCCGCTGTGCCGCCGGGGGTCTTCTTCCGGCGG
>JAIXTS010000484.1 GCA_027483805.1 Azospirillum sp. | reverse complement strand
TCAGCCGCACTCATCCCCGCCATGCTTTCGGGGAAATAGCCCTTCCGCTTGGCCCATTTCGCCCCCGGCCCCTTGGCAGTCAGGCCATGCCCGTCGATCAGGCCGGGGCCGGTGATGGCGATGTCGCTCAACCCCTCGCCCCAGATCAGGCTGTTGTGCCAATGGGAATGGCCGAAATCCTGATAGATATCGTGCGGGTTTGGTTCCGGAAGGTCATAGGCGCCCAGTGCCCCCGGCACTGCCGCGCGGATCACTGCGCCGGTATCCAGATGCAGGCGGACATGCGATGCCAGACGGATGGAGAAGCACAGCCACAGACCCGCCGGCACCCGCACCGCGCCACCACCTGCGGCGGCAGCGGCCTGGATGGCGCGATTGATGGCGGGGCTGTCGATGGTCACGCCATCGCCCACGGCACCATGGTCGCGGATATCGTTCCACGTGGTCATGGCGGCAGCAGCCTGACATCCACCTTCTGTTCCCGGTCGGCGGTCAGCCAGCCATCCTTGAAGCCCAGTTCGGCCACCTGGATCACCGACCGGCGCTGCCATGTCGGGTCGCTGGCCGCCTCCGGCTCCCCACCTTGGTGCACAAAATAGAACAGGAAGGCGCGACCACCGCTGACCACCACATCGGGATGCCCGCCCTTGGCCCGGTCGGTCAGGGCCGTTCCCGGCTGTTTCAGCAGATTATCGGGCTGATGTTCCCAGTTGGTCAGGTCCTTGGAACGGTAGACACCCAACCCGTCCCAAGCATCCATGATCAGCCAGTGCCAGCCCTGCCATTCGATGATCTGCGGACCTTCGCCGCGTGTCTTCACCGCCACCCCGCCATGGGTCCAGGTTTTCAAATCCCGGCTATCGGCATAATGGGTTGAAGAGCCGTCACGTTCATCCTTGTACCACAGGCGCCAGCCGCCGCCCGGCAGCGGATGCACCGCCGCGTCGATCACCCGGTCCGACCCCAGATCGACCTTGCCGGCAAAATCCCAGACTTTCAGGTCGCGGCTGGTCAGATGCACAATCTCGCGCGATGCGTTCCAATCCTTGAACACGCCGGGCACGATGGTCAGGAACATATGCCATTGGCCGCCGACATACTCGACATTCGGCGCCCAGTAGGTGATGTCATCGCCACTGCCATAGCGGATATCGGCAGTGCCGTCATAGGTCCAGCTGTTGCCGCCATCCTTGGACACGGCCCGCCCGATGCGCGTGCCATGCACCCATTCCACGCCCTGTGCGCCCGCCATTGTGGCGCGCCGGTTGGTGTAGAACATCACCCATTGCTGCCCGGCGGGGTCATAGACCAGCGACGCATCCGCCGCCCCGTCGAACACGGGATCGCGGTAGAGCGGTTTGGGCGCGTCGGCGAAGCTTGGGGTGGCCAGGAAGAGCAACAGTGCAGCAGCGATCAGTTTACGCAAAGCCATGGGTCCGGCTCCAGTCCAGGAACAGCTGCGGCCAGGCCGCCACGGGTGCGGCCTTTTCGGCGCGCAGGCCAAAGCCATGGCCGCCCGCTTCGAACAGATGCATGGCGACCTTGGCCTTCTGCGCCCGAAGCGCCGCATAGATCAGCAGGGCATTATCAACGGGCACCGCGCCATCATCGGCGGCATGGGTGATGAAGGTGGGGGGCGCATCGGCGGGCACGCCGACCTCTGCCGAAAACTCGGCGATACGAGCCTCGCCGGGGGTGTCGCCCAGCATCTGCCTGGCCGACCCACCATGGGTCAAGCCCGGCTTCATGGTGATCACCGGGTACCCCAGTGCCGCGATATCGGGCCGGGCCGACAGCGCATCTGCCGCATCGACGGGCCGATAGGTTACCTTTCCAAAACGCGTAGCCGCCATGGCTGCCAGATGCCCACCGGCGGAAAAGCCCATGACGCCGATGCGGTTGGCGTCAAACCCATATTGCCCCGCCTGCGACCGCATCACACGGATGGCGCGCTGTGCATCCTGCAATGGCGCATCCGGCCCCGCGGCCCAGCCATCGGCGGGCAGTCTGTAGAGCAGGACATAGACGGTGATCCCGGCCCCCACCAGCCATTGCGCGATATCATAGCCCTCCTTGCCCACCACCACCCGCTGATACCCGCCGCCGGGGATGATCAGCATGGCGGCCCCATTGGGCTTTGCGGGGCGGAATAGGGTCAGGTTTGGTTGGGTGACATTCAGGATGGCCACATCCTTGAAACGCGGGTCGTCCGATCGGGCGATCTCCGACTGTGTAACCGTCACCTTCTCCCCGCCAGGCGGCTTGCCCGGCCAAAGCGGCAGAACGATGCCCGGCGCATCCGCGGCACCGGCCTGGGACGCAGCACCCGCCACCAAGGCAGTTGCGGCCGCGGCGGTGAAAAGCTGTCGGCGGTTCATGGTCACCTCCATTGCAAGGCCGTGTTGTCAGTTTCCCAAGGGGGTGACATCCGACCGGATCGAACTCTCCGGCAGGGTCAGCGCATCCGGCCCCGGCGGGTGCCTTGGGTCGAACGGTGGCAGGTCCGGGCGGATATAGGATTTGAGCGCCAGATCGCTGGCCATGATCCCCGCCACCACGGCACGAGCCATCAGCCAGGCGCCATAATTATTGTGGTGGGTCGCGTCCCTGCCACCATTGCTGAAGGTACGCGGGGCAACGTCCGGCCCCAGCGCCTCATAGATGTCCTTCGACAGCGCGTGCAGGTCGATCAGGGCCACGCTCTCTTCCCTCCCCACCATGCGCATGGCGTCAGGATAATCGCCATGGCTGTTGGTGATACGGCCCGCCGCGTCAAAGCTGCGGCGGTGGGGGGAGGTCACCAGCACCGGCACAGCACCGCGCCGCCGCACCTCCGCGATGAAGACGCGCAGATAGGCGGGATATGTCGAGGCAGCGTCGACATAGGTCTGCGGCCAGGCGGACTTGCTGTCATTATGGCCGAACTGAATAAGTAGAGTGTCGCCGGCCTTGATGCTGGACAGGATCTTGTCCAGGCGCAGGCCGGTGATGAAGCTTTTCATCGTCTCACCGGACTCCGCATGGTTGGCGACCGCGATGTCGGGCGTCAGCATGCTGGTGATCATCTGGCCCCAACTGGCACCCGGTTCGGCGGGCTGATCCGTCACGGTGCTGTCGCCGGCCAGATAGAGGGTGGGCAGGTCGACCTTCTCCACCGTCACTGCCGCCACGCGCGGGGCCTTGTCGGCAAATTCCAACGTCAGCTTGTCATCCCAATGCAGCTTCCCCACCTCCCGCTCATTGACGCGGACGGCGGTGCCGCCCGGCGCGTTCGGTGGCGGGGGCGGCAGGGCCGTGGTGCGAACATTGACGATGAAGGACCGGGTATCGAACCGGCCCTTGCCCGTCTCCACACCCCACAGCATCAGGCGACGGCTTTCCGCCTTCACGCTGGTCCGCGCCTTGGCCTTGGCATCGCCAAGCGTGACCGTGACCCGGTAATTGCCCTCCGGCACCTTGACGGAGAACAGGAAGGGCCTGTCCCCGTCGGGTGCCAGGCCCGGTTCAAAACCATAGCCCTTTACAGGATCATAGGTTTCCACCGCCGTCACCGGCATGCCGGGACCCTGGCCTGCGAAGCGGAATTCCCAGCGATCAGGTTCTGCGTGGGCGGGCATCGCGATCCCCAGACAGAGCAGTATCAAGGCCCCCCAGCGCGTCATCAGATCAGCCCGTACTTCCTTGACAGGCCGCGATAAAGCTCCAGGAACGGGTTCGCCTCATACCGCCCGCCCTCACCATGGCGCTTCGGTCCTGGCGGCGGTGGCGGCGGTGGGGCGCTGCCGGGTTGTACAGCGCCCGGTGCCTCGGCGGCATTGATGCCTTGCGACAGCAGATTGGGCTTGGCCCCGCCCCCGGCATTGCGGCCATTCTTGTCGAAGACGGCTTCCTGATGCCGGGTCGGTTCCCAGATGAAGCTGCCCCAGCCGCGTTTGCCGGGCGCGTTGAACACCAGATCGTTGATATATTCCTTGCGGCCCGAATACTCGACCGCACAGAAACCCAATTGCGGATAGCGTTTCACGAACTCAGTGAAGGTGCGTTCCCAGTCGCCTTCCGCCAGTTGCTGATAGCAGGAGAAACCGATCAGATCGAAGGTGACCCCGCGCGACAGCAGGGCGTCGGTCCATTCGCGAACGATCACCCAATGCCGGCCCAGATGGTTATGCAGCATGATGCTGGCCTGGGGCAGAACCTCCCGCGTGGCGTTGATCCCTGCCTTCAGCAGCGTGGCAAACTGATCATAGCCGCCAACGCCTTCCGGCTTCAGATGCACCGCATCGGTGGCGGGGTTGCCGGTCGGCACCGGCAGGGCTACGCGCCCCTCGGGCCATAGCATGCCGAACGTGACCTCATTGCCAATATGGACCATGTCCGGCGCCACCCCCGCCGTCTTCATGGCGGCGAGGCTGTCGCGCGTATGGGCCTCCACCGCCTTCACCAGATCGGGGAAGGACAGGGACGCCCAGGCGGCGGGTTTTTCCTGATGCTGCGGGTCGGCCCAGGTGTCGGAATAATGGAAGGTCAGGGCGATCTTCATCCCCGCCGCCTTCACCCGCTTGGCCAGCTTGATGGTCTGTTCCAGACCGCACCAGGGGCTGTCCTTCTTACCCGAAGAATAGCCATTTTCCGGATTCACGAACAGGCGCAGGCGGACCCAGTTGAACCCGGCCCCGGTGAGAATGGTGAAGATATCCTGACGCTGGCCGTTTAGATAAAACTCTGCTCCCGCCGCCTCATCCTCTGGAATCCAGGAGATGTCGGCCCCCATTATATAGGCACCAGGTCGTTCCGGCCCGACCGCCGCCCCCGCCGGCAGGGCGAACCAGGCCCCGGCGGCCAGCGCCGACAGGCCCAGTTCTCGCCGCGTCAGCCCCCTCATAGCGTCACCGCCAGACGGTAGGTGCGGGCCGCATTGGCGGCGAACATCGCCCGACGCTCTGCATCGGTGAAGTCCACCGTAATGGCGTCATAGGCCGCGTAATGCGTGCCAAAGGCGCCGTAAAGCTTATCGACAGGGAAGTTGCTTGCAAACATGGTGCGATCCGTTCCAAACGCGTCGATGGTGTGGAGGATGAAGGGGCGGAGGCTCTCAAGGGTCCATTGCCGGTCGATCATGGCCAGACCGGAGATCTTGATCGCGACATTGGGCTGTGCGGCCAACAGGGCCAGGCCTTGGCGCCACAGGGCCAGACCGTCCGCATCCTGATCGGTGGGCATGCCGGCATGGTTCACGATGACGGGAATATCCGGATGCCGGGCAGCCAGTTGCGCCGCAACATCCATCTGTGACGGATAGATTTGCAGATCGAAGGACAGGCCATATTTGGCCAGCAGGGCGTAACCGCGCTGCCAGTCGGCATCGCCGATCACATCACGGGCCGAATAGGTCTTGGCCGGGTCGCTGTGCCAGTTGATGATGTGCCGGATGCCGCGCACAGCCCCATGCTCGGCATGGCCAGCGAGCAGCGTTTCCACATCCGGGTCATTCAGGGCCGCGAAGGCCACGAGCGCCATGGGCAGGCGCCCCTGATCGGCCACTTCCTGCAACCATGTCGTCTCTGACAAGGCATGGGCGGGATTGGCGCCCGCCTCCACATGCACCACCCCGCGCACATCATACCCGGCAGTGTCGGCCAGATAGTCCGTCAGGCCATAGGGCTTGGCAATCGGCTCCACATTTCCCGCCGCGTTGGACGGCAAGGGCCGATCCATGAGCCAGGAATAATGCTGACGCGTGAAATCCCACAGATGCATGTGGGGATCGACGATGGGCAGGCTGGTCATGCACGTCTCCTGCAATACCGTTTTTGCGTGGCCCGCAATTCCTCTATTTCGTCATCCCGGCTGACGCCGGGATGACGAGGTTCGGTCCTTATCGTCCCCACAGGCGCTCATATTTCCACCCGGTCAGGTCCTCCAGGATGGCGCGACGCTCCGGCGTGGTCTCCTTCTGGCCCTCCTTGAAGCGGGCGATTTCCTCCATCAGGATCACATGGCGCGGACCATCCAGTTGGAAGCGGCGCGACACGGCAAAGCCAGCCAGCAGCACGCCGATGGTGCCGATGCCCATGACGGCCAGGATGGTGGTGATGGCCTCGGCACTCTGGGTTTCGGCCTTGGGCATGAAGCCACCGGCCTCCAGGAGCAGGCCCACGCCCATCACAGCGGCGGCCTGGGTGGCCTTGCGGATGAAGGTCATGACACCGGCAAAGATGCCTTCGCGGCGCTTGGCGGTAACCACCTCATCCACGTCGGCCATATAATTGTAGGTGTTCCAGGGGATGTAGTTCAGACCACCCCGGCCCAGACCCGACAGGATAATGGGCACGAACAGCCACAGATGCAGGTTTTCAGGCCGGACGAAATGGATCGCCAGGAAGCCCAGGACGCCCAGGATGTAGAAACAGACGGCCAGCCGGTAGGACGGGGCGGGATGGAAGCGCAGGCAGAGCTGGATGAACATCGCCACCGCGAACAACTGGGCAATATACATGCTGCCCAACAGGTTGGATGCTTCTGACACCGACCCGGCCAGCACAAAGACGATGAAATAGGTAAAGACCGCGTTGAACACATCCTGGCTGATATAGCCGCCCAGATACATGCCCAGATGCAGGCGGAAGGCGCGGATCTTCAGGGTGGAGAACAGGTCGCTGTACAGCTTGCGGAAACTGTCGCCCAGCGTCAGGACCGGTTCGCCGGCCTTCATCTGCTCCACTTCCTCCACCGACCGCTCATAGGTGAAGGCCCAGGTGAAGGCCAGGACAACGGCAAACACCACCGCGAAGATCACGCCCATGATGAAGAAGGTATCCGCGCTGTCCTTGCCGCCCGCCCAACCAACAATGGCGGCGGGCAGGAAGCCGGCAGCGATGGCGGAGCTTTGCGCAAACAGGATACGGATGCCGGCCAGCTTCGCCTTGATCTTGTAATCCTTGGTCATTTCGGCGGCCAAGGTTTCATAGGGGATCAGGACGATGGCGTAGACCGTCTCAAACAGCACATAAGTGGCCAGATAATACCAGAACCCCTGGCCGCTGACCCACATGAGGGCAAAGGACGGCACCAGCGGGATACAGATCAACAAGAAGAAGCGCCGACGGCCAAACCGGCGGCCCAGGCGGGTGCGATAAAAATTATCCGACAGATGCCCGACAATGGGGCTGACAATGGCGTCCAGCAGTCGGGCGATGGCGAAAATCGCCGCTGCCTGCGTCGCCGACAGGCCGCAGAAGGTCGTGTAGAAAAACAGGATCCAGCCGCTGATCACGGCCATCGACCCCGCACCCAGGATGTCGTTGGCGCCATAGGCCAGGTAATTGATAGGCTTCACACTACGCTGGAGCATGGACGTTTCCTCTGGGGTTTGTTTTCGGTTCTCCGCCCCCTCTACCGTCATCCCCGCGAAAGCGGGGACCCAGTGTCGAGGCGCGGGGCAGCGCCGATATGACTCATGTCGCAGCTATCGCTGGGTCCCCGCTTTCGCGGGGATGACAGTGAATAGGCGTTACCCTCAAATGAATCGGCGCAGCATCTCCGTCAGGCAGACGATGGCCAGCGACTGGCCGTAAGGCATAGATGTCAGCTTGACGTCGCGATAGTACTGGAGGTCGCTGCCCAGGGCCGTGCCGAACGAGACTTCCTGAAGCTCGCCATCAGGCGCGATCTTGTTCAGGACGGCATGCACAGCCTTGATGGCCATCGGCTCATACGCCGCGCTGATATAGCGCTTGCGCACGGCCTTCATGATGCCATAGGCGAAACCGGCCGCGGCCGAGCTTTCCAGATACGAGGTCGGGTCGTCAATCAGCGTGTGCCAGCGGCCATCCTCAGTCTGGTACTTGGCCAGCGCCTTGATCTGATTTTCCAGCGTGTCGATCAGGAAGCTGCGCAGCGGGTCGCCCGGCTTCAGGTCCAGCAGTTCAATGAATTCCGGGATGGCGATGGTGACCCAGCAATTGCCGCGCGCCCACAGCGCGTTGGCGAAGTTGTGGCGGCCATCGAAGGTCCAGCCGTGGAACCACAGGCCGGTCTTGGTATCGAACAGATACTTGATATGGATGAGGAACTGGCGCTTGGCCTCCTCCACATATTCCGGGCGGCCCAAAAGCAGGCCGATCTTGGCCAGCGGCAGCACGCTCATCATCAGCGTGTCATCCCACAGCTGCTGCGGGTTCTCACTGTTGAACACGATATGCTGAAACCCGCCCTCTTCGGTCTTGGGAAGGCCATGCATGACCCACTCAGCCCAGGTGTCGAGGTACGGGATATAGGTCTGGTTGCCCGTCTTCTCGTAGAGATAGGCCAAGGTCAGGAAGGGGCTGACGGTATTGATGTTTTTGGTGGGCGTGCCGGCGGCAAAACGGTCGCGGAACCAGTCCACCATGATCTGAAAGGCACGCTCGCTGCCCGTCATCTCATAATATTTCCACATCCCATACAGGCCGATGCCGTGGGTCCATTCCCAATCGTTCCAGCCTTTGGTGTCGATGACGCGGCCATCTTCCAGCCGCAGCAGGAACTCCCCCGTCTCATCCTTGATATCGACCAGATTGCTGATCAGCAGGTCGATGGTCCGGGTCACGTTTGCGGCCTGCAGGCCGTGGGCGAGGTTAGGCATGGGATTGGTCTCTCGATGCGTAAGTTGGATTCTGCGTCGGTCAGGTCGAGCCGAAGGCGAGCCCTGATAGTAAAGGATGGACAGCCATTTCGCTCAGGGCGAGGCCTTCGCCTCGACCTGACCGACGGCGTTGTAGTCTGGTGCCGGCACCGTCCCGATCTTCAACGGCGACCGGGCATTGCGCAGGCTGACCAGTTTCACGGCCTCCAGCGTGTCGCCCGGTTTTCCATCGGAGGTGACGGCCAGCGCCAGGGTATTCTTGCCATTGGCGTTCAGGATGCCGGTGGGCAGCACAAAGGTGCGCTGCGGCCCGACATCCGCGATGAACTGACCCATGTTCCAGCCATTCAGGAAGATCAGCACGCGGTAGGATCCAAGTGACCGGGGCACGCTGGTATCCCCGAACGACAGGCCAATGGCGCTGTCCTGGCCCTTGGGCAGGTCGAGCGTGAATTCCGTGCGGTACCAGACAGTGCCGGGCTGCGCCGTCGTCGCCGGAACGGACGCGGTCGTCCAGCCCCTGTCCTCAAAACCTGGCAGATGCCAGCCCAGGCGTTCGCCATACTGGCCGCCATTGTTGAAGACGCCGCGAACCGGATCGGCAATATCCTGCCCCCCCAGATTGCCCTGAATTTTCCAGTTGATCGGTATGGCAAAGCTTTTGCCTGTGGGTGAGCCCAGCGAGGCGGAGATCAGGCCGCGCGCTTCCTTGTGCAAATCATCGGCATCCAGATCCCAATGATGGGAATTGTTGCGGACCATGACGGACAGCACACGTTCGCCCGGGGCCTGCAGATCATCGGGGATCGTGAAGGTCGCCAGCCCCTGGCCCGGCGGGCGCGGCAGGCCGGTGGGCAGCACATGCTGACCCAGATAGCGGCCATCCAGCCAGACCTGCAGCATGCCGGCACCACCGGCACCGTAATGCAGCTCCAGCTTTGACACACCGGGCTGTGCGGTGTAGCGGCCGCGGTACCAGACATCGCCATGATGGAAGTTATAGTCATCCATGTTCAGCAAAGGCTGGCCACCCGGCGGCTTCACGAAGCTGGCGGTGCGGCCCGGCTTGGCCACGGCCCAGGCGCTGTCGTCAAAATCCTTCCCGGCCTCCGGTGATCCGGCCTGGAAGCGCCAATTGGCGCGGGTCAGGTCGGGCAGAGTGACCGCAACGGGACCGGACAGGTCCTTGCGAGCGATCAGGCTACCGCCCACGCCCTTCTCCACCGACACGGATGCCCCGTTCCAGCGGACAGAGGTAACGCCGGAGGGCGCCCAGACTTCCAGCGGGCTGTCGGTCTCGGTATCGCCGGTCAGGTCCAGGACCTTGCCCTTCACCTCTGCGGTACGGACCAGAGTGGGGCCACGCTGCAGCAACACGCCATCCTTGGTTTCCTGCCGCCAGAATGTCTCCGCCATCGGCAGATCGGCGATCAACAGGGTCAGGTCAGGCCGCCCCCCACCGCTGATCCGCACGCGGGCGAGGCCCTGATGGCTGTAATTCAGACGCAGATCACCCTTGGCCGCGTCAAAGCTGCTGTCCACCTTGCCATCCAGCACGGTAACGGTGGGGGCGCTGCTGTACCGCAGAACCGTCTCCCCATCTTCCCCCTGTCGGCCATAGAACAGGGCAAGGTCGCCGCCCCCCTGGCGCAGATGGGTAAACAGCTCCGACGTGGAATAGACCAGCCGCTGACGTTCCAGATTGTATCCGGCCAGCCACAGCTTGGCGTCATGCCCCTTCAGGCGCAGCGTGCCGGCCTGCGGGACCGTGTATTCGCCATCGGGCAATGCCGCCTTGAAGCTGAAGGCCTCATCGAATTGCCCATTGTTGGGGTTGTGCGTGGCAACCAGCAGGCGCGTGCCCGTTTCTGGATTCACATTGTGATATAGCCGGATTTTGGGGTTGCTGGGCACCAGACCGGTGGCGCGGTCCATCTGCGTCAAATCCTTCACACTCTGAAGGAAATGGCCCATCAGCTTGATGCCGCGCGCCTTCTCCCGCAGTCCCCGCGCCTCGTCAATGGCGGCGCCGTAATCATAGGACGTATAGACCACGGGCGCCGGCATCCAGCCCCAGCTGGTGCCGCCATAGGTCATGTAGAAGCTCTGGATGGTCAGGCCATTGGCGATATTGGTGCCGTAGAAGACACGTTGATAGCCGCTGCCCAAACGCTGTGCGTTGCAGTTATAGGCACCGTTGCTGCCCCAATAATCAAACCAGCCACCGCCATATTCCGCCGCGAAACCCGGTGTGTTGGGAGAGGCGCTGGCCCCGCCTGATGCACCGCCGGGACCGTACAGGCCCCAATCGGGGGCCAGATTGGGCTTGCCCACGGTCGCGTCCACGTCGCAGGACCCGCCCGGATAGCCGTCAAAGGCATAGAGGTCGTTCGGGCCCTCTACCGTGCCCGGCACGTTGCTGCCCTTGGGCACCCAGATGCCGTTGCGGCCCTTGTCATTATGGAAGATGGGAACCGTAATCCCGTCGCGCCTCGCCTTGTCATACAGAAACTTCATGTAGCGCGCTTGCGTGGGCTGCGTCACATCCAGTTCATTTTCGATCTGATAGGCGATGATGTTGCCGCCGCCATCGGTGATCTGGTGCTTTTTCAGGATGGCGTTGATGGCCGTCAGCCATTCGTCAGCCGCTGCCAGATATTCCGGATGGTCGGTGCGGGCCCTGGCCTGCTGCTTCACCAGCCAGCTAGGGAAGCCACCGCGCGTCACCTCGGCGTTCATATAGGGACCGGGGCGGACGATGACGTAAAGCCCCGCCTCCTTGGCCATGGTCAGGACGCGGTCCATATCGCGCACGCCGGTAAAGTCGTACACGCCGGGCTTGGGCGAGTGATAACCCCAGCCGAAATAGATGGCGACGGTGTTGTAGCCAGAGGCTTTCATCTTCTGGAACACGTCACGCCACAGATCGGGGCTGGGCAGGCGGAACGGGTGCATTTCCCCGCCCCAGCTGAACACCCGCTCTCCGCCGATCTTCAGGGAATAGCGGTCCCAGGTGACAGGCGTCGTCAAAGGAGCGGGAAGCGCTTTCTTTTCCGGCGGACCGTCCTTCAGGACCGTGAAGTGCCGAACCTTGCCCGACAGGCCGCCCGGCAGCTCCACCTTGGGCGCCCATTGGCCCGTGAAGCCGGGGCCGACACTGTCGCTGTACCAATAGCGCTTATCGACATACTGGTCGAAATAGATGCGCCAGCCGCCATCGGGCCGCTTGACCACCGCTGGCCCTTCCACCAGCGTCCCCCAGCCTGCCCAGTCGCCCGTGCGGATGAACACCCAGGGGCCATCCAGCTTCGGCGCCGTCGCCAGTTCGATGAACTTGGTCGTTTCGTTCTTGATGAAGGCGTAGTAGCGCCCCGATTCCTGGAGGATCTTGGCGTCAATATGGTTGGGGCCAAGTCCGTGCAACACCGACGGTTCCGTCCAGTTGGACAGGCTGTCATCGGTGGCGGTCAGGCGGTAGGTCTTGAATTGCCCGTTGGGACCATTGGTCGACACGGCCAGGATGATATGGACCGAGCCATCCTCATCCACGAACCATTCCGGCGCCCAGCTATTGGTGGTGCCTGGAATGCTGATCTTGTGGTTGCCCAGGAAGGTCCAGTCCTTCAGGTCCTTCGACCGGGCAAATCCGATCAGGTCATTGTTCCAGTCTGTCGTGTAGGTGACATAGTACCAGCCATCCTTATGCCGGATGATGCTGGGGTCACGCAGCAGGCCTTGCGGCGGCTTAAAGGCCTCGGCCTTTTCCAGCGTGAAGTTTACCGCATCGGTCGAGCGGTAAACCGACATCGACTTGGCATCGCCATTGATGAAGGATGTCAGGATATAGGACGGGGCATCCGCCGCCATTGCCACCGGTGACAGAAGCGGAGCCAGAATCAGCGCCATACGGCGCGCGGTGCGGGACATCTGCGTCATAGGTCGGGTCGCCTCGATCAGGGGAAATAGAACATGCTGGGCAACGGCACCTGCACGGGGCTGTTGTCCGGGTTCACATCCATGATGTCGGCCATACAGTCCCACCAGCGGCGCATGACGGGCAGTTTGGGCAGGTCGTCGGCCTTGTTGTCCTCTGTCAGCCGCAGGACCGCGAACAGGGAAAGGCTCTCTTCATCCAGGAAAATGGAGTAGTCATAGATGCCGGCATCGCGCAGTGCCTCGGCCAGATCCGGCCAAAGCGCATCATGGCGGCGTTTATATTCGTCTACATGTCCAGGCTTCAGTTTCATGCGGAACGCAATGGGCGTCATCGATCCACTCCCTTGCCAATAGCGCGGCCCTTTCGACAGGGCTCTCGTCAAATGTCATACAATTAAGTCATACAATGTGGATCAACATCACACAATATGAGATTTTTCTGGTGGCACATTTTGGGTCTGGCCAGGACCTCATCGCCTGTTATGCCAGGTCGGGAGAAGCGCTAATCCCTAAAAATCCCATTATGTGATCTCATGTTCTGCAATATGAAAATACCTCTTGCGTTTTGAGATGCCATTGCGCATGGTTACAGGGTGAGAGGTGCGCTGCCAGAACCGATTTCCAGGCAGGACCCATTCATGTCATTCCGCCCTGCCCTGGCCATTAACACCCGCGTGGTGAAGGGGTTGGGGGCGGGCGATACTGAACCGGTCGGCGCCCCCGCCGCCCGGTATCCGGAGCCTGTCTGTTCGACGGGCCCCGGATACGCAGGTGATGTTCACCTTGCTTCCCTCCTCTTTTTTCCCGGTCGGGCCTGTCCCGGCCGGGACTTTTTACTCTCGGAGAGGGTTTGACAAAAACTTGAGAGGGCATTTCACAATGCGCTTTCATATGTCACAAATTGGTATTATCTTATTTTTGAGACGTCGTTCCATATAATGGAACATTATCCGCCGTAACGGCAAGAGACGCAACGAAAACACCCTGGCCGCCAGATTGAACCGGCGGCCCGCCTTGTGGGGAGGAGTCGAGATGAAGTACGCGAAGGGCCGCGCGGTGCGGTCGGGAAAACTGCTGGCCGGTACCGGCTTTGGCCTGCTGATGACAGCAGTTTCCATGCCCGCCGTGGCGCAGGAAGCCCCGGCTGAAAAGGTCGTCCTGGAAGAGATCATCGTTGTCGGTACCCGGTTGTCGCTGCAATCGGCCATCGACCGCAAGAAAAGGGCCAGCACCGTCGTCGACAGTCTGGTGGCTGAAGATGTGGCGCAGTTCCCCGACAAGAATGTGGGCGAAGCCTTGCAGCGCATTACCGGCGTGCAGCTTTCCCGCTCCTTCGGCGAAGGTGAATCCGTCTCCATCCGTGGCGTCGAACCCGATCTGAACCGCGTTGAAATCAACGGCGTTTCGGTTCTGGGCAGCGCCGGTTCCGGCTCTCGCGGGTCCGACCTGCGCGACATGGCGTCCGAACTGATCAAGTCCATCGACGTGTTCAAGGGCTACACCGCCGACATGACCGAAGGCGGTGTCGGCGGCACCGTCTCGGTGCAGACGCGCCGTCCGCTGGAACTGAAGAAGACGCTGTTCGCGGTCACCGCCGCCGGCCAGTATCTGGACCTGGAAAAGAATGTCACCCCGCGTGGCAACCTGACCTATGGTGACAAGTTCCTGGATGACCGTTTCGGCGTGCTGGTGAACGTCACCTATGATGATGTCGAAACACGCGGCGACTTCCTGCGCAACACCGAATGGGTGGCGCTGGCCGACTACGACAACTCGCCCAACAAGACCCGCAATGTGGCGGGTTATGAAAACATCACAGCCAAGACCGGATGCGCGACCCTGACGCCGGCGGCGACCCGCACTGCCTGTGAATCACAATGGTTCGACCTGTCGCCGCGCATTCCGCGCTACGGCATCTGGCAGCGTGAAGACAAGCGCGTCACGGCGATGACGACGCTGCAATATCAGGTCACGGACGAGTTGGATGTCTATACCGACATCAACTGGAACCAGCGTGACCAGTTCCTGACCGATTACAACTACACGGTCGATCTGACGGCGGCTTCCCGCATCAATCCGGTCGGCGTATCGGTGGATGAGAACCATAATGTCATCGGCCTGACGACCGCTGCCACGGCGCCGTCGGTCACCACGGGTGCCGGCCGCATCTTCGGGTCGCAGATGCGCGGCTTCGATTACAAGCTGAAGTCCAGCTATTACACGGGTGGCTTCAACTGGAACCACGACGCGCTGCGGATGAGCGGGTTCTACACCACGTCTGAATCCACCATGCGCAGCGACACCAACTCCGCCGTGATCAGCGCGACGGTACCGGGCATCCGGGTCAGCATTGCCGATAATGGCGTCCCGTCCTTCACCTTCCCCACCGGCTTTGATCCCAGCAATCCGGAAACCTACCGGACCGGCGGCGCCGAGATTCAGTACCGCCCGGAAGAGGTCGACGTGACCGAGGATTCGGCCAAGTTCGACATTGATTATGATCTGGACCGCTGGTTCCTGACCACCCTGGAAACCGGTGTACAATGGCGTGAAACCGGGTCGCTGCGTTATGCAGGCGGTGGCTACACGGCGCCGGGCGGCGTTGTCGTGCCCAGTGCCAATGTTACCAGCACCGTATCGTTGGGGACGACCACCAATGGCCTGATCTGGACGCCGCAGCGCCTGATCGATTTTGTCCGTGCCACGGCCAGCCTGACCCCGCAAAATTTCTTCAGCGGGTTCGGCGGCAATACGGGCAACATCCCCAAGGGCTGGATGGCACCCAATGTGGCGGCCATCGGCGACTGGTTTGATATCTCCAACTTCAACCATGACCGGGTGCGCAGCGCCAATGGCATTGCCCAGATCCCGGCCCATGATCTGACTGAAACCATCAAAGCCGGGTATGTGAAGGCCAATTATGCCTTCGATCTGGGCGACATGCCGGTGGACGGCAATTTTGGTGTCCGTGTGGTGGAGACCCAGGTGGATGCCACCGGCGCCCTGGCCAAGACCCGCCGCTTTACCAACAGTGCGGGCTTGATAACGACGGAAACCATCGGTTCCACAGCCGTGAATGTGAAGGAAAAGTACACCGACACGTTGCCTGCCTTTAACATTTCCTTGGGCCTGATCCCGGACGAGGTCATTGCCCGCCTGGGTTATGCCAAGGTCATGGCCCGTCCCAAGCCGACGGACCTGATCGCATCCTCGGGCAACCCGAACTGCGTGATTGATGAAACCAACGATGCGCAGGCCGATGTCTGCACCTTCGGCAACCCGAACCTGGACCCGTACCGCGCCGACCAGTATGACGCCAATCTGTCCTGGTTCCTGAATGCCGATACGCTGCTGAGCGCTGCCTATTTCTATAAGGATGTGAAGAGCTTCATCCTGGCCCGCACCCTGGTGCGCGGCGTGGATGTGTTCAAGGATGGCACGCTGTACGACGTGAACATGCCGATCAATGGCCGCGGTGCCAAGATCAACGGCCTGGAACTGTCGGCGCAGACGGCCTTCACCTTCCTGCCCTCGCCCTTCGACGGTCTGGGCGCCAGCGTGAACTACACCTATTCCAAGGCCAAGAATGTCGGCCTGTTCAATTCGCTGACGGGTGAAGAACTGCCCTTCCCCGGCCTGTCGACCCACAGCTACAACCTGATTGCCTATTACGACAAGGATGGCATCAATATCCGCGTCGCCTATAATGGCCGGACCAAGTGGCTGCAATCCGCCGCCGAACGGTCGGGCAATCCTGTGTTCCGTGACGGCACCGGCTATCTGGATGCCAAGGCCACCTATCGCCTTGGCGATACGGGCTTGTCCTTCTTCATCGAAGGCAAGAACCTGACGGGCGAGGCCGAGCGCACAACGTCGGGCGACGATATCCGTCTGGGCGAGTTGGCCTATTCCGGCAAGCGTTACTATTCCGGCGTGTCATACAAGTACTGATCGCCTTCTTGATGAGAAATAGCCCCGCCACCGGCATGGTGGCGGGGCTATTTTGTTTTGGGGAAGGCGTCCCTACCCGGCTTCCACACCCACCACGCTGTAATCGGGCGTACCCTCCCAGACGATGTTCCAGCTGGCGCCGGGCCGCACATTCTGGACTGCGCCAGGTTCAAAGGCGACAAGGCAACGTTGGCCCGGCTGGCGGACCGATGGATAGATGAGCCCCCGATGCCCCTGACGCCGTAGTGCCAAGGCCAGGGCCTGACCCTCCGGATAGCCCACGCCCGGGTCCGGCGTCAGAGCAGGATGGCCCGGTTCATCCGTGATGTCGGGAAAGTCCCCGATGAAATCCGCCAGCAGTTCCACATAGCGGGCCAGATCGCGGTAGATGCCGATAAAGCCAAGTTCCCGTGTCCTGTGGAACGCCACCTCAGCGATGGAGGTGAGCGTCTGCCAACTGCAATACCAGGCACCCCGCCCTTCATCATTGAAACGGTTACCGCCGGTGCGGGTATAGCTGAAGGCTGCGTTGACATGGCTTTGACCATAGATGGTCAGGTCATGGCGCCGCCGGGTCCAGGCCAGTTCGCGGCGGTCGAGATGCAGGTTACGACCACGTTCGGCGATCAGGCGGTTGCTGGTCAGCCCCTCGATCTCGGCAAGGACCGCCATCTCGGCGTCGCTGTCCACCAGCCCCCTTAGGCTGGGTGGCTTGTGATAGGTGGCGGGCACAAGCCGGACAAGGGCACGGTCGCTGATCGACGCAATCCTCACATGCCCCCCCGCAGCGCATCCAGATAGGAGCGGACGCGCAGGAATTGCGGCAATCCATCCTCCACCATCGTATCGATGGGCCGGGCACCCGCAAATAGCGGCCCCTGGTTGGGCA
Source organism: Azospirillum sp. (assembly GCA_027483805.1). Lineage (GTDB taxonomy): Bacteria > Pseudomonadota > Alphaproteobacteria > Azospirillales > Azospirillaceae > Niveispirillum. Next base: position 4,305 of record JAIXTS010000484.1, on the reverse strand, counting down.
GGGTGGGCCAGCGCCGGGCGATCTCCTCCTCGAAATAGAGGGAAAGCGCCTTGTAGATGCCGATAATGGCGCTGAGCCGCAGCACTTGATCATGCGTCAGGTCGGGGGCATATCCCGGTCGACGTGCCCGCTTCCAGGTACTCTCCGACATGTCGGCCAGGTCTGCCGCCTCCGCCAGGGTCAGGCCCCAATGCTGCACAATCCGGCCATAGGCCTTCAGCGCAATGGCGCTCCGGCTTTCAGCATTCGTTTGCGGCACGGCAATGCCCATCATCCCCTCCTTTGATCAGAGGATGATGGGTTCGTATGAGCCCGATTTCAAGTCCAAATGGACTAGTTTTGCGGCATCTTCATCCCCGTGCCCAGGAAGTAGCTGGTGTGGGGCGGCTGGTTATAGGCCACGTTCTGCCAGGCCACCCCCAGCCGGTAGACCGGGTCCTGCATCAGCGTGACCAGACGGTGTTCGGTCGGGAACGGCGTGGTGTAGATGCGCAGCGACCGGTTGTCCCTGGTCCGCCAGATCACTTCTTCCCGCCAGTCACCGATGATATCGGCAGACAGGGCCGGCGTAGCCTTGGTGCCATTGTTGGATGACACGTCAGACGGGGACAGAAGCGGCACCGCCTCCCCCTTCTGCCAGTCCCATTTCAGCACCTGTTCCTTGTCCAATAGCTCCCGCGACAGGTCGCCATCCCACCACAGGCCAAAATTCACCTGTTTGGGCCGGGTTGCAGCGATAACGGTGCCCTGCGCACCGTAGAGATAGGGGCTGTTGCTGGCCCAGGCCTCCGCGCCCGGCGAACGCGGGTCGATATCCATGGCCACACCCCGGCCCGTATCCTTATCGGTGGGGGTGGACCACAGGACCTTGCCGGTGGCGGCGTCCAGCATGGCGGCACCGATGCCGCCATTGCGCGACGGCACCTCATGCACGCCAAACTTCTCCAGACCGGGCCGCAGCGGGTCCAGGTCGCCGACATGCATCGTGTCACCATGCAGCAGACCCGATGACCACAGGCCCGTTCCGTCATCATCCAGGGCCATGGAGCCATAAATGATCTCATCCTTGCCGTCGCCATCGACATCGGCGACGGACAGCTGATGATTGCCCTGCCCGCCATAGGCCTCATTGCCGGGAGTGGCACTGTCGAACTGCCAGCGCGCGGTCAACTGGCCCCCGCGCCAGTCCCAGGCACCCAGGGTGGTGCGGGTGTAATAGCCGCGCGCCATCACGATGCTGGGCAGGCTGATATCCAGATAGGCCACCCCCGCCAGGAACCGGTCGGACCGGTTGGCATAGCCATCCCCCCAGACGGCCTGCATCTGGTCGGGCGTGGGATCGTTGGTGTCGGGATGGCGGGCGGGCCAATAAGGCGCACTGGCCAGCGCCTTGCCCGTCACGCCATCAAAGACCGTCAGATATTCCGGCCCCTTCATGATGCGGCCCTGGACCTGCGCCACCTTGCGCCCATCCGGGGTGGTGGTGGCGCCGGTGCGATCGGCCTGCGGCACCTCCCCATCATGCGACCGCCAGTCGGCATTGGCGTCACCCAGGACGGCACCCGTACCATCCACGGTGCCATCGCTTGTGCGCACGGCCAGTTCCGCCTTGCCGTCCCCGTCGAAATCCATCACCAGGAACTGGGTATAGTGCGCACCGGCCCGGATGTTGCGGCCAAGGTCGATACGCCACAGACGGGTACCGTCCAGCTTGTACGCATCCAGGATCACCGGCCCCGTATAGCCGCCAAAGGCATTATCCTTGGCATTGCTGGGGTCCCATTTCAGGACGATCTCATATTGCCCGTCGCCATCCAGATCGCCGACGCTGGCGTCATTGGCGTTGTAGCTATACGCCTCCCCCGCCGGGGTGACGCCATCGGCGGGCGGCTGCAAGGGGATGGACAGATAGCCCTCGCGCCAGACGGCGGCGGCAGGGCCCGCAGCCTCGCCCACGCGTCGCACCTCATACCGGCCCGCGCCATCCGCGCCCTTATCCAGGAAACTGGTGCCACTGGTCAGCGGCATGGTGTTCAGCTTTCTGCCATCACGGTAGAGATCGAAACCAATGCCGGCAGGGTCGCTGTCCAGAAGGCGCCAGCCCACAAGGACGCCGCCATCGGCTTGCACAGCCACCAGACCGCGATCCAGCCTCTCCATCTGCCGCGCCGTCGCGGGCATTGCGGCAATACCGCTGAGCAAAGCCGTCGTCAGCCATTTCCGGATTGCCATGTTTCCTCCCTGAACCGGTTTGTCCTTACCTTACCCAAATTCATATGCTATTTGAATTCCAATATTAAGGATGCTGTATCACATTGTGGTAAACGCAAAAATCGGGAAGGGAACAACGATGGGTGGGCCTGGCTTCAACCGGCGGCAATTCATGCAGGCGACGGCGCTGACAGCCTTGGCCTCGGGGACGGCGGTAGGCGGCGCGCAGGCCAAGCCGTCCGCCCCGGATACGCCCGTGGGCTGGATCGACGGTGCAGTGCCCGCCCGCCATCTGGGCCAGACTTGGGGCGTGCCCTGGCCGCAGGGCCTGTACAGGCCGGCGCAGCGTTTCCGCCTGACGGACGGGTCGGGCGCGGCGGTGCCGGTGCAGTCCTGGCCCCTGGCCATCTGGCCGGACGGGTCGTTGAAATGGTCGGCGCACAGCATTGGGGCGGGCGTGGGGGCTTCCGGCCTGACCCTGTCCGCCGGCAAGGCCAAGGAACCAGCGCAGCCGGTGACGGTGACGGAAAGTGCCGACGCCATCCTTGTCACCACCGGCCCCCGGCAATGGCGCATTCCCGTGCGCGGCGACCGGTTGATTGACAGCGCCAGCGTCGATGGCCGCCTTGTCCTTCGCGATCTGCGCCTTGTCTGCCTGTCGCAGGACCAGCCGGACCTGACGGAGGCGGAAACGGTCAGCCAGCGCCGGTCCATCGGAACCGTCAGCGCCGTCACGGTGGAACAGCGCGGGCCGGTGCGGGCCGTGGTGAAGCTGGAAGGCAGCCATCGTGAGGGTGAGCGTTCCTGGCTGCCCTTTACCATCCGTCTCTATTTCCATGCCGGGGCGGAATCCGTGCGCATCCTGCATTCCTTCATCTTCGACGGGGATGAGAACAGGGATTTCATCCGGGGTCTGGGCGTCACCGCATCGGTCCCGATGTCCGACGCGCCGCACGACCGGCATGTGCGCTTCACCGGTGAGGGTGACGGGCTTTGGGCGGAGGCGATCCGTCCCCTGACCGGCCTGCGCCGCGACCCTGGCAAGGATTATCGCCAGGCGCAGATCGACGGTCGCGCCATCCCCGCCCTGTCCGGCATGGCGGAGACGGTGTCAAAGCGGCTGGACCTGATCCCGACCTGGGGTGATTTCACCCTGTCGCAGGCCAATGCGGACGGCTTCGCCATCCGCAAACGCACCAAGTCTGGCCATGGCTGGATCGACGCGCAGGCCGGCCGCCGGGCCGGCGGGCTGGCCTATATTGGCGGGGCGGCAGGCGGAGCCGCCCTGGCCATGGCCGATTTCTGGAAGCGGCATCCGTCGCGCCTGGATATCCGCAATGCGGCCACCGACAATGCGGAACTGACCGCCTGGCTGTGGTCGCCGGACGCGCCGGCTATGGATCTGCGCTTCTATCATGACGGGTTGGGCATCAAGACCCATCCCCAGGAACGCGAAGCCCTGGAAATCACCTATGAGGATTATGAGGAAGGCTGGGGCCGGCCCTATGGCATTGCGCGGACCACGGAACTGCATCTCTGGTCACTGCCCGCCACGCCGCTGCGTGACTGGTTCACGGAGGTTGCCGGCATCCTGGCCGCCCCGCCGCGCCTGATGGCGCCGCCCACCCGCCTGCGTGCCGTGCCCATCTTTGGCGACTGGGATTTGGTCAGCCGGTCCAGTCCTGCTCGCGCCCGGATCGAGGATCAGGCCGATTTCCTGCTAAACCTCTACCGCGATCAGGTGGAGCAGCGGCGCTGGTACGGGTTCTGGCACTATGGCGATGTCATGCATTCCTATGACAGCGACCGCCATGAATGGCGCTATGACATAGGCGGCTATGCCTGGGCCAATTCCGAACTCTCGCCCGATCTCTGGCTCTGGTACAGCTTCCTGCGCACGGGCCGCGCCGATATCTTCCGTCTGGCAGAGGCTATGACGCGGCATACGGGCGAAGTCGATGTCTGCCATATCGGCCCCTATAAGGGCTTTGGCACCCGCCACGGGGTGCAGCATTGGGCCGACAGTTCCAAACAACCGCGCGTGTCCAACGCCGCCTATCGCCGTATCTATTATTACCTGACCGCGGATGAGCG
>JAIXTS010000305.1 GCA_027483805.1 Azospirillum sp. | reverse complement strand
CCCGCTTTACCCGGCGCTATCTGGGCGGTTCGCTGCAAGGCGAGGTGCCGATTGACCGGCTGATCATCGATATCGGCGCCGAGGGCGATATGGTCCGCAAGGCCATGGAGCAGGATTACAAGAACCGTCACGCCAAGGATGAGGTGCTTGACGTCACCGCTTCCGGGGACAGCGGTTCCGGCGGGACGGGCGCCGCCAGCACGGCATCCGGATCGGGCGCCGCGGAACCGGCGTCGGATATGCCCCAGTTCCTGACCAATGTGCAGGAAGGTCAGTTAATCGGATGGTCGGGTACACCGCCGCGTCTGGGTCGTGTATCGTCCCGTCTGGTTCAGGAAGCTGGTTTGTTCCGGCATCCCGACGAAGGGAACGTGCTGGCCATGCAGTTGGCCGCCCTGAAGGCACGACACCCGGCCAAGAAACATTTCCGGTTGGCCGTGGTGAATGCGTTCGGCACCAACCTGGGCGATACGATCCTGGGCATGACGGCGTTGCGCCATATTGCCAAATATATGAAGCAGCACCTGGACAGCTTTGTCATTGACCTGCTGTTGGGGGCCAATGCCGGTGTCACCAACTTTGACATTGCCGGTCATGATGATTGGGTCGGCGAACAATATCTGTTGGGGCCGACCCTGGCAGAATTCAGCCGGTATGATGCCTATTTCGATTTCACCGGTTTGATCGCCCTGCCGCGGATCACGGAAATTGCCATTTCCGACTGGTATTTGTGGTGGAGCGGCCTTGACCCCGCGACCGTGCCGGCCGCCGACAAGCGCAACATCCTGTATCACCAGTGGTCCGTATGGCAGGAGGTGGCGCGCGCGCTTCAGGGGATCAAAGGCCGGAAGATATTCTTCAATCCCAAAGCCAGCGTTCCGTTACGCACCTTTGCCGACGAGCATGTGCCGAAATTCCTGAAGCGTTTGCTGAAACTGGCGCCGGACACGACGATCATCGTCGACCGCGACATCAAGCTCGACCATCCGCGTCTGGTCAATCTGTCCAAGGAAATCAACTCCGCCAGCAAATTCGCGGCCCTGGTCGCGCATATGGACGGCATGATCAGCGTTGACAGTTTTGCCCTTCACGCTGCCGACTGCGCCTCTGTGCCCAGCGTCGGCCTATTCGCTTCGATCGATCCCTACGCCTATCCTTATTATCCCCATCACCAGGGTGTGTTGATTCCGGATGGCGAAACGCTGCCCGCCTATAGGAAGTTCAAAACCAACACCGATGAGGAATGGGCCCAGATCAAGGATGTCTATGCCGAAGCGTGGAGCCGGCTGGACCCGCAACAGGTCTGGGACAATCTGCAAGCCAAGGTGAACGCGCGCGCCGGCGTGCCGCCGCATAATGGCACACGTATGGTCCATGGTGCCCACCAGCGCCAGCGATATCATCAAAGCGGTCAGGGGCGGTTTCTGCCCTATGACAACACGCCGCCGCTCTGGGCACATGCCCAGCGCCGGATGCAGGAAATTGGCAAGCTGATCCTGCGGGCGCGCAGCCAGGCCATCATGGTGACGCCCGGCCAGAGCAGCTTGGCCATTGCCGTTGCCCAGCATATGGAACGGGAAGGTCGGCTGCATGTTTTTGAACCGCGTGACGCGCGTCGCCACCTGATCACCATGGATCTGCTGGACCGTGCCGCCACGGGCATCCAGGTCCAGTATCACGATACGTTTCCAGGCAAGGTCGAACAGGCGTCGTTCCCGTTGGAGGATGTGCTGTCGGAGACCAGTCCCGCCATCTGGGGTAACCAGCACAAGAAAAAAACAATCAAGCCGAAAAGCATTGATGAGATGGAGCTGGATGTTCTCAGCTGCATCATGATGAGCATGCCGGCCCCCTGGAAACTGACGCTGGAATCGGCGTTGGGCACCATTGAGCGGTTGAAGCCGGCGATCTTGATCGGCCCGGTGGGCAGCTTTCAGGATATCCGGGAGATCGCCACGATGCTGCTGCCGGTGAAATACCAGTGCTGGATCGAACAGCTGGAACCCGGCAAGTCTGAAACCAGCGTTCTGCTGGCCGTGAATGATCAGATGAAGGTGCAAGGCCTGAAGCGCGTACAGTTCAACTGACAGCCACCGATCATCCTGTCTATGCTGTCGCACGACACAGATGGCGGCCCCGGCAGTATCGGGATGCCGACCTGTCCTTTCAGAAACGCCCGGCCTCTGGTGGGCGCGCGCATGTCAATGGAGTGGCCCCATGTCCAAAGCCTGGACCGATATTCCCCTGCTTCCCGTCGCCTGGGGAGAGGTATTCGACAAATGGACCATCCTGGTCATCAAGGAAGCCCGTATCGGCGATCCGGAGAAGGTGCGCAATGTCAGTCGTGAACGCGCGGAAATCGAGAAGGTCGTGGGCGACCGCAGCCGGTTTCCCGCGGGTCTGGACGGTCTGATCGACGCGCTTCAGGATATCAATTCCCAGCTTTGGGACATTGAAGATGGCAAGCGCCGTTGCGAGCGGGAAAAGACCTTCGATGATGGTTTTGTTCAGTTGGCCCGTCATGTCTATATGAAGAATGACGAACGGGCCCGGATCAAGAAGGACATCAATCTTCTGCTGGGCAGTGCCATTGTTGAGGAAAAGTCGTACAAGCCCTATTGATGTCCCCCATTGGCCTGATAAAGCGTGGGTTCCTGTTCGATCGGGGTGAAGCGGTTCCCGCGATCCATGGGCACCGTGCCCGATCCCCGCGCGGAGGTGGGTTTGACTGGTAATGCCGCCATCTACTTCCACCCGGAAGGTTTTGACACGAGCAGCCCCAAGCTGATGGGGCGGCATGCCGCCGGCGAAGGGTTTCTGCGCGGGTGGTTCCGGCATGGCGGGTTTGACGCGCTGCACTGCCAGGTTGGCGATATGCGCCATGCCCAGGCCTTTGGCGCGGAGGCACGGGCCCAGGGCTGGCAGGGGCCGGTGAACGTCCATCGCCCCGACCAACCGGAAACCCTGTCATCGGTCGGGGCAATCCTGCTGCCCGGTCCCAATCTGGGCCATCAGGCATGGCACCGCCGCGTCCGGGTCCGTCCCGATGCATATTCTGTCGTGGGCTTGACCCACACGACCGCATCGGTATCGGCGTTGGAGAGTATCGGTGACTTGCTGGTGGCACCGATGGAGGAATGGGACGCGCTGATCTGCACATCCGAAGCGGTAAAAACCATGGTGGTCCGGACGCTGTCGGATCAGGCGGGCTACCTGTCCGAACGCTGGTCGGCCCCCGTATCGATCAAGCCGCGCCTGCCCCAATTGCCCGTGATTCCGCTGGGGGTGGATTGCGACCGGTTCCTGCCGCGGCCGGATCAGCGGCGGGGTTGGCGCGATCGGCTGTCCATTGCCGATAAGGATGTCGTGGTCCTGTTCGTGGGGCGGCTCAGTTTCCATGCCAAGGCGCATCCGATGGCCATGTATGCGGCCCTGCAGAATGCCCTTCCATCCCTTCCACAGGGTGCCAGGCTGCACCTTATCGAGGCGGGGTGGTTCGGTGGCAAGCACATACAAGGTGCGTTCGAGCAGACGGTCCCCATGCTGTGCCCGGATGTTGTGCACCATTTCCTGGACGGGCGTGAACCCGCGGTCCGGGATGGCATTTGGCATGCCGCCGATATTTTCTGTTCCTTGTCCGACAATATCCAGGAAACCTTTGGCCTGACACCGATTGAGGCCATGGCGGCGGGGTTGCCCTGTGTTGTCTCTGACTGGAACGGGTACAAGGAAACAGTTCGTCACGGCGTCGATGGTTTCCGGATTCCAACCTGGATGCTGCCGCCCCCCATGGGTGCGGAGATTGCCGCCCGACATGCGTTCGGTGTCGACAATTATGACCTCTATTGCGGCAAGAGCTGTCAGTTCGTCGGCGTCGATGTCGGGGCAACGACGCGGGCCTTTCAGGCATTGATCGCGGACCCTGACCTGCGGCAGCGCATGGGCGCGGCTGGCCGGCAGCGCAGCCGTGAGGTTTTCGACTGGCGGATGGTTATCGGTGCCTACAAGGATCTGATGACGGATCTGTCCGCCCGCCGGGCCGCGAGGGGGGGCGATGGCTGGAAGCCGCCAACGCCGGGCCGTTCCTGGCCGTTACGACCGGATCCGTTCTGGAGTTTTGCCCATTATCCGACCCATCTGTTGGCGGCTGCTTGCGTTGTGCAGGCCACGGGCCTTCCGCTGGACAGGCTTGCTGAAATCTATGCCAGCGGCATGGTCTCCTATGCGCATGCCGCCCTGCCATCGCTGGACGCATTGAAGCAGGTGCTGGCGCTGGTGCCCCTCGGGCAGAGGCTGACGATTGCCGATCTGGCCGGGCGTTGCGACACCGCGACCCGGTCAACCCTGGCCCCGGCCCTGCTGTTCCTTGCCAAATATGATTTTATCCGCCTCTCGCCCTCGGGCGATGCGTAGTGGAGTAGCGGGATGAAGATACTGTTCGTCCACCAGAATTTCCCTGGGCAATTCAGGCACTTGGCGTCCGCTCTGGGGATGGGGGGACATGAGGTGCGGTCCCTGGCCATCAAAGGGACCGCCCTACATGGGGCCGAGGTGTGCAATTACCCTGTGTCGCGGGGGTCCACCCCTAACATCCATCCCTGGGCCGGCGATTTTGAAACCAAGCTGATCCGGGGCGAAGCCTGTGCGGCCGCAGCGGCGCGCATGCAGGCCGAAGGTTATTGCCCGGACCTGATCGTGGGGCATCCCGGATGGGGTGAAATGCTGTTCCTCAAGGAGATATGGCCAAAGGTTCCGCATCTGCATTTCCTGGAATTCTATTATAGTCCCGATGGGGCCGATGTCGGCTTCGATCCGGAATTCCGGCTCAGCGACTGGCATAATCTGGCACGCGTTCGGGCCAAGAATGCCAATGGGTTGCTTAATCTGGAACTGATGGATGCTGCCTACAGCCCCACGCAGTGGCAGCGTTCATCCTACCCGGCCCTGTACCAGCCCCGCGTCGATGTGATCCATGACGGGATCGATACCGACACGCTGGCCCCTGCATCAGCGCAGGTGGCCAATGTCGGACCCGACAAGCTCACCTTGAAAACCGGGATGGAGATTGTCACCTTCGTCAATCGAAACCTGGAGCCCTATCGCGGGTACCATGTCTTCATGCGGGCCCTGCCACGGCTTCAGGCGTTGCGGCCCAACGCCTTGTTCCTGCTGGTCGGGGGGGATGGTGTTTCTTACGGTGCGGCGGCGCCAAAAGGCACCAGCTGGAAGAATATCTTCCTGGAAGAGGTGAAAGACCGGATCGACATGTCCCGGGTGCTGTTCCTGGGGAACCTTCCCTACAGCACCTTTATCGGTATTCTGCGGCTGAGTGCTGCTCATGTCTATCTGACCTACCCGTTCGTGCTGAGCTGGTCGATGCTGGAAGCGATGAGCCTGGGCGCCTTGATTGTCGGCAGCCGCACGCCGCCCGTCGAGGAGGTGATCGAGCATGAACGCAACGGCGTTCTGGTCGATTTCTTTGATGTGGATGGCCTGGCCGATCGTGTCGCCGACGTTCTGGCCAACCCTCAGCATTATCAGGGGATGCGTGAGGCCGCCCGCCAGACCGTCATCGACCGTTACGACCTGCGCCGTCATTGCCTGCCGCAACAGATTGCGCTGGTCGAACGTGTCGCCGGCATGAAGGCCTGAGGAAATCGGCATGAGCCTGCTTGCAACAGCCATCGATGTGCGGTTTGTCCCGGAAGAGGATCGCCTGGCCCTGACGCTGCGATCTGACACCGACAGCATCGACATGCAGGTGACGCGTCGGATGACGCGGGCCGTGATGCTGGCGATGGTTGAACTGCTGATGCGGTCGAGCCGTGAGGTGGGGGCGGCACCGGGGGAAAGCCGCACCGATGTGCTGCTGTTCGAACATATGGAAGCGGCTGCGGGGTGGCAGCGCATCGAAGGATCGACACAACCCGGTGGTTTGGCGGATCACGCCGCCACGGCGACGGTGGAGACAGCGGGGGTGCGGCAATCTGCTGCTGTCGCCGCACTATTGACGAAAACTGATGTCACGGTGCGTCAGGGAAACATGCAGTTGCATTTCCATGATCGGGACGGATTGCAGGCCGAGATTGAGCTGCCACGGGACAAGGCACACCAGCTTCTGTCGATCCTGCGGGAGAAATCCGTTCAGGCCCAATGGGATATCCATGAGCTGTCCTGGATGGACCGGCGATCGCATTTTGTCATCCCCGAAGGTGTCCGGCTCAGTTGAGGTCGGGGCAAGGCCGGCGTTCCGGGATGTCCGTGACGCGGGACGTCATTGTGACATCAGCAACTTACTGATATTGCCCTGCAGTACATGCGCGGATACAATGCCGGCGCGATTGAGCGGGTGGCCTCGTGCAGGCACCCCTTATATAAGGCAGCAAGTGCTATGAAAATTATCGGTTCCAACCGCCCCGCAGGCACTCCCTCTCCGCTGCGGCAGGCGCTACAGAAGTCCGCCAGGGCTTTTGGGTATGTCGGGGTTTTCAGCTTCTTCGTCAATCTGTTGATGCTGGCTTCGCCCATCTACATGTTGCAGGTCTATGATCGTGTGCTGACCGCACGCAGCGAAGCCACGCTGCTCTATCTCAGCCTCATCATCGCGGCCATGATGATGGTCATGGCGCTGCTGGAGGTGATCCGCTCCCGCGTGCTGGTCCGTGTCAGCGGCAAGATGGAACAGGAGTTGGGTTCGCGCGTGTTCGACGCGATCTTCGCCCTGAACCTGCGCATGCCCGCGGCCAACCGCAGCCAGTCGCTGCGCGATCTGGACAATGTACGCCAGTTCATCACCTCGCAGGGGCCCTTTGCCTTCTTCGATGCGCCCTGGGCACCGATTTTTATCGGCATCGTCTGCCTAATGCACCCGTTGCTGGGTGTTGTTGCCCTGGGGGGTGCCTTTATTCTGTTCGCGCTGGCCTATGCGACGGAAGTGGTAACAAAGAAGCCGCTGTCTGAAGCCAATGGCTACGCCCTGCGCGCCACGGCCTTTGCTGAGGCCAGCCTGAAGAACAGCGAAGTTCTGGCTGCCATGGGCATGCTGTCCGGCATCCGCCGCCGCTGGCGGTCCAGTCAGGACCGTGCCATGCTGTTGCAGGCCGTCGCCAGCGACAATGCCGGCTTTATCAGCGCCATGACCAAGTTCACCCGTTTGGCGGTACAGTCGGCCATTCTGGGCATGGGTGCCTATCTGGCCCTGGAGAATGAGATCACCCCCGGTGTCATGATCGCGTCGTCCATCATCATGGGCCGTGGTCTGGCGCCGGTGGAACAGGCCATTGGTTCCTGGAAGATGTTCGTCAATGCCCGCGGCGCCTACTCCCGCCTCAATGAACTGCTGCGGGCCTTTGATGTTGATAAGGAAACGATGGAACTGCCGCCGCCGACAGGCAATCTGGCGGTGGAACGTGTTGTGGCGGTGCCGCCGGGTGGCAATTCACCCACCATCAAGGGCGTCAGCTTCGGTCTGGCTGCCGGCGAGTCGCTTGCCATCGTCGGCCCCAGTGCCGCTGGCAAATCCACCCTGGCCCGACTTCTGGTCGGTGTCTGGGCGGCGCATAGCGGGTCGGTGCGTCTGGATGGCGCCGATGTCTATGCCTGGAACCATGAGCAGCTGGGCCCCCATATCGGGTATCTGCCCCAGGATGTTGAAATTTTCGATGGCACCATCAAGGAAAACATCGCCCGTTTTGGCGAAGTTGATCCTGTCAAGGTGGTTGAGGCCGCGCAGTTGGCCGGTGTGCATGAGATGATCCTGCGCCTGCCAAATGGCTATGACACGCTGATCGGTCCGGGCGGTATCGCCCTGTCCGGTGGCCAGCGCCAGCGTCTGGGTCTGGCCCGTGCCGTCTATGGCGATCCGCGTTTCCTGGTCCTGGACGAACCGAATTCCAACCTGGACAGTGAGGGGGAGGCCGCCCTGGTCCAGGGTCTGGCCAAGCTGCGGGAGCGCAAGGCCACGGTGGTCCTCATCTCTCACCGTCCCAGCATCATGAACCATGTCGACAAGATCCTGGTTCTGCGGGACGGGCTGGTGGAGATGTTCGGACCCAAGCAGGAAGTGCTGGCGCGTCTGACACGGCCTGTGGCCCAGCCACAGGTGCAGCAGCAGCAGCCTCCGGGCCAGATCGCCTCTCCCGCCGGTGCGGGCGCCTGACGGCACCGCTGGTCGACCATCGTTGAAAGTTTTCAAAAATGATGAAGCTTCTGACCACCCAGAAAGCCCTGCCGGCTCTCCCGGCTGGTGCCGATGTGCCGGCGGTTCCGACTGACGAGATGCCGGTTGTCCGGATGGGCATGGCCCTGATCGGCCTGGCATTCGGCGCCCTTTTCCTCTGGTCCGTGTTTGCCCCCATCGCCAAGGGTGTCGTGGCGCCCGGCCTGGTTGCCGCCGACAGCAACCGCAAGACCATCCAGCATCTGGAAGGCGGCATTGTCTCCGAGATCCTGGTGCGCGACGGCGATGCGGTAAAGGCAGGCGATACGTTGATCCGCCTGGATGGGGTGACCCCCCAGGCGCAGCGCGATGTGCTGTTTGGCCAGTTTCTGACCGCCAAGGCCCAGGAAGCCCGGTTCATCGCCGAGCGTGACAATCTGAAATCCATTGCTTTTCCGGTGGAGCTGCAGGGCCAGGGGGATAATGGTCGCAACTCCTTCATCCGTGCTACGGAAGAAGAAGTGTTCAAGTCCCGCCGCGAGGCCCTGGCGGGTCAGCTGTCCATCTATGAGCAGCGCATTAAGCAGCTGGAAGAGCAGAGCAAGGGACTTGCCGCCCAGGTTGGCGCCAATACCCAGCAGATAACCCTGATCGATGGCGAGCTGGAAGGGCTGCAGCAGTTGTTTGAAAAGGGCTATGCCTCCAAGACTCGTCTGCTGGAGCTTCAGCGCCGCCGCGCCGAACTGGATGGTGATCGTGGCAATTATGAAGCGGAGATCGCCCGCAGCAAAGTTGCCGTTGGTGAGGCGCGGTTGCAGATTCTCCAGGTCCGTAAGACCTTTGAAGAGGATGTGGCCAAGGGACTGTCCGAGGCCCAGGCCCGCGTGTTCGATCTTCAGGACCGTCTGACCAGTGCCACCGACGTGTTGCAGCGCCGGGACGTCAAGGCCCCGACTGACGGTATCATTGTCAATTCCCGCGTCCATACGGTCGGGGGTGTTGTTCGCCCCGGCGATCCGCTGATGGAACTGGTGCCCAGCAATGACGATTTGCTGATTGAGGCCATGGTGTCACCGCTGGATATCGATGTGGCCCAGGTCGGCATGGAAACGGAGGTCCGTTTCTCCGCCCTGTCCACCCGCCATATCACCATCCTTACCGGGACGGTGGAAACGGTGGCGGCGGATGCCACGACCAACCAGCAGGGCGGACGCTATTACATTGCCCGCGTCCGGGTGCCCAAGGAACAGTTGGCTCAACTGGGCAACCAGAAGCTGGTGTCCGGCATGCCGGCAGAAGTGCTGATCAAGGCGGGTGAACGCAGCATTGTGGAATATCTGCTGCGTCCGCTGACCGACAGCTTTTTCAAGGCTTTCAAGGAAACCTGACGAAGGAGAACGGAGCATGATCCCTATTCAGGGCGGCTCCGGCCTCATCTGGCGCCTACAGGCGGCCCCGCGCGACCTCGCGCGGGGTATCGCCGCATGTGAGCTGCCGGCGAACTGCCTGGTAGTGCCGGACGCGACCTGGAGCGGCCTGGTGCCCGATGCAGCCTATGTCGAATGCCCCACCTTTTTTCTGGAGGACAAAGCAGGTTTTGTCGCGCTCCTCGCCTTCTTTGTGATCAATTCCCTGCGTTTTCGCCTCTATGCGCGCGCGCCGCAGGGGGAGGCGGACGGGCTGCTGATGGCCTATCCGCGGCTGGATGACGCGACTATGCAGATGCTCCGGCATTTTGATCCGCGCTCCGCCCAGCAGATCAATCTTCTGTGGCAGCGGCTGGAGGCCTTTCTGGGTCGCATCGCCCTGCCGGGACCTGAATTGCGGGATTTGCTGTGACGTCAAGTCGGGTGAAGGGTGATCGTTAGTGTGATTCACGGTTCAAATGGAATCACTCAAACCGTGAATAACACGGCAAAACAATGGCTTAGAGTCTATCAGGTGTTTCTAAGAACACCTGATAGACTCTAAGCGGCTGGCAGGTCCGCGACTGCCCGCCCGCTCTCGGTTCATTGAACCACGATCCGCGGAAGCCGGGTGATGGGTTGCAGGGTGATGCGCCGAAAGAAGGTCTCCGCCCCTTCGGACTGGAACTGAATATGGCCGCGTGTCAGCGGCGTGCGGGATCCGTCCGCCTGCTGCACCGACAGATCGCGCAGTTCCATGACCGGCACCCCGTTGACGACATGGATCGAACGATTGCCAAGGACATAAAGGTCCAGGACGTTCCATTCCCCAACGGGCCGTTCTGCATCGGTCGCGGCCTCTACATTCCAGGCCGGTGCTTCCACGGTGACCGGCCGGCCGCCCACCATGAAGCGGCGCTGCGGGTCGATCAGGCTGCGGTCGCGGGCGACGTCGGTCACCGGCTTCACCATGGTGCCGACCGGCACGACCATCCCGGTCGACCCACGCATGATCTCGAATTCCACCGACGGCATCCAGGTGCCGTAAACAGTGCCGGCTGTGCCGAAGGAATGGTAGAGCAGGCCGTTATTCTCCGGCAGGTCGAGGCGCGGGGCATGGCGCTTGCCGCTCCATTTGAATTCCAGCCGCAGATGGTAATCGCCAAAACTGCCGCGATGCACGATGGAGCCCCAGGTGGTGCCATCCACGCGCAGGGTTGGTTCCCCGTCCAGCCTTACCAGGGTGAAAATCGGGTCACCGCCGGGCCGCGCCCCAATGGGCTGAGCAGTTTTGTTCACGTAGGTAAGGGCCGGGTCTGGATATCCCAGCCAGATGTCCCAGTCCGACAGGTCTCGGCCGTTCAACAGGTTGATGGCGGGACCGCTGGGGACGGGAATATCGGCCAGCATCAGGCGCTGTGCCCTGTAGTCCGGGTCACCACGCAGGATGGCTTCCAGCTTCGGGTCCGGCTCTGCGGCCCCCGCATCCACACCGCCCGCACCCACCAACAGCGATAGCGCCGTCACCAGCCCCAGACCCACCCGTCGCATTGCGTCTCCCCCCATTTTTGATAGCGCTGTCAATTTTGGACAACACTATGGCCCAGTCAGCAGTGGGTGGGAAGGGGCTGCGCGATCACAGGTGTTTCTCCATGAAGATACTGGCCTCGCCACCGCAGCGATAGTCACCGAAGGCTCCACACGGGGTGAAGCCCAACTGTCGGTACAGCCCGACAGCCTCACGCTGCCGGTCACCGGTTTCCAGCTTCAACAGTTTGATGCCCTCAGCCTGGGCCAGATCTTCCAGCGTCGCCATGATCGAACCGGCGATGCCGCGCCCGCGGTGGATGGGATCGACATACATGCGTTTGATCTCGGCATAGCCTGAAGAATCAATGCGCAGGGCACCGCAGCCCACCGGCCTGCCATCAATGCGGGCCAGCAGGAACCGGACATCAGGGGCCGTCAACCGTTCGGGGTCCAGCAGATGGTTTTCCTCCGCCTGGTACAATAGTCCCAGATAATGGTCCAAGGCGGCGATCAGGGCACGGGCTTCCGGCGCCGTGGGGTCGGACAGGGTGACGGTGATGCCGGTCATCGAACCTCCTTCAGCAGAAAATCGACCAGGGTGGGCACGGTCTGCGTGGCGGGGCCGTACAAACCTGCATCGAACCGACCGCCCGTTTCCGCCATGTTGATTTCCAGGGTGACGGCGCCATTGGCCCGGGCCTCCGCCGCGAAGCCGGCGGCGGGGTAAACGGTACCCGACGTGCCGATGGCGATGAACAGGCCCGTATCGGCCAGCGCCTCGCCAATCTTGTCCATGAAGAGTGGCATTTCCCCGAACCAGACGATATGCGGTCGGAGGGTGCCGATGGCGCCGCAATCAGGACAGATCGCACCGGTGTCCAGGTCGTCCTCGAAAGGCGTGACACGGTCACAGTCTGCGCAGCGGATTTTCAGCAATTCGCCATGCATGTGCAGCAGGCGGGATGATCCCGTCCGGCCATGCAGGTCATCGACATTCTGCGTGACCAGCAGGAACGGCCCCCGCCACCCCTGCTCCAACCGGACCAGCGCCTCATGGGCTGCGTTGGGCCGGACGGTCGGATCCAGGACGGCCCGGCGCCGGGCATTGTAGAAGCCCTGGACTCGGGCGGGGTCGCGGGCAAAGGCCTGGGGGGTGGCCACTTCCTCCAGACGGACCTGTGCCCAGATGCCGTCGATATCCCGGAAAGTATGCAGTCCCGATTCCCGGCTGATCCCGGCGCCGGTCAGGATCACCAGCCCGGTATCGGGCCGTAAACCCTGCAGAAGGCGCTTCAGAGGGGCGTCGATCATGCTGCAACCTGGCGGCGATGGGGGAAGGGCCAGGCCGCAGGGTGGCATGGTGCCGGGGCAGCGGACAAGAGGGTCCGAGCCTGCTATCAACCGTTCATCGATCCCGCAACCAGCCGTCAGGTCCTGCCATGCGATCTGTCCTGTTCGTCTGTACCGGCAATATCTGTCGTTCTCCCACCGCCGACGGGGTGTTCCGCCAACTGGTGGCCGATGCCGGTCTTGATGTGCTGGTCGACAGCGCAGGTACCCATGGATACCATATCGGTGACGGGCCGGACCCCCGGACCGTCCGCGCCGCCCGCGACCGTGGCTACGACCTGTCGCGCTTGCGGGCGCGCAAGCTGGTGACAGACGATTTCAACCGGTTCGACCTGATGCTGGCCATGGATCGCGGGCATCTGGACATCATGCGCCGTCTGGCGCCGGCAGGGTCGGCGGCGCAACTGGCCCTGTTCAGCGATTTTGCACCCGCACCGTGGCGTGGACGTGATGTGCCCGACCCTTATTATGGCGGGGCCGAAGGGTTTGTGGAGGTGCTGGACATGGTGGAGGCGGGGGCGACGGCCTTGCTGGGGCTCGTCAGCCGCTGACCGTAGCCTTGCGCAGGCATTCCAGCGCATCGGGGAAGCGCCGTGACAACGGGGCCTTGGTACCGTCCGACAGGGTGATCTCATAGTCACCTGAGCCTTCCGGTTCCAGCCCCCGCACATGGATCTGATGGATCAGCCAGGACCGGTGGGTGCGCAACAGGCCATGGGCCGACAGTTCTTCGGTCAATTGCGTCAGCGTGGCCCGCATCAGGGGGCGGCGCCCATCGGTCAGCAGGAATTCGGCATAATTGCCGGCAGACCTGACCGCCACAATCTCCGCCACGGCCACGCGCAGCAGCCGGGCGCCATCGCGGATGTCCAATTGCGCTGCGGGCGGCGGGGCGCTGACCGGAACCGTCACCGCCGCTGCCACCTGGGGTGTGGATTGGAAGGCCCTTGCTCCCCGTCCATGTCCGAACAGCAGGAAGATGCAGCAGATGAGCAGATAGCTCATCACATCCTTGCGACCCTCATAGATCAGGACGGAGGCCGACAGGTTGAACCGGTAATCCAAATCCAGCAGCAGGGCCGTGCCATTGCGCAGCAGCGCCATGCCGACGGAATGCAGCAGGCTGAACAGCAGGGCCGCCGGCAGATGCAGGGCCAGCGCCCAGCCCCAGGGTGGGACCAGCGGCGCCCGGCCCAACGCCCAGGCCGGAATCCAGCACAGGCAGAGGATGGAAACGGCACTGCTGAATTCCGTCAGGATGGGCAGCCAGAAGGGCCAACCATCCCGGTCTTCCCACGCCGACATGGTGTTGACCAGCGCAAACAGCAGGGTCAGCGGCACCAGCACCAGATAGGGCCGAAAGCCGCCCAAACCGGCACTTTCGCCGCTCGTCCCGCCGTTCGTCACAGGCATCGTGCCGTCCGTCACGCCCGTGTCAGGGCCGGTTCCGTCCGTCCCTGCCGCCTTGCCGACCAAGACGCGCCGGGGCCAGAAGCGGGGGCCGGCACCTGTTTCCCGCTTTTCGGATGATGAAGATGACGATGACAAGCCCTGCCCCATCCGTCCCGCCCGCCCATGACCAGCGCCTGCCTTTCCTGGACTGGGTCCGGGTCGGCGCCTTCGGCCTGTTGATCCTTTACCATGTCGGCATGTTCTACGTGACCTGGGATTGGCATGTGAAGAGCCAGCATGTGGGTCCGGCACTGGAGCCGCTGATGCTGCTGTCCAATCCCTGGCGCCTGTCGTTGCTGTTCTTGATCTCCGGCGTCGCCACCCGCTTCATGGCGGATCGGATGGGGCCGGGGGAACTGGCCCGCTCCCGCCTGCCGCGCCTGGGCATTCCGCTTCTGTTCGTCATGGCGGTGCTGGTGGTGCCACAGCCCTATTATGAGGTGGTGGAGAAGATCCAGTATGCCGACGGGTTCCTGGCCTTCTATGGCCGCTACCTGTCCTTCTATCAGGGCTTCTGCCGGGGGGATGATTGCCTGACCCTGCCCACCTGGAACCATATGTGGTTTGTGGCCTATCTGCTGCTCTATACGGGTTTGTTGTCGCTGATCCTGGTGGCGGGCGGTGGCCGGGCCCTGATCCGGCTGGGGCAGGGGGTGTGGACACGTCGACCCTGGATGCTGCTGCTGGGGCCGATGGTGATCCTGGTCGGGCTGCGTCTGGCGCTGTATGACCGCTTCCCCGTGACCCATAATCTGGTCTGGGACTGGTACAACCATGCCGTCAGCTTTGTCATGTTCCTGCTGGGCTATGCCATTGCCCGCAATGGCGACCTGTTCGATCGGCTGGCGGGCATGCGCTGGCCGACCCTGGCGGTGGCCCTGCTGGCCTGGGGCGTTTATGTCTATTGCTGGTCGCTCTGGACCTTTCATGAAAACAACCTGCCTTTCAGCGGCGATATCCTGGGCCGTATCGCCCGCACCACCTACGGCGTGCAGCAATGGGCCATGATCCTGGCGGTCCTGGGCTTTGCCCGCCGGCATCTGAACCGGTCCACACCCTTGTTACGCTATCTGTCGGTGGGGGTCTTTCCCTTCTACATCATCCACCAGACCCTGATCGTGGTGATCGGCCATCACCTGACGCCGTTGAATCTGCCCGTTCTGGTCGAGTCGCTGCTGATCGTTGCCCTGACCCTGGCCGGTTGCTTTGCGACCTATGAATTGGCGCGCAGGGTGCGGCTCCTGGGTCCGTTGCTGGGCGTCAGATAAGGCTTTCTTTACATCTGGCAGCGTAGGCTATGGCCCGCCGGCACCCTGCCGGTGCCAGTTCGGGGTGGGACGTGAGTGGTGTCGCCTGTGTGCCCGTCAAGGCCATCACCGGGGTCGACGCGGTTTCTGATCCGCGCCTGCGGGGGCTTGTCGCTTACTGGTCGGGCCGGCGCGGGGCCGACCGTCTGGCCCCCGCCCGTCACCATCTGGACCCTGCCGAGATCCAGCATCTGCTGCCCTGGATCATGCTGCTGGACGTTCTGGATGATGATTACCGCTATCGCCTGGTCGGGACCGGCCTGGACGGATTGTTTGGGCGTGCCCTGACGGGCACCACCCTGCGTCACTCCTGGCCTGCTCATCTTGGGGATCATTGGCGGCACTGGATGGATCGGGCCAGCCGGGTGGCCTGTCCCGTGGCAACCGAGGCGGTGGTGAACACCCGCCGAGGCCGGCTGCGGCTGGACGCGGTAATCCTGCCCCTGTCCAACCAGCCCGACCGTATCGACATGCTTTTGTGCGGCATATCGGGATCATCCGTGCGCCGCCAGTCCAGCCCGCTGCTGCGACCGACCGACGAGGTGGTGGAGGACGAACTGGTCAGTTTCGAGGCTTCGGCACTGACGCTTTGAGACGCGGCATGGCCGGTGCTAGGGTGCCGCGATCCCTTATGGCAGCCCTGTGACCGACCCCGTGACCGACAGCAGCACCCGCCCCGACAGTCCTGTATCCCCCATGATGGCGCAGTATCTGGAAATCAAGCGCCAGCATCCCGGGTCGCTGCTGTTCTACCGGATGGGGGATTTCTATGAGCTGTTTTTTGATGACGCGGTGCAGGCGGCGGCTGCGCTGGACATTACCCTGACCCGGCGCGGCCAGCATCAGGGGGAGGATATCCCCATGTGCGGCGTACCGGTTCATTCGCACGAGCAGTACCTGTCCCGCCTGATCCGGTCCGGGTTCCGCGTTGCCATCTGTGAACAGACCGAGGACCCGGCGGAGGCCAAGAAGCGCGGCAGCAAGTCGGTGGTCCGGCGTGACGTGGTGCGTGTCGTCACCCCCGGCACCATTACCGAGGATGGGCTGCTGGATGCCAGGTCCAACAATTACCTGGCCGCTCTGGCCGAGGCGGGGGGCGAGGGCGGGCTTGCCTGGCTGGACCTGTCCACGGGTGAACTGACCCTGTGTCCGGTGGAGCGCGCCACCCTGCCATCCCAACTGGCCCGTCTGTCGCCGGGGGAGTTGCTGCTGCCTGAACGGCTGAGCCAGACGGACGAACTGTCGCCGCTCTGGGATGAATGGCGCGCGCGCCTGACCATCCAGCCCAATGCGCGGTTCGATAGCGAGAATGGGCGCAAGCGCCTGCTGTCGCTCTACAATGTCGGCACGCTGGATGCGTTCGGCAGCTTCACCCGGGCGGAGGTGGCGGCGGCTGGTGCCCTGGTCGATTATGTGGAATTGACCCAGAAGGGCCGTCTGCCCCGCTTCGATGTGCCGCGCCGTCTGGCCGCCGGCCAGGTGATGGAGATCGACCCCGCCACCCGCCGCAATCTGGAGCTGACCCGCACCCTGACCGGGGAGCGTCGGGGCAGCCTGCTGGCCGCCATCGACCGCACCGTAACCGGAGCCGGGGCGCGTCTGCTTGCCGGGCGGCTCTCGGCGCCGCTGACCGATCCGGCGCGCATCGATCGGCGGCTGGACATGGTCGCCTATCTGGCCGGTGAAACCGCGCTGCGGATCGATATCCGCGAGGAACTGCGCCGCACGCCCGATGTGGAGCGGGCCCTGTCCCGCCTGACACTGGACCGCGGCAGTCCGCGCGATCTGGCGGCAGTCCGCGATGCGCTGGACCGCGCCGTGTCGCTGCGCGGGCGTCTGGCCTATGGCGCCGGCGGCATCGCACCGCCCTTGCCGGCAGGACTGGTCCGCGTGGTGGATGGGCTGGGCGGCGGCCAGGGGGTGGATCATGAGGCGCTGATCGGTCTTCTGTCGCGGGCGCTGGGCACGGAACTGCCTCTGCTGGCGCGCGATGGCGGGTTCGTCGCCGCGGGTTATTCTCCGCCGCTGGACGAGTTGCGCGCGCTGCGCGATGACAGCCGGCGCCACATCGCCAACCTGCAGGCGCAATATGTGGAGGCGACCGGCATCCCGTCGCTGAAGATCCGGCACAATAATGTGCTGGGCTATTATATCGAGGTTACGGCTACGCATGCCGACAAGTTGATGTCGGAGAAACACCGGGCCGATTTCATCCATCGCCAGACCATGGCGGGTGCGGTGCGCTTTACCACCGTTGCCCTGTCGGACCTGGAACGCAAGGTGGCGGAGGCGGGTGACCGGTCGCTGGCGCTTGAGCTGGAGATTTTCGGCCAGCTGGTGAAGGCCGTCATTGCCGTGGCCAATCCCATCGCCATCACCGCGCGGGCGCTGGCGACGCTGGACGTCACGGCGTCACTGGCCGACCTGGCCGTGGATGCTGGCTGGTGCCGGCCGGAAATGGCCAGTGACCTGTCCTTCGATGTGCGCGGCGGACGCCACCCCGTGGTGGAACAGGCACTGGCTGAACAGGGCGGTGGGCCGTTCGTCGCCAATGATTGTGACCTGTCGCCGGGACAGCGCCTGTGGCTGCTGACCGGTCCCAACATGGCCGGTAAATCTACGTTCCTGCGCCAGAATGCCCTGATTGCCGTGCTGGCCCAGATGGGCAGCTATGTCCCGGCCCGGTCAGCCCGCATCGGCACCGTGGACAAGCTGTTCAGCCGCGTGGGCGCGGCCGATGATCTGGCGCGTGGCCGGTCCACCTTCATGGTGGAGATGGTCGAGACGGCCATCATCCTGAACCAGGCCACCCGCCATTCGCTGGTGATCCTGGACGAGATCGGGCGCGGCACGGCCACCTTCGACGGTCTGTCCATCGCCTGGGCCTGCGTGGAACATCTGCACGAGATGGCGCGCTGTCGCGGGCTGTTCGCCACGCATTACCATGAGCTGACGGCGCTGTCGGCCAAGCTGCCCGACCTGTCCTGCCATACGATGCGCATCAAGGAATGGAAGGGCGACGTCATTTTCCTGCATGAGGTGGCGGCCGGCGCCGCCGACCGGTCCTATGGCATTCATGTCGCCCGCCTGGCCGGCCTGCCGCCCGCTGTCATTTCGCGGGCGGAACAGGTCTTGCAAATCCTGGAGAAGGGCGACCAGGCCAGTGCCGCCAGCCGGCTTGCCGACGACCTGCCCCTGTTTGCCGCCATGGCGCAGAAGCCACCACCGCGACAGGTTATTGCGGAACCGGAACCATCAATGCTGGAAGCGGAACTGCGCGGGATCAATCCGGACGAACTGACGCCGCGCGCCGCCCTGGATGCGCTTTACCGGCTGCGCGGCATGCTGAATTGAGGATCAGCCCGACAGGAAGCTGACGATCAGCACATCCTCAATCACCGGCTGGCCGATGATGTTGTTGGCCAGATCGCGCACATGGCGTTTCATGGCCATCAAGTCGTTGGGACCGGACGTGCGGGTCAGGTTTTCGTCTTCCGGCAGTTGTTCGGTCAGCAACCCGACGATGCGCGGCATGTAATCTCTCACCAGCGCCGCCTCCAGCGGCAGCTTCTCCGTCCGGCGCACCACCAGCCGCATGACGATGCGGATGAAGGCAAACCGTTCCCGCCCTGGCAGCAGCAAGGGCGGCACATTGATAAAGCGCAGCTTCGGGTCATCCAGGATGGGGTCCACCCCGCCCTCCGCGCGCACGGGCAGCGGCATTGCCACCCCCGCCATAAGACCCATACCCAGCCGCAGCAAAGCCCGGCGGTCGTAAGCCGCGCCTGTCATTCCGATGCCCCATGATGCCCTGACGCCCTGCGCAGTAGAGCGCCGTTTGCCGCGTCCAGGCAAGCCTGGGCTTGTGACCATGCGGACAGGTCATGCCTGGGGCCATCGCCAGCATGCAGTGTGCCCAATCCTCCTCCCTGGAAGAACTGGTCCTGTGGCGCACCCTGCAGGGCTTTAGCGGCGGCGGCATGATCCCGACCTGATGGCCCTGTTCCTGGCCAGCCTTGATTATGTGATCGAGGAAGGCGCGCGCGATCAAGGGTTCCAGGATCAGGTGAAGGAAGCGCGCCGGGGGCCGGACGGCCCCTGGACATGGCCAAGCGTGACGCCATCCTGGACGCCGCGGAGACCGTCTTTACCCAGGACGGCGATGCCGCCAGCATGGACCGGGTGGCCGAGGTGGGGGGTGTCTCCAAGCAGACGATCTACAAGCATTATCGCCACCCGATCCCGGATCAGGCGGTGCGGCGCAGGGTCGGGCGGTTATGGGGCTGGATCAGGTCCGACAGCTGTGCCGCCAGTTCACGGCCCCGGTCGGTCAGGGTGATGATCTTGCGCCGCCTCTCCCGCGGGTCTTCCTCCGCCTGCACGAGATCATGACCGGCCTTGCCGAAGCTGTGCCACTTCGACAAGGCGGCCACGTTACGGGACGCGGAGGATTGAGCGATGCCCAGACGCTCCGACAGGTCACGGATCGACAGGCCTTCATTCTGCGCGATGGTCAGGAATGACAGCGCATATTGAATGGGCAGGTCGGGGTCCAGTGTCCGAAGCGCTTCCAGTACGCGGACCAGAGGGTCCAGCGTTTCAGGATGCCATGCGGCGGTCCCGGGATTGGTAGGCATCATGGTGACGGCCATCTTCTGTGGGTCCCCTGGCCACCGGGCGCCAACGGCCCGGCGTATAAATCACATGGAGGCGGCCAAGCCAGATCAGGGTTTCGCCATTCTCGCGCCGGACTTCGCA
The DNA here is from genome assembly GCA_027483805.1 of Azospirillum sp. Classification (GTDB taxonomy): domain Bacteria; phylum Pseudomonadota; class Alphaproteobacteria; order Azospirillales; family Azospirillaceae; genus Niveispirillum. The sequence continues at coordinate 17 of JAIXTS010000305.1, read as the reverse complement.
GCCGCGCGTGCGTGGGG
>JAIXTS010000334.1 GCA_027483805.1 Azospirillum sp. | reverse complement strand
ATAGTTTCTCCGCAGCAGCCGTCGCAATGAACTGATTGATGCTGATGCCATCTGCACGGGCGCGCCGTTCCACCTCGGCCTTGATCGAGGAGGGAAGCCGAAGCGGGAATGTGCTCTGTATCGTCTTCATTGCCGTATCCTCTTCAGGACCGCCGCCGGCCCCATGATTTCCACACCGAACCGGGCAGGAACGGCGCCGAAATCCCGTTCATTGAAGGTCGATATGATGCTGGCCTCGAACTTATCACATGACTGACAGCTTCAACATTGGCTTGGAACATACCACGCTTGCACAGCGCCAAATCTTCCGTAAAATACAGAAGATATGTAATCGGAGAGGCCAGACATGGTTATGGTCACATCAGCCGAGTTTGTCCGGCAGTTCGGCACCTACCAGCGCAAGGTCCAGCGGGAAGAGGTTGCCGTTACCTCTTACGGGAAAGTGGTGGGCTACTACGTCTCCGCCGAGGATTTTGAAATCCTCCAACAGGCCAAGGCCGCGCGGCAAGCCTATCATCCGGGCGAGTTGACGGAGGATATGTGGGCCGATATCGAGCGCGCCGAACCCAGCGCGGCGGCCCAAAAACTGGATCATCTGATGACCGGACCTGAATAATGGTCCTGCCATCCCCAGCACCGGGACTGGTCGTTCATTTCTCCTACCTTTGGCGCAATCAGTTTGAGCAGGGGGAGGAGACGGGGCGGAAGGTGCGGCCGTGCCTGATTATCGCAGCGGGGATACGGGAGGGCGAGACCCGCGCCTATTTAGTGCCAATCACCCACAGCGAGCCGCCAAGGGGGCGTGGCATACCCATCCCGCCCAAGGTCAAAGCCCATCTTGGTCTGGACCAGCAAGCGTCATGGATAATCATTGATGATCTGAATGTAACCACATGGCCCGGCTTCGACGTTCGTCCGATCCCAAACCGCTCAGGCAGCTTCGTTTACGGGGAGATACCCGCCAGCCTGCTTAGCCAAGTGCTGGCGGCCATCAAAGCATTACGACCTCCGCCGAAGGCCACACCCCGGACATAACAAAACACCCCGCCGGTCTCTCTCCGGCGGGGTGCAAGTTGGGCAGGGGGCAAAGGGTTAGGGGGGTTACTGCCCGCCGCCCAGCGCGTGAACATATGTCGCCAGCACCTTGACCGTGGCCGGGTCCAGACGTTCGATCCAGGCCGGCATATTGCCGCGGCGGGCATAGGTGATGGTCTCCACCACCGTCTTGCGGTCGCCACCATAGAGCCAGATGCCGTCCGACAGGCGGGGGCCGCCCATGTCCTGGATGCCTTCGCCCTTCTCGCCATGGCATGCCGCGCAATTCTCGGCAAAGACCACGGCCCCGCGTTCGATGGCGTCGGCCTTGCCTGCATTGCCCGACAGCGACAGGACATAGTCTGCGACATCGCCGATCTGTTCCTTGGTCAAGAGACCATCGGCGCCAAAGCGCGGCATGTCGGAGACGCGGCTGTTCTCGTTGGTGTTACGCACGCCATAGGTGATGGTCTGCAAAATCTGGTCCGGCTTGCCGCCCCAGATCCAGTCATCATCGGCCAGCGTCGGGAAGCCCACGGCCCCGGCGCCACCGGCACCGTGACAGCCGGCACAATTATCGGCAAAGGCCACGCGGCCCGCCGCCTGGACATAGCCCATCAGGGCCGGGTCCTTGCGGATGCTGTCAATGTCCATGGCCACGATTTTTTCGCGGATATCGGCCTGGCCCGCCTTCTGCGCCGCCAGGGCTTCCGCCACTTCGCCACGCCGGGTCCAGCCCGACGTGCCGCCAAAATGGCTGCTGAGCGTCGGCCAGGACGGGAAGATGACCGTATAGATCAAGCCCCAGACGATGCAGGCATAGAAGGTATAGAGCCACCATTTCGGCAGCGGCGTGTTCAGTTCCTTGATGCCGTCCCACTCATGGCCCGTCGTGTCCGTGCCCGTGGTGGCGTCCTTTTCGATCTTCGTCGGCATGGGATCACCTATTGTTTCGGGCGGGGCTGGGGTCGTCGTTCAGGGGGATCATGGCGTCGGCCTCGAACCGGCGCCTGGCGCTGGGCCGGAAGGCCCAGAACACGATCCCGAGGAACAGCACCAGGAACCAGACCAGCCAGAGCTGTTTCAGCAAGGGGAGAAGTTCATGCATGACATCCCCCTCACTGCTTCAGGTCTTCGGGATTGATCTTGGTGAAATCGACCAGCGTGCCCAGCATCTGGAGATAGGCCACCAGCGCGTCCATCTCCGTCACCTGTTCCGGCTTGCCGTCGAAATCGCCCAGATGCGCCTTGGGATAGCGGGCCAGCAGGGCGGCCGTATCCTCATCGGGCAGGGCGCCCGCCTGAAGCTTCAGGTCCTTGCCGGCATTGGCGATGTCATCTTCGGAATAGGGCACGCCAAGGGTGCGCAGTGTCTTCAGATGCTCCGCCGCATCGTCGAAATTCAGCGGCCGGTTCAGGAAGGCATAGGTGGGCATGATCGATTCCGGCACCAGGGCGCGCGGGTTGTTCAGATGCGCCACATGCCAGTCATTGGAGTACTTGCCGCCGACCCGGGCCAGGTCCGGCCCGGTACGCTTCGACCCCCACTGGAAAGGATGGTCATACATGCTCTCGGCGGCCAGGCTGTAATGGCCGTAACGCTCGACCTCGTCCTTGAAGGTGCGGATCTGCTGGCTGTGGCAGAGATAGCAGCCTTCGCGGACATAGATGTTGCGGCCCGCCAGTTCCAGCGGACTGTAGGGGCGGATACCGTCGACCCGTTCGATGGTGGTTTCCACCGTGAACAGCGGCACGATCTGTACCAGACCACCGATGGAGATGGTGATCAGGGTCAGCACCGCCATCAGGATGACGTTCTTTTCGATGATCGCGTGGGAGAACTTCATGGTTCCGTCCCCCTT
>JAIXTS010000470.1 GCA_027483805.1 Azospirillum sp. | reverse complement strand
GAGCTGTGGGTGCGGGGCGTCGAAGTGGATTGGAGCATGCTGCACGAGGGCGGGCAGCGCCGCCGTGTTTCCTTGCCTTGTTATCCTTTTTCTGGAGAGCGGTACTGGGTTGATCCGGCCCGTGCCATAGGCTTCACGGGGGAACTGGGGTCTGCGACAGGTGCTGCATCCCTGACGGCAGCCGATGAGATGTCCGACATCCTGCTGTTCGACGAAGTCTGGGAAGACGTTCCGTTGTCAGAAACGGACCTAGCGGTTCAGTTCCCCCCTAAACGGATCATCTGTCTGCTGTCACGTCCAGAGTTGCGCAAGCCACTTTGCGAAACCTTGGAAAACATGGCGCCGGACGTGGAGGTGATCTTTCTGGCCCGACCTGATAATGCCGATATCGCACAGGCAATTTTAAGGATTGTGGCCGGCCATGGCCCGATTGACGCCGTGTGGTATCTCTGGCCGCTTGATCGCGATGGGGAGGCTCTAGATCACCTGACGCTCCTTGAGCTGGTCCAGGGCATGGCGCAGGCGGGCTTGACTCAGGCCAGACTGCTGCTGGCCGCACCGGCTGCGGACGCAGCAGAGCGCTGTATGTTTGATTCCTGGATAGGGATGACGCGCTCGCTTCCGCAGATCATGCCGGCGCTGAGGGCAGCCATTGTCATGGAAGCCCATCCCTCCAGACCCGGCGGCATGCAGCGTTGGGCTGAGTGGCTATGGCGCGAAAGCCTTACGGATGACGGCAGTGTCCTTTACGAAGATGGGCAAAGAAAGCTGCTTCGCGTCAGGCCCCGCAAACAAGGCGGGTTTCAGAAGGATACCGTCTTCAAAAGGGGGGGCATCTATCTGATTACCGGTGGGCTGGGGGGGCTTGGTTTGCTCTGTGCCAAGCATCTGGCACGACGGTATGGGGCCAGCCTGCTTCTTACAGGTCGTTCGGTCCTGGACGATGTGCGCTATGCCCAGATTTCGGAACTGGAGCGGTTGGGCGCGCGCGTAGCCTATATCCAAGCGGATGTCTCGGATATCCGGGCCATGCGCTCTGGCATTGATGCGGCCCGAGATCGGTTCGGTGCCAGGATCGACGGCGTGTTTCATGCCGCAGGCGTTGGCGACACTGCGACCGTTCTGGAAAAGACCGGGGAAACTTTCGCCGCGGTCCTGGCGCCCAAGGTGGATGGGACAAATGTCCTGTTAGAATGCATTGCTGATGCCGAGCCTGATTTCGTCTGCCTCTTTTCGTCCTCATCCGCGACTCTGGGCGATTTTGGCGGATGCGATTATGCCATGGCTAACCGCTACATGCAGGCCTATGCCCAGCAATTCAGCGGGCGGAGCAGAACTACCCTGTTATCCATCAGTTGGCCGCTTTGGCGGGATGGGGGCATGGGGCTTCGCTCCGGCGCGGCCACGGAGCTCTATCTCCGCTCAAGCGGCCAGCGCCCACTGGAGGCAGAGGAAGGGCTGGCTTTGCTCGAAAGGCTGCTTGCCGACGGCGCGCCGCAGACATTGGTCATGGCGGGAAACCCCAATCGCATCGGCACCATACTTGGCCTTCGCAATGACGGGGCTGGCCCCGTACCGGTGCCCCGACCGACAGGGGAGGAGATGGCGGCGGCGCCGGTTGAAGGGAAGCGTCCAGAACTGGCAGGGTTGGGCCTGGAAGATTGCGTGTTGTGGGATGTCGCGGGGATGGCCGGTGATATCCTGCGCATGACGCGTGCAGCGCTGGATGTTCATGAGAATCTAGCTGAGTTCGGCTTCGATTCCATCGGCTTGACCGAACTGGCTCGCCGCTTGAGCGCATTCTACGGTGTCGAGGTAACCCCAGCGGTGTTCTTCAGCCACGCCACCATCGAGCAACTAACTGCTTATCTGATCGCAAAGCATCCTGAGGCTGTGGCCCGGGCCTATCGGCAGATATTGTCGAAGCAGTCTGCGGAAGCACCACCCTTGCGGGCACTTTGCCCAGAGATTCCGCTGTCGGATGTCACCAACGAAACCGTCGATAGGGCGGACAGCCCAGAGGATGAGGATATGGCGGAGCCGATCGCGATCATCGGTATGAGCGGGCGTTTCCCTGATGCGCGTTCGGTAGAGGAGATGTGGTCCATCCTCCGTGACGGGGTGGACACCGTGCGGGAGATTCCAAAGGATCGTTTCGACTGGAAACCCCACTATGAGCATTGGGTTTCCGGTGAAGTCCCTCCTAAGTCCGGCAGGATGAATGGCAAATGGATGGGTGCCCTGGATGGGATCGACGAATTCGATGCCCGGTTCTTCGAGATTTCCCCGCGCGATGCAAAACTCATGGACCCTCGCCAGCGCTTGCTGATGCAGGAGGCGTGGAAGGCGTTGGAAAGCGCCGGTCTGGGAGGGGAGCGTATCCGCCAACAGAGGGTTGGGGTCTTTGTCGGTGTCGAGCAGGGCGATTATCAGGCATTGCTGGGTGATCAGGGTGGGCTGACCGGTAACAATGACGCGATCCTTGCCTCGCGGCTCAGCTATTTCCTGAACCTGCAGGGACCTGCCTTGGCCATCAACACGACCTGCTCGTCCGGGCTCGTCGCTGCCCATCAGGCATGCCTCAGCCTGCGGGCGCGGGACTGCGATGCGGCCATCGCGGCGGCCGTCAACCTTGTGCTGACGCCGCAGAGCTTCGTGGTGATGAGTCAAGCTGGAATGCTTTCTCCGACAGGCAAGTGCCGGGCCTTCGACCGTAACGCCGACGGCATGGTTCCGGGGGAGGCGGTGGTCGCCGTCGTCTTGAAGCGATTGTCGAAGGCACAGGCGGATGGAGATGTGATTCTCGCCGTGATCAAAGGGAGCGGCATCAATTACGATGGGCGGACGAACGGTATTACCGCACCTAATGGGGCATCGCAGGCAGCCCTGATTCATGACGTGGTGGAGCGCGCCGGCGTTAAGGCCGGGGATATTGGGCATGTCGTCGCGCACGGCACCGGCACGCGGATCGGTGATCCGGTCGAGGTCCAGGCGCTTTGCGATGCGTATAGCGGCTTGACCGATCAGCGCCGCTTCTGTGCGCTGACATCGACGAAATCAAACTTCGGACATTGCTTTGCTGCTTCCGGATTGGTCAGTCTTGTCGGGCTGGTGCAATCCCTACGACATGGCCTCATTCCGGCCAGCCTGCATTGTGCTGAGCCCAGCGATTATGCTGACTGGGCATCAGGTCCGTTCTTCGTCAACCGTGAAGCATGCGCTTGGGAGACGGCCCCAGGGCGAACCCGCGTGGGAGCTGTCAGCGCCTTTGGGATGAGCGGCACCAACGCCCATATGGTGGTGGAGGAATATGCGCCGGCCTCAGGTGAAGAACCTCTCCCATCGGCACCTTGGCATCTCCTGGTCCTGTCGGGTAAGACAACGGAGGCACTCGAACGGCGGGCGGCTGATCTTCTTGACATGCTCAATGTATCAGGCCGGCCTGTCGCGCTGGCGGCTATCAGCTACGCTCTGCTATGCACGCGTCAGCATTTCGAGCATCGGTGCGCGCTCATCGTTCAAGATATCGGTCATGCCCGTAGCCTGTTGAGTATGGTCGCGTCAGGGAATGGCGGCCCGAACCTGCTGCGCGGAAGGGTCATCCGTGATTTTCGGGCGCAGAGCATGATCCAGGAGTTTGGAGAGGGGTTGCTCTTCAAGCTGGCTTTGCCCGGTCTCTGGGTGGATGACGGTGCCCATCAGTCGGCTCTCCGGGCAATTGCCGATCTCTATTGCCAAGGATATTCCCTGGGTTGGCAGACATTGTTTGGCAACCGGGGTATGCCCCTACCGGAACTGCCCACTTACCCATTCGCCGCCGAGCGATATTGGGTGGATGAAGCGGCGGGTCCCTCAGTGCAGTCGCAGCTGGGGTCTGCTATGGTCAACCGGCTGCATCCCCTCCTGCACTGGAACAGTTCTGACATCTGGGAGCAACGGTTCACTGCGCGCCTCTCTGGTACCGAGTTTTTCCTGGCTGAGCATCTGGTGAAGGACCGCAAGATGATGCCGGGTGCCGCTCAGTTCGAGATGGTGCGCGCTGCGCTGGAGCAATCCCAAGATGGTCTGACCAAAATCCATGATGCCGGTGCCGCCAGTATCCACCTGTCCAATGTGCTCTTCCTGCGCCCCGTGCTGGTGGGTGACCAACCCCTGGATCTGCATGTTGGTTTAAAGGCTACTGAGGACGGGGGGTTGACCTATTCCGTGTACAGTCATGCCGATGGACGGATCGGCCTGGAAGATTCCGGGAGCCTGATAGTCCACTCGCAGGGCAGTGCGCGGATGCTGACGCCGGACATGCGCCAATCCCCATTATCCATTGATTTGCAGGATTTGAAGGCGAGGTGCAGTCAGTCATTGCCCGTGGAGCAGATTTACGAAGTGTTCAAGGCGGGTGAGATCATACATGGCCCCAGCATGCGCGGCTTGGTGACGGTCGATGTCGGTCGGTCTGTAGAGGGTGAATTTTTCGTCTTGTCGGCCTTGTCACTGCCTTCTGTTACCTATGAGGATCGGCATAGGCTGGGTTTGCATCCTTGCCTGCTTGACAGTGCGCTTCAGGCTGTGGTGGGGCTTTCGCTGGCACAAAGGGGTGATGCGGATGTTAAGGGCGACGCCAAGGCGATGCTGCCCTTTGCTCTGGAGCATCTGGACATTTTCGGTCCGATGCCGGACCAAGGCTATGTCTATGTCCGATTCACGCATACAGAGGACACTCCCAGTAAAGTCCGTAAGCTCGACATCGACTATTGCGATCTCGGTGGCAAGATTTCCGTCCAGCTGCGGGGATTGATCATTCGCGAATGGCAGTCCACAAGTCCGCCAGCCGTATCCGGATCCGGTTCTTTGCCTTTGGGTGGAGAGCCTGCCTCTGCGGGTGCAGTGCTGATGCTGTCTGAGGCGTGGCGCTCTGTTGAAGGCTGGGCTGTTTGCGGGGATGGGTTATCTGGTTTGTGG
>JAIXTS010000174.1 GCA_027483805.1 Azospirillum sp. | reverse complement strand
TACAGGACCTTGTACAGCGCAAAGAACACGGGGATCTGAAGCAGGATGGGCAGGCAGCCGGCCAGCGGATTGGCCTTCTCCTCCTTGTACAGCTTCATCATCTCCATGGAGAGGGCTTCGCGGTTGTCACCGTGCTTCTTCTTCAGCTCCTCCATCTTGGGCTGAAGCTTCTTCATCTTCGCGAAGGCTTCATACTGCTTGTTCGCGATGGGGAAGAAGGCCAGACGCAGGAAGACCGTGAAGACCAGGATGGCGATGCCGAAATTGCCGATGGTCACACCCAGCCAGTCCAGGCCGTGGAAGAACGGCTTGGTCAGGAAGTAGAACCAGCCCCAGTCCACGGCATAGTCCAGGCTGTCGATGCCCAGCTTGTCATTATACTCGTTCAGCAGGCCGACGATCTTGGCGCCCGCGAACAGGCGGTGGGTCGTCTCCGACGCTGCGCCCGCCGCGACCGACACAGCCGGGGCCTTGTAATCGACCTGATAGATGTCGGTGCCGCTGTTCTGATGCAGGACACGCATGTCGGTGGTGGCCGACTGGTCGGGGATCAGGCTGACCAGCCAGTATTTGTCGGTGATGCCGATCCAGCCGCCCTTGCTGGACAGGTTGATGGTCTTCCCATCATCCTTCAGGTCCGTGTACTTGTATTCCTTCAGGGTGCCGTCGACGATGGCCAGCGGCCCTTCATGCAGGACGTAGGTGCCTTCCACCTTCGGCATGCCACGGCGCTGTACAAAGCCATAGGGGCTCAGCGCCACGGCCTCGCCCGTCTGGTTGCGCACACGCTGCGTCACCGTGAACATGTAATTGGCATCAATGGCGAAGGTCCGTTCGAACACCAGGCCGGCGCCATTGTCCCAGGTCAGGGTGACCGGGCTGTCGGGCGTCAGCGTATCGGCGCTGGCGGTCCAGACCGTGTCGGCCTTGGGCAGGGCGACGGCGTCGCCGGCATTGGCGGCAACCCAGCCGAATTCGGCGTAATAGGGATGCTCGCTCCCGACCGGGGCCAGCAGCACCACTTCCGGGCTGTTCTTGTCCCGGGTGGTCTTGTACTTGGCCAGTGTCAGATCATCCACGCGGCCGCCGCGCAGGTTGATCGACCCGTGCAGGCTGGGGGTGGCGATGGCCACGCGGCCCGTTTCGGCCAGGACGACGGTACGGTCGCGGACCGCCGGCACGGCATCACCGGCAATACCGGGGGTGGTGCCGGGCACGGTTGCCGGGACCTGTTCGGCCTGCAAGGCCTGCTGCCGCTGTGCCTCGGCCTGGGCGGCAAGCTGACGCGGACGTTCATAGAAATAGTGGAACCCGAACAGGATCGCGATCGAGATCACGATGGTCAGGATGAGGTTCTTCTGATCCGTCATGGGTTTTTGGTCCAGGTTCCGAATTCAATGGCCGGTTACATACCGGGGCACGCCCGGTTGGTCACATGAAAACGGCGGGCGATCAATGCCCGCCGCAACATTTTCCATCCGGGGAGGCCTCCGGATGCCTTGGTGGTACCGGGTCATACCCGTCCCCACCCCAGGGATGACAGCGCGCCAGACGTCGCAGGGTCAGCCAGCTGCCCTTCACCGCCCCATGCACGCCAAGCGCTTCCAGCGCGTAATGTGAGCATGAGGGATGATATCTGCAACGGGGCGGCCCCATCAGGGGCCGAATCACCCAGCGGTAGAAAAGCACAAAAGCCCGGAGCAGCCAGGCCGCCGGGCTCATGCGTTCTCATCCTTCGCCGGTACCGATTCGGCCTGTGCCGCTTCCCGCTTACCCTTCCACAGCCGCAGCTTCTTCAAAGCCTGGGTCAGGTCGGATTTCAGGTCGGCATAGGGCCGGCGCACCGTTTCCGCCCGCGCCACCAGCACGAAATCGTGCCCGGGGGTGGCATTGGGGGCCAGCACCTCGGCCAGGGCCGCGCGCAGACGACGACGGGCGCGGTTGCGTTCAACCGCACCCCCCACCTTCTTGCTGGCTGTCAGACCGATCCGCACCGGCGGTTCGCCGGGATTGGGGTGCTGTCGCTCATCATGGGCGCGGGCCTGAAGAACCAGGCCCGGCGTGGCCCATTTGCGACGGGCGCCCGCGACGGCCAGGAATTGCGGCCGTCTGGTCAGGCGCCCCACCTTTGCGTTGGGAGGCGCCATGCCGGTACCTTAGGCGCTCAGCTTCTTCCGGCCCTGGGCGCGGCGCTTGTTGATGATGTTACGGCCAGCGGCGGTGGCCATGCGGGCGCGGAAACCATGACGGCGGGCGCGCACGATCTTAGAGGGCTGGAAGGGACGCTTCACGGTACTTGCTCCGGTCTTGAAACTACTGAGTACAAAAACGAAGCGTGGTCTATAGTGGCGAAGCGGCCCGGAGTCAACCACGCTGGGAAATGCCGCCTGCAACCCAGGCCCGCAACCGGGCGGCCATCCGGCCGCCGGTCGCGGTACCTGTCCGGGTTAGAAATCAGCCGGCGCGGCAATACCGCTCTTGGCCAGGTTGGACTTGATGGCATCCTTCAGACGCTCCAGCCCTTCAGGGCTGAACGCCTCGGCCCGGGCGACCAGAACGTCCTGGGTGTTGGAAGCGCGCAGCAGCCACCAGCCATCGGGGGTCTTCACGCGCACGCCGTCAATATCGTTGACCTCGGCCCCGCCGGCAGCCTCTTCGGCCTTTACGCGCGCCTTGATCTCGTCCACGGCGGCGAACTTGCGTTCCTCGCTGACCTGGAAACGAACCTCCGGGGTGTTCAGCACATCGGGCAGTTCGTCCCGCAGGGCCGACAATTCACCATGACGCGACACCAGGCCCAGCAGACGGACGGCGCAGTAGAGCGCATCGTCGAAGCCGTAATATTTGTCGGCGAAGAAGATATGGCCCGACATCTCGCCGGCCAGCGGGCTGTTCGTCTCGGCCATCTTGGCCTTGAGCAGCGAATGGCCCGTCTTCCACATCAACGGCTTGCCACCCAGCTTGGCGATCTGGTCGAACAGGGTCTGGCTGGCCTTCACGTCGGCGATGATGGTGGCGCCGGGAAATGCTGCCAGCACATCCTTGGAATAGATGGCAACCAGCTGGTCGCCCCAGACGATGCGGCCCTTTTCATCCACGGCACCGATACGGTCGGCATCACCGTCGAACGCAATGCCCAGGTCGGCCTTCTGCTGGGCCACCTTGTGGATGATGTCTTCCAGGTTTTCCGGAATGGTCGGATCGGGATGGTGGTTGGGGAAGGTACCGTCGATCTGATCGAACAGCAGCGTATGCGTGCCCGGCAGCTTCTTCACCAGCCGGCGCAGAATCTCACCGGCGGCGCCATTGCCATTGTCCCAGACCACGTTCAGGTCGCGGGTGCCGTCATAATCGGCGGCCAGACGGTCGACATAGGCGTCCTGGATGTCGATCGTCTCTTCCGAGCCCTCACCCGTGGCGAAATCGCCGGCGGCCGCGATCTTGCCGATCTCCAGGATCTGGCTGCCGAAGAACGGCGCCTTGCCGATCATCATCTTGAAGCCATTATAATCCGGCGGATTGTGGGAGCCGGTGATCATCATGCCGGCATCCAGCTTCAGATGGCGCGCCGTGAAATAAAGCATGGGCGTCGGGCCCAGACCGATGCGTACAACATGCAGGCCGGTGGACTTCAGCCCTTCCACCGCCGCCGCTTCCAAGTCCGGGGAGGACAGGCGGCCGTCATAGCCGATGGCCACCTTCTTGCCGCCCCCGCGCACCACCATGGTGCCGAAGCCCCGGCCGATGGCGCGGGCATCGTCGGTCGTCAGGGTCTTTCCGATGATGCCGCGGATATCGTATTCGCGCAGGACCGTGGGATGGAAATTGTGCGCCGGGGTCATGTTTCCGTCACCTGAACTGGGGTTGGTTAAAAGGTTTATGCGCGCAGCAAAGCACAAGCCGCGACCGCCCGCCAGCCTGTTGAACAATGCGGAAGGCGGGTTTGCCGAGGTAGCGCGGATGGCACCGTTACCGGCATCCGCCCCATCAGATGTCGGTGTAACCGGCGGGGAAGTGGCGACGCCACAGGGCCCGCACGCGCGGATCATCGTCCACACGCTCCGCCACGGCCACGATCCCCGGCGCCACGGCCCGGATCGTGTCCCGCCGCGGGGTCCAGCGGGTCATCATGCAGACATAAAGGTCGAGCGCCGTCATGTCGGCCGTGCCCAGCAACCATGACCCGGCCGCCGGCTTCAAGGCGGCCTCCATCGTCTTCCAGCACAGCAGGATGCGGTTGACGGTGGATTGTTTCAGCTCCGCCATCGCCTGCTCGCCCGTCACCCACTGGTCGACAAAATCGCGCACCGTGTACATGGGATAGATGGCGGCGGGCAGATAGACCAGCCAGCGCAGGAAGCCCGCCCGCAGCGGATCGTCCGGTCCCGGCCCCAGCCGGCCCGGACGCTGGTCCATGATCCAGAGCAGGATAGCCACCGATTCTGTCATGACGACGCCGTCCGGCAGGACAAGGGTGGGCACCTGGACCAGCGGATTGATGGATTTCAACGCTGTCAGGCCGTCCGACGGCTCCCAGGGATTGGCATCCACATAATCGTAATCCATGCCGGCTAGGATAAAGGCCGCCTCCACGACGGCGGAGCCGCAGCCTGTTGCACCATAAAGGACCGGCTTGCCCGCCATGATCATCCTCCCACATGCCAGAGCCGTGATCGGAACACATCATGAACATTCATGCAAGCGCCCTATCGGGCTGATCCCTGGGAAAGCGCATTGCCCCGACCCGTCACTGGTGTTAGACACACGCCCGTTTGCCCGTCACACTTCCTGGCCCTTGTGCCCTGACCGGAGCCCCCGCCCATGACCGTTTCCGTCACCCCGACGCTGACCCGCGAGGAATGGCTCGCCAAGGCCCAGACCCTGTCGGAGGCGCTGCCCTATATGC
>JAIXTS010000295.1 GCA_027483805.1 Azospirillum sp. | reverse complement strand
GCCTCCGGGTGAGGCAGGGTCAGCCTGTCACGCCAAATGTTAACGGCAGAATAATGAAAACACATAAAAATCATTGTTACCGGTCACGGATTGGCATGTTGAAATTGCGCCCGGTGTCATGGCTGCTCCCGTGTTGTGCCATGGCCTTGCCGTGCGGCGGCCGGCGCCCTATCCTGGGCCGACCATGACCATCCCCCCGACACCGCGCAGGTCTGAACGGATCGCACCCGGCTTGATCGGGCTGGGCTTCGTGCTGCTGGCGCTTGCGCTTGGGCTTGTTGGCGGCGAACTGGCGGCGGGGATCAGCCGCGAGGCCCTGTTGGGCCAGGCGGGGCCTAAGCGGGCGCTGTATGTCGCGGGTCTGCGCAGCGAACTGACACGGCATGAGACGACGCCCGCCATCCTGGGCCTGTCCCGCACGCTGCACACCGCCCTGCAAAGCCCCGAGGATGCGGCCGCCATCGAGGCGGCGAACATCTATATGGAACAGATCGCGGCGCGAACGGGGGCGGCGGCACTGTACCTGATGGATCCGGCCGGCACGACGCTGGCGGCCAGCAACTGGCGGCAGGCGGACAGTTTTGTGGGCCGCAACTTCGCCTATCGCCCCTATTTCCGCGACGCACTGGCCAGTGGCGCGGGGCGGTTCTATGGCATTGGCACGACCAGCCGCGAGCCCGGCCATTATTTCGCCCGCGCGTTGGAGGAAGGCGGCCTGACCCTGGGCATTACCGTCGTCAAGGTCTCCCTGGCGCCGGTGGAGAAAAGCTGGGCAGGGCTGTCGGACCGTATCCTGGTGGTCGATGGCAATGGCGTGGTTATTCTGTCGTCGGTGCCCGATTGGACCTTCCGGACGATGGCGCCTTTGTCGGAGGCGGAGAAGGTGCGGCTGGCCGATACGCGGCAATATGAGGGGGTCACGCTGCGGGCGCTGGATTGGCGGCCCGGGGCGGATGGGACGGTAACATTGGCCGGGGTGCCGCGCACCTATCTGGCCAGCAACAGCGCGGTGGAGGGCACGACCTGGCGGCTTTACCTTCTGTCCAGCCTGGATGGGGTGGCGATGGCCCGCGATGTGGGGCGGGTCGGCGGGGTGGGCCTGGCCGCGCTGTGCCTGCTGGGCTGGCTCTATTGGCGGCAGCGGCGGCGGACCAGCCTGGCCTGGAAACGGTCAGCCGCGGCGCTGGAGCGCGAGGTGGCGGCACGGACCGCCGAACTGGTGGCGGCCAATGACGATTTGCGCCGTGCCCAGGATGATCTGGTGCAGGCGGCCAAGCTGGCGGCCTTAGGCCAGCTTTCGGCGGGGATCACCCATGAGTTGAACCAGCCCCTGGCAGCCCTGCGCACCTTTTCGGACAATGCGGCGGCGTTCCTGGAGCGGGGCAAGCTGGACCGGGTGGAGGAAAATCTGCACCATATTGCCGGCCTGACGGAGCGGATGGCGCGCATCACGGGACAGTTGCGCACCTTTGCCCGAAGGTCGGACAACCGTCCGGAGGATGTGGCGGTGGCCCACGCCATCGACAATGCCCTGACCCTCCTGGCCGAGAAGGTACGGCGGGTGGGGGCGGTGGTGGCGGTGGAGATGGCCGACGGATTGTCGGTGCGGTGCGACCCGCTGCGCCTGGAGCAGGTGCTGGTCAATCTGATCGGCAATGCCCTGGACGCGGTTACCGGTCGGGAAGAGCGGCGCGTGGTGGTGACGGCGGCGGCGGTGGGCGCGCATGTGCGGTTGCACGTGGCGGATACAGGCCCGGGGATTGCCGACAGCCATATGCCGCATCTGTTCGAACCGTTCTTCACCACCAAGCCGCCGGGCCTGGGGCTGGGGCTGGGGCTGGTGATTTCGGCCAGCATCATCCGCGACCATAATGGTAGCCTGACGGCCGCGAACGGGCGGGATGGCGGCGCTTTATTCAGCATCGACCTGCCGGCAGGCGGGGGGGAGTAAGCATGGGCGCACCGCGCATCCTGTTGGTCGAGGATGATGATGCCGTCCGCCTGGGCGTGGAACAGGCGCTGGAACTGGCCGACCTGCCCGTGCGGGCCTTTGCAAGCGCGGAACCGGCGCTTGACCTGCTGCGCCATGACGGGGCGGATCTGCTGGTCACCGATGTGCGGTTGCCCGGCATGGATGGCCTGGCGCTGCTGAAGGCGGCGCTGGCAGTGGAGGCGGGGTTGCCGGTCATCCTGATGACGGGGCATGGCGATATTGCCATGGCGGTGGGCGCCATGCGTGACGGCGCCTATGATTTCATCGAAAAGCCGTTCGCGTCGGACCGGCTGGTCGCCACCGTCAATCGCGCGCTGGAAAGGCGCCGGCTGGTGGCGGAGGTGGGGGCGTTGCGCCAGGCGCTGGTGCAGCAGGATGGGCTGGATGCGGCCCTGCTGGGCCGGTCGGCCGGCATGATGGCGGTGAAAAAGCTGATCCGGCAGGTGGCGGATACGGGTGCGGACGTCCTGATCCTAGGCGAGACGGGCAGCGGCAAGGAGATGGTGGCCCATGCGCTGCACCAGTTCTCCAAGCGTGCATCCAAGCCGTTCGTGGCCATCAATTGCGGGGCGATCCCCGACAGCATGGTTGAAAGCGAACTGTTCGGGCATGAGGCCGGGGCTTTCACCGGCGCCGCCAAGACCCGCATCGGCAAGCTGGAATTTGCGGATGGCGGTACCGTGTTCCTGGACGAGATCGAAAGCATGCCGATGGCGGCGCAGGTGAAGCTGCTGCGTGTGTTGCAGGACCGGCGGGTGGAACGGCTGGGGTCCAACCGCACCATCCCCCTCAATATCCGGTTCGTTGCGGCGACGAAGGAGGATCTGGGCACGCTGTCGAAACAGGGCCGGTTCCGAGAGGACCTGTATTTCCGGCTGAATGTGGTGCCCCTGTCCATCCCGCCGCTGCGCCAGCGGCGCGAGGATATCCCCCTGCTGCTGGACCATTTCCTGCTGACCGCCAGCGACCGGTTGGGCACGCCGCCGCCGCTGGTGCCGGCGACGGACCGGCAGGCACTGCTGTCCCACACCTGGCCCGGCAATGTCCGGGAGTTGCGTAATGTTGCCGACCGGATAGCGCTGGGCCTGCCAGCCCTGCTGACCGGTGCGGCGGAGGAAGTGGGGCTGGCCGCCCAGGTGGAGGCGTTCGAACGGCAATTGATCATTGCTGTCCTCACCGACCAGGGCGGTGATGTGGCTGCGGCGGCCGAAGCGCTGGCCACACCGAAGAAAACCCTCTACGACAAGCTGAAACGTTTCGGTATCGATATTAATAAATTCCGCTAGGAAGATATAGTTTCGAACCCGGATTGAATGCTGATCGCGCGTTGGTCATATCACTACGTTGACGCGATTGCGCATATGCCATTATAAACCTAAGCGTTTATAAGCTTGGGGGGCATCATGCTGCGCACTGTTGAGGCATCACGTCGCAATTTCCTGGTGGGGGCGGGTAAGTTCGCGGCAGCGGTGCCGCTGGCCGCCTCGCTGCCCTGGGCGGTGGGCGGCAGTGCCCGAGCCGCAACACCGCCGCTGGCCTGTCCGCCGACGTCGGCCTGGAATGACCTTTCCCGCCTGCTGGATGGCAGTGTGCTGCGCCCGCAGGACCCGTTTTTCACCGATGTCTGCCGGCCCAACAATCTGCGCTACAACACCCTGCCCATGGGCATCGCGCGCTGTCAGTCGACGGCGCAGGTGCAGGCGGCGCTGAAATGGGTGCAGCAGCAGGGCTTGCCCTTCGCCATCCGTTCCGGCGGACATAATTATGCCGGCTATTCCTCGACCAACGGCCTGTTGATCGACATGTCGCTGATGGCGGGGGTCGAGGTGGTGGACAAGAAGGAAGGCATTGTCCGCGTCAAGGGCGGTACCGGCAACGCCCTGGTCTATAAAGATATGGAACGGCTGGGCCTGACCATCACCCATGGCCGCTGCGACGCGGTCGGGGCGGCGGGGTTCCTGCTGGGCGGGGGGATCGGCTTTAGCATGCGCATGTATGGCATCGCCTCAGACCTTCTGGCCGGTACCACCGTCGTGACGGCGGACTGTGAGCGTCATGACGCCAATGCCAAGACCGACAGCGACCTGTACTGGGCCTGCCGGGGCGGGGCCGGTGGCAATTTCGGCATCAATACGGAATTCCTGCTGCGCACCTTCCCGGCGGAAACCGTATCGGTCTGTCAGTTGAAATGGACCGACAAGCAGGCCGATGTGCTGTTTGAGCTGCTGACCAAGCTGCCGGACGCGCCGCGCACCTTTGGCAGCAAGATCAATGTCACCCTGCCCAGCATCCAGCAGCGCTGCCAGGGCAAGGGCAAGGGCAGCGAAGTGTCGATCCTGGCGCAGCTGCACAATACCAAGGGCAAGACACTGAAGGATATTTTCGGCCCCCTGTGGGAGACGGCCACCAAGGTCTGGGTGCATGAAAACATCCCCTACTGGGTGGGCCAGGATTATCTGGCCGAAGAAACCTTCCCCTATTTCTATCAGGAGAAATCCAGCTTCATGCAGGCGTCGCGCATCACCCGCGCGGCGGTCGACGCTCTGTTCGAGGCACAGCGCGCCCAGCCCGGCACCTCCATGCCCGTGGCTTATAAGTTCTTCCAGACAGGCGGTGCCTGCAACGATGTGCCGGCCGATGCCACGGCCTATGTCCATCGCGGCAATGATTGGCTGTTCTCGGTGGAGATGAACTGGTGGCTGCCCACAGATCCGGCGGGCCTGATCGATGAAAACCTGAACTGGCAGAAGGATTTCTACGCCCTGGCCAACAAGGTGTGCGGCGCTGTTGGCGCCTATCAAAATTTCCCCGACCCGACGCTGGACGATTACGCCAGGGCCTACTACGGGAACAATCTGGCCCGCCTGCAGCAGGTGAAAAAGAAGGTCGATCCGAAGAGTATCTTCACCTATGGCCAGGGCATCAAGCCGGCGTGAGGGTGGGCAGGTTTACGGTGAACCGATTTGCCCCCTCACTGCAGCGATAGTCGATGCACCCGCACCGCGTCGCCCAGCGCCTCCTGCCCCGCCTGCACCACATATTCATGGTGGGTGAACAGCACCACCTGGGTGGCCTGGCCCAGTTCGGCCAGCGCCAGCAGGCCGGCCCTGGTGCGGGCCTCGTCCGACGTGATGAAAAGATCGTCGGCGATGAAGGGAAGGGGGGTGGACTGGGCGACATGGGCCTCCACCGATGCGATGCGCAGGGCCAGGAAAAGCTGGTCGCGCAGCCCCTCGCTCATGCCCTCCACGTGGGCGTCGCTGCCATCCTGGCGGATGCCGACCAGGACGGGGTTGTCGCCGGCGCCGTAATCGATCTTCAGCCGCATCACGGGATTGCCGCCGCTGGCGGCCATGGCGGCCAGGATGGTGCCGGCGCGTGCCAGCAGCGGGTGTTCGTTCCGGGTGCGGTAGCGTTCCACGGCCTGGGTCAGCAGCAGTGACGCTGCGCGCAGGCGCAACCAGCGGCCGGCCAGGCCGGCTGTGCGGGCGGCGGCATCGGCGGCATCCTGGGCCGCGCCGCCGATGCCGGCGCGCTGCCGCATCTCCTCCAGCGCGCGCTCGGCCTCCCGCAGCGTCACAGACGTGTCGGCCAGATCATTCTGCGCCCCCTCGATCCGTGTCGACAGGTCGGCCACCTGGGCGGCGAGCGTGTCGGGATCCAGGCCGCTGACGGCGTCGCGCAGGTGATCAGGGTTGAGACCGTCGCTGGCCCGGACCAGTTCGGCCCGCACCTCCTCCGTCTGCGCGCGCAGATCGCGGCGGCGGGCGGCAGCGGTGACCAGGGCGGGGACATCATCGGTATCCGTCAGCCGGTGCAGGCGGCGCAGGTCGGCCAGGGCGGCGGCCTGGCCGGCCCGGTCCGCCTGTTCGGCGCGCTTGGCCGCCTGATCACGGGCATCCAGCAGGCTTTCACGACGGGCCGCCTGCGCCCGTGCCTGCCGCAGCGCATCATAAAGGGCACCGGCCGCGGCCTCCGCCGCAAAATCCAGGCCGGGGACCAGATCGGTGGCGGCCGACAGCAGGGCGGCGCTGTCGCCCCGATAGACCCCGATGTCGCGTTCCAGCCCGGCGATGCGGTGATCAAGGTCACGGATGTCCTTCAGTTCCCCGGCGATATCCTCCCACCCGCGCAGGGCCGCCTCCGCCTCTGCCGGCAAGGCCTGTGCAGCCAGACCGATGCTGGCCATGTCAGCCGCCCAGCCGGTCCCCCAATCGGCCAGTGCCTGTTCGGCGCTGGCCAGATCGTCGGTGGCGCTGTCCAATGCCGTGCGGGCCAGGGTGAGACGCTGTTCGCCCTTGGCCGCGGCATCGGCGGCCTGCCGGGCCTGGGCAAAGGCGGCCTCTGCCGCGACACGCAGGGCCGGCAGCGGGGTGTCTTCGACAATCTCGCCACCGCACAGGCTCAGCGCCCGCTGCAGGTGGCCGGCACATTGATCGGCGTCGTGGGTGAGGGCGGCCAGACCCTCGGCCAGCTTCGTCTGGTGATCCAGGGCCGCCAGAACAGAAGATGCCTGGGTCAGAAAGGCGGCCATTTCGGCGGGGCCGCCGGGGCTGATCCCTGTTGGGCGCCAGAGATCGGCCCAGGCATCCGACAGGCGCCGTTCCTCCTGCGCCAGTGCCGTCGCATCCGTTGCCAGTGCGGCCATGCGGTCGGTGCAGGCGGTCAGATCACTTTCGGCACGCAGATAGTCGGCGACCCGCTGTGCATCGCGGTCGCGGCGGTCGGCCAGATCATCGGCGCCACGCAGGGCGGTCTCGAAGGCCGGCACGGCGTCGGCGGGCGGGACGGTGCCGGCGGTCAGGTGCGGGCGCAGCGCGACCCATTGCCCGTCGCGGTCACGTCGCGCCTGGGCGATCACCGAGGGCGTGGGCACATCCCCGGCCCCGGACAGGGTACGCAGGGCCTGGCGCAGCCGGCCCGCCTCCGCCTCTGCGGCACGCTGATCTTCCATCAGGCGCTGGCGGCGGTTCTCCAGGGTCTGTTCCTGTTGCCGCTGCTGCTCCACCCTGTCCGGTGCCGGCAGGGGCAGGGCGGCCAGATCAGCAGGGGGCCGGGTGAAACGGCCCATACGGGCCGCCAGCTGTGTCAGGCGCGCGGTGCCATCGTCAAGCGCGCGGCGTGCCGCAACCTGGCGCGATTCCACTTCACCAAAGCGGCGGGCGGCGGTCAGGGCGGCATCGGCGCGCGCCAGACGGGCGGCGTCGGGGACCTGGGTCGGTTGTTGCCGTTCGGCCTGTCTGGCGTCGCGACTGGCCGCCTCGTGCCGGCGGGCGGCATCGACACAGGCCTGATCCAGGCGCGCATGCTCCTTGACCTTGTCGCGGATGCGGGCGATCCGCAGCCGGTCGGGCAACCGGCCAGACAGACCGTCCATGTCCGGTGCCTGTCCGATGTCACGGGCCGCCTGTTCCAGCCGGACCCCGGCGGCGGCGCGCTCCTGCTGCCGCTTTGGCAGGTCGGCGGTGGCTTTCACCATTTCGCCCTGGCGCTGGTACAGGGCCTCGATCGGGGCCGCCAGGGACAGCAGGGCCGGCACCGGGCCGGCGGCGGCCAGGGCGGTTTCCGCCTCCGTCAAGGCCTGTGCCGCCTGTTCAGCCTGGCGCGTGCCGGTCAGCAGCTCCGCCTCTGCCCGTCGCCAGTCGGCAGCGAGCGTGTCCGGCAGGTCGTGCCCCTCACCGGCATCGGCCAGCAGGCGGCATAGTTCATCCAGCCGGGCCAGCAGGGGGCGGACGCGGCGCAGCCGTTCCAGGCGGCTCTGCTCCCGCTGCGCCTCGGCCAGGGTGGCGCGGATGCCGGAAAGCTGCGCGCGGGCAGTGGCGACCGCCGTTTCGGCGGCCTCCCAGGCCTCGGCCCTCGTCGCCTCGTTGCGCATGCGGGATGTCGCGTCCGCATGGGTATCGGCGGCCTGCCACAATGGTTTGGAGGCCTGTTTGCGGTGGGGGCTGCCGATGGCGTCGGCATCGTCGCTCAGGCCAGCCACGATCCGGTCCAGGCCGGACAGGCCGCTGCCAGCCTGGAACAGAGTGCGGGCCAGATCGCCGCCCGCTTCCAGCATGGCCTGCCCACCGGCCCGCAACCGTTCATGATCCAGGCCGAACAGCCGCTGGAACGCGGCACGGTCCAGGCCGCAGAGATGGGGCAGCAGCAAACCGTCGGGCAGTGCCGTGGTGCCGTCCCCGGCCAGAAGGGTGGCCTTGCTGCCCTTGCGCCGCTTCACCTCCAGCCTGGTGCCGTCGGCCAGGGACAGCAGGGCACCGATGCGCAGGGCTGAATTTGTATGGCGGAAGCCCATGGGGGAGTTGTGCGGTACGCCGAACAGCAGGTCGCAGATGGCCGACAGCGCCGTGGATTTCCCCGCCTCGTTACGGCCATGCACGATGTGCAGCCGGGTCCCCGCGTCGGACAGGTCCAGGCTGGTCCCGTCGAAATGGCCGTAGCGCTCCAGGTCCAGACGGTCGATACGCATCAGGCGTCCCCTGCCAGCCGGTTGAGCAACAAGGCCTCCGCATCGGCCAGCAGGCTGGCCAGGGCGTCGGGCCCGTCCAGATCCAGGTCGGCCAGCGATGCCGCCGGCAGACGCGCCTTCAACTGGTCAATATCGGCCAGAAGCGGGGCCAGGGCCACGGGATCGGCCTTCAGTTCGGCCAGAACCGCGGTCAGGTCGGCCAGGGCGTCACCCGTGGCCGCCGCGTCGTGGCGGTCCTGGGTATGGACCTCCAGCCTTTCGATCCAGATATCACCGCCGGCGCGGGCCGTGGCCGTCTCCATCTCCGCCGCCAGCCAGTCGGGATCGGCCTTCAGCCGGCGGTGCAGGAGGGTGCGGCCGGTGAAGGCCAGGCGCACGGCCAGGGTGCGATCGCCCGCCTGGTCCCGCGCATCGGCCAGGGCGGTGGCGGCGCGGTCGGAAAGGGCGCGTTCATCATCCACGCCGGCCAGGTCCAGCGACAGGCGCGCCCAGCGCACATCATCCAGCACGACATGGGTGGCCTCCTGGATGCGGCCTTCGGCCACCGTCACCATCGTAGCGCCCTTTGGCCCCGTTTCATTGGCGTGCCGGCCCTGCAGGTTGCCGGGAAAGATGATCCAGGGGTCGCGGTCGATTACGGCGCGTTCATGCACATGGCCCAGCGCCCAGTAATCATAGCCCTTGGCCTTCAGATCGGCGGTGGAGCAGGGGGCATAACGCGCATGCGGCGGCTTGCCCTCCAGTGCGGTGTGCAGCACGCCGATATTCAGCAGACCGGCGATGGGCGCCGGATAGGTCGCGGCCAGATTGTCGGTGACGTCGCGGGTATGGAAGCTGCGCCCATGCAGGGCGATGCCCAGATCGTCGCGGCGGAAGGTCTGCGGTTTCTTATGGTCGAAAACATGGACATTGGCCGGCAGGGTGAGGCGCCGCGTCATCGTGCTTTCGGCGTCATGATTGCCGCGCAGCAGATAGACGGGGATGCCGGCTCGTTCCAGCCGGGCCATTTCGCCCGCAAAGAACAGGCCCGTCATGAAGTCGCGCCAGTCACCGTCATAAAGGTCGCCGGCAATGACCAGGAACCCGACCTGTTCTTCAATGGCCAGATCGACCAGACGCACCAGGGCACGGCGCGTGGCACCCACCAGATGATCCGCCCGCCCGCCGGCCTTGGCGGCCAGACCCAGCAGCGGGCTGTCCAGGTGAATGTCGGCGGCGTGCAGGAAACGCATGGGGCGGCCCGGAACGGGAAGGGGAGCATAGGCTTACCCGTTCCGGGGGCGGGGGTGCAATGGGTTGGGACGCGTGCCGTCAGCCCGCACGGATCTGTGCCACAAAACCACCGACCTTCTGGTCTGTGGCGCTGGCGTTGTCACGCACCTTGGCGGCATTGTCCAACGCCATGACGGCAGACTCCGTCACGGCCAGGACCTTGTCGGCGATTCCCTGGATGGCGCGTGACGCCTCGTCCGTGCCGTTCGCAGCCTCTGTCACATTGCGGGCGATTTCCTGGGTGGCGGCGGTCTGTTCTTCCACCGCGCTGGCTATGGCGGAAGCGGTTTCGTTGAAGGTGCGGATCGTGGTGGCAATGCCCACCATGGCCTTGGCCGCCTCTGCCGACGATCCACTGATGGAAGCGACAAGTTCGGCAATCTCCTCCGTTGCTTTGGCCGTCTGGGTGGCCAGGTTCTTGACCTCCGATGCCACAACGGCAAAACCCTTGCCGGCCTCACCGGCGCGGGCGGCTTCAATCGTCGCATTCAGGGCCAGAAGGTTGGTCTGGCTGGCGATCTCGCTGATCAGGTTGACCACGGCGCCAATGCGATCGGCGCTTTGTGTAAGCGCATCGACGGTGCCGGTGGCGTTGCCCGCTTCCTCCGCAGCGCGCGATGCGACGCTGGCGGATATCTGTACCTGGGATCCGATTTCGGTGATGGAAGCGCGCAACTGTTCGGCGGCGGAGGCCACGGTCTGCACATTGCTGGCCGCTTCCGTTACGGCAGACGCGCCCAGGGCTGTGCTCTGCTGGGTGTCGGCGCAATCGGCGGACATCAGTTGTGCCATCTCCACCATCTGTTCGGCGCTGTCGGTCACAGCATGCAGCAGGGCACCCACTTCGCGTTCAAACCGGTCCGCCAGCGCCAGGCGGTCGGATTTCAGTTTGGCCTCGGCCTCCGCATCCTTGCGGGCGGCTTCCGCGCGCAGGCGTTCGGCCTCCGCCAGACCGTCGCGGAACGCCACCACGGCTTCCGCCATGTTGCCGATTTCGTCGATCCGGTCTGTGCCGGGAATGCTGCTTTTCAGGTCACCGCGCCGCACGCGGGCCATCGCCTCTGTCAGGGCCAGGATGGGACGGGCCAGATTATTGCCCATCAGGGCGAAAAGTCCGGCGCCTAAGGCGATCAGAATGGCGGCAATGATGGCAAGCGTGGTGACCGACCGGGTCAGGGCCGCGCTGATCACGCTGGTGGGGACCGTAGTCAGCAGGACCCATTGTTCCTGTACCCCGTTGAACCGGATCGGCGTGGCGAAGATCAGCCGTTCGGTGCCTTCCAGCGTCAGGGTGGCATAAGTGGCGCGCCCGGCCGTCTGCGCCTGGGCCACCAGATCGGCGAGCGGACCCTTGGCCAGCGGCTTGTTCAACTGTGCTGTGTCGGGATGCACCACCCAGTTGCCATTCTGCGCCAGCAGCCGGACATCGCCAGCGTCCAGCGGACGAAAGGCGGCAAACTGCTTTTGCAAGGCGGTCAGCGCCATGTCGGTCGTGACGATACCAATGGGCTTGCCATCCCGCGCGATCGGGGTGCTGACAGTCACCATCAGCACTTCCTTACCCTCAATCGGGTAGGGATAGGGCGGGGTCAGCATGGTGCGGTTGGCGGCCAACGGATCCAGGTACCATTCCTTGATCCCCGCCTCCACCGTCATCACCAGCGCCTCGATCCCCACGCTTCCGTCGGATTTACGGAAAAAATAGGGGACGAAACGACCGGTGGCGTCAGCGCCGACAAAGCCCATGCCGGCCGCGTCATTGCCGTCAAAACCGTTGGGTTCGAATGCGACCGTGACGCCCACGATGTCGGGATTGGCCGCGACGGCAGCGCTGGTCTGCTGCGACACCATTTCCCGCGAATGGCCCTTGGTTTTCAATCCGCCTTCCGTCTGGGCATCAATGATGCGGACATTGTCGATGGCGTTTTCGACAAGGTCGGCAGCGATCAGGGCAAAGCCCGTCGTCGCCTCGTTCAGTGCCATGCGGACCTGTTCACCCGTGGTCCGCTGCACCTGGATGGCCGCGCCGATGGTCAGGGCCAGTCCAAGCCCCAGGCACAAACCCACCCCGGACAGGACAAGCCGGGTTTTCACCGAAGAACGAAGCGACAGGATCATGGGCCTTTTCCCTTGCGGTTTGGGGAAACTGGTTGCGTCCGTGTGCTTTCAGGAATGTTACCTTGGGGCCGATTGATGTCCGTTTTGTTCCAGTCATTTGACGGTGCGGGACATTTTATCTTTTGACCATGGCCTTTTGGATGGGCGCCTGAGGCGAGGGCACTTGTTTTGGCCCAGCGTTACTTCCATGCCACATCCGGGACGGTGTCATGTCCGGTGTGGACATGACGGTACCCTTGCGCGCCACTCGCTGGCGCGGTAAGACCGGGGTATCGATGGTTCCCCGCAAGGGGTGAAAAGGGAACATGGTGCGGCGCCGCAAGGTGTCAATGCCATGGCTGCCCCCGCAACTGTAAGCGGCGAGTGCTGCCCGACATGGCCACTGGGAAACTGGGAAGGCCGGGCAAGTGCGACGACCCGTGAGCCAGGAGACCTGCCATCGGCAATGCGTCGCGCGGCCATTGGGCGGGGTGCCCCGATGGGACGGTTCACCGTTTCGCGCTGGCGCTTCGGAAGGAGTGCGCGG
>JAIXTS010000081.1 GCA_027483805.1 Azospirillum sp. | reverse complement strand
GGCATGGTCCTGTCAGGGCCGATGACGCCCCACCATCCGCTCTTTCACGCGGGAAAGAGGCGGCGCAGCAGCACCAGCGCGGCGCTGACAGTGTCCCCTTCCAGACGATAGAAGATAGTCTGTGCCTGACGCCGGGTGCGGACCAGGCCTTCCTGGCGCAGCACCGCAAGATGCTGGCTCAGCGCGGACTGCGACAGGCCCACCAGATTTTCCAGCTCGCCCACGGATTTTTCGCCCTGCGACAGGTGCAGCAGGACCGACAGCCGGCGTTCATTGCCCATGGCTTTCAGCAGGGCAGCAGCGGCGGCGGTCTTGACAGGCAGTGTCATGGCATCCATAGCGTCAACGAAACTGGTTCTGTCCGGCCACCCGTCAAGCCCTGGGGGTGGATGATTTTTCCACGAAGGGAAAACCCATGGATGGCGATGTCACGCTGGATTGTTCGGGCCTGAAATGCCCGATGCCGGTGCTGCGCGCGGCAAGGGCGCTGCGGTCCATGCTGGCGGGACAGATCCTGACCGTCACCGCAACGGACAAGGCCGCGCCCAAGGATTTCCAGACTTTCTGCACCGAAGGCGGGCATCAGTTGATTGCGACCGACGTCCTGGGTGACACGCCCCATGGGACCTTGGTACGGTTCACCATCCGGCGGGGCGGCTGATCTGTCGCAAAGACAGGCTGTACCCCGCGCTCCATGATGGCAATGGTCGCATCCGGCGCGAAAGATCGGTGGACCTCAGAGGAAACGACCGGGGACGACGCAAAGCATGAACACGCTGCTTTTCTCCCATCCCGACTGCCTGGACCATGATACGGGCTATGGCCATCCCGAATGTGCCGACCGGCTGCGGGTCGTGCTGTCGGCGCTGGAGGATGAGACCTTCATGTTCCTGGACCGGCGCGATGCGCCGCTGGCCACACGCGCGCAGCTGGAACGGGTGCACCCGCCCGCCCATGTGACGGCCCTGCTGGACGCGATCCCCGCCGACGGCCATGGCAGCATCGATGCCGATACCGTGCTGTCGCCCGGCACGGGCCGGGCCGCCCTGCGCGCCGCCGGGGCCGTGGTCGCGGCCGTCGATGCCGTCTGCGGGGGGGAGGCGCGCAATGCCTTCTGCGCCGTCCGCCCGCCGGGCCACCATGCCGAACCCGACCAGGCCATGGGGTTCTGCCTGTTCAACAATGTGGCCGTGGGTGCGGCCCATGCCCGCGCCACCCACCGGCTGCGCCGCGTCGCCATCATCGATTTCGATGTGCATCACGGCAATGGCACCCAGACCTTCTGTGAACAGGATGCCGACCTGTTCTATGGCTCCACCCATCAATGGCCGCTCTATCCCGGCACCGGGTCGGTGAAGGAACGGGGGATGTTCGGCAATATCGTCAATGCCTGCCTGCCGCCCATGGCCGGCAGCCCGGAATTCCGCCATGCCATCCAGACGCAGCTGATCCCGGCGTTGGACAGCTTCAAACCCGATCTGCTGATGATCTCCGCCGGGTTCGATGCCCATATGCGTGATCCCGTGGGCGGGCTCGACCTGACGGAGGATGATTTTGTCTGGGTCACGCAAAAGCTGATCGAGGTGGCGGACCGCCACGCCAAGGGCCGCATCGTTTCCGTCCTGGAAGGCGGCTACGACCTGCGCGCACTCGCCAGCAGCACGGCAGCCCATGTCAAGACGCTGATGGTGGCGTGAGACATCGTGTGACTGGCACTTGAACCGGCGGGCCGGGGGACATACAGTCCGGCCTTCCGATTGACAGCGCTGATGCCATGACCGACCAGACCCTGCCCCCCGATATCGCCGCCCTCAGCTTTGAGGATGCGCTTGCCGAGCTGGAGCGGATTGTGCGCCAGCTGGAGGAGGGGAAGGCCAAGCTGGACGATGCCATCCAATCCTATGAACGTGGAACCTGGCTGAAGCGGCATTGTGAGGCCAAACTGCGCGAGGCGCAGGCCAAGGTGGACCGCATCACCATCGCTGCCGACGGCACCATCGGTGCCGAGCCTGCCCGTCTGGATTGAAAGCCCTCAGCCCATGCCCTCCCTGCCCAAGACCCTCACCGCCGCCATGGCGGATACTGTCGAACAGGTCGAAGCCGCCATCGAGGTGCTGCTGCCGCACACCAACCTGATGGAAGCGCGCCTGTTCGATGCCATGCGCTATGGCTGCCTGGGCGGGGGCAAACGTCTTCGCCCGTTCCTGGTCATGGAAAGTGCGCGCATGTTCGGCGTCAGTCCGGCCTGCGCCCTGCGCACCGCGTCGGCGGTGGAATTTATCCATTGCTACAGTCTGGTCCATGACGACCTGCCCGCCATGGATGACAGCGAGCTGCGGCGCGGGCGCAAGACGGTCCATCTGGAATTTGATGAGGCCACCGCCATCCTGGCGGGCGACGGGCTGCTGACCCAGGCCTTCGAAATCCTGGCCGATCCCGAAACGCATGAGGACCCGCAGGTCCGCTGCAAGCTGGTGGCGGCCCTGGCCAAGGCCGCCGGTCCCCGGGGCATGGTCGGCGGGCAGATGCTGGACCTGATCGCGGAGAGCACGCCGCTGGATATCGGCGCCATCACGCGGCTGCAGCGCCTGAAGACCGGGGAGATGATCGCCTTCTCCGCCGTCGCCGGCGCCATCCTGGGCAGGGCCGGCGCCCCGCAGCACCACGCCCTGCAGGCCTATGCCCATGATCTGGGTCTGGCCTTCCAGATCGCCGATGATCTGCTGGATGTCGAGGGTACGCAGGACGAAGTGGGCAAGCCCGTGGGCCGCGATGATGTTGCCGGCAAGGCCACCTTCGTCTCCATCCTGGGGGTCGAACGCGCGCGCGACCAGGCCCGCCGCCTGGCCGACCAAGCGTCCCAGCATCTGGAGATATTTGGCGAAAGGGCCGAAATGCTCCGCCAGGTGGCGCATTACGTCGTTGAACGCCGCACCTGACCAAGGGTCATGATCCATGACCCTTGGAGGCCGGCGACCGCCGGCCCGCGCACCCATATGTGCGCAAGCCAAGCCGCCGGATGGCGGCGCCCGGCGCCTGAGGGAACATACAACCCCAAAGGCCGTGGCGCCTGATGCTACTTCTTGCCCTTCATCATGAAGGCCTGGAAGGCCGCCTTCGCCTCGGGCGAACGCAGGCAGGCCCCGAAAATCTGGCCTTCCTTCTTCATGGTCGCCAGCACTTCGGCCTGATGGGGCCGCATCAGGGCCTTGGTCTGGCGCATGGCCTCCACCGGTTTGGCGGCCAGGGCCTTGGCCTTGGCCAGCGCGGTCGCCGCCAGATCGGCCGCCGGCACGATGCCCGACAGGATGCCCGTGGCCAGCGCTTCATCCGCACCCAGCGGTTCACCCAGCATCAGCATGCGGGCCGCCTGGGCATGGCCCATGGTGCGCGGCATCAGGATGGAACTGGCCGCCTCCGGCACCAGCCCCAGATCGACGAACGGCACATGCAGGCGGGCATCAGGGGCGGCATAGACCAGATCACAATGCAGCAGCATGGTGGTGCCCACCCCGACCGCCATGCCTTCGACGGCGGCCACGACGGGCAGCGGCGTGGTGGCGATGGCATAGAGGAACTGGAACACCGGCGCATCATCATTGGCGGGCGGGTTGGCCAGGAAATCGCCGATATCATTGCCTCCGGTGAAGAAGCCGCCCGCCCCGGTGAACAGGATGGCGCGGATGCCGGCCTCCGGCGCGCTGGTCAGGGCACCGGCCATGGCGGCATACATGGCGGCGGTCAGGGCATTGCGCTTGTCGGCACGGTTCAGGGTGAT
>JAIXTS010000434.1 GCA_027483805.1 Azospirillum sp. | reverse complement strand
GTGCCGCAGGGCGGGGCCGCGGGCGCCTATCTGCAGGCCGCCGATGATCAGGTCCTGGCCTGGTCGGCACCGGGCAATATCAGGGCGCAGCGCGGCACGCTGAGCTTTTTCTGGCGGTCGCGCTATCCCGTCGGCCGCAATCCATTTCCGCTGTTCCGCGTGTCGTTTGCCAACCATAGCAGCTGGGACATGGTGTTCCTGCGCCTGGACTGGAACGGCAAGGGCTTCGACGGGTTCGTGACCGACACCAACCTGGCCCGCGTGCGCGTTTCCTGGGAGATGCCGGCCCCGCCGGCACCTGATGCCTGGACCCATATCGCCTTTGCCTGGGACGAGGCGACGGGCGTGCAGCTTTACGTGAATGGCGGTCTGGTGGCCCGCAAGGATCAGCCGGCCTCTCTGGATGCAGGTCTGGACCAGTTCGGTCCACACAGCCGCATCATCAGCCCCATTCAGGTACAGAGCCGGTACAATTTCCTGCGCGGCGGCGATGTCGACACGATCCGTATCCATGACCGTGCCCTGGATGCAGCATCGATCAAGGCGCTGGCCCAGGGTGGGGAACCGGTGTCAATGCCGGCGGTGCCCGATGGCTGGGCCGCGTGGTCGCACCGCAACGGCTTTGACCGGGCCGATGATCCGCCCCCTTATCTGGCCGATGCCAGCGCCCGCATCCGCAAGGTGGAATTCACCGAACAGCGCGACATCGCGCAGCGCCTGTGGAAGGGCAATGACGGTATCCGGGAAACCACCTGGCCCGGTGTCTATAACCGCTCCCGCCTGGCCGGCCGGCAGGATTATTTCACCCTGCCGGACTGGAACGTCTATTCGATGGGCGGCAAATCCGGCAGCTGGTTCCTGCCCAATGAACCGTTCAACCAGGTGGAAATCCAGGGTGCTGCCCATGGCACGCTGGGCTGGGTGCAGCGGGCCAAGGTTCCCGATGCGAATGGCGAGATCAAAGCGAAGGGTGAACTTCTGGCCCAGCGGCGCGCGGGCACCGAACGCAGCACCACCCGCCTGAAGCAGGATGCGGCCGGCGGCGCCCTGCGCTTTGTGAACAGCGTGCAGGAAACCCCGATCCAGGAGATCGGCGCCTATCATGTCGGCCCCGGTTCTGCACCGGCCGGCCTGGGCGATTTCCATTTCAATCTGCGGCTGGCGGCGGAACCTGATTTTACCGCCATCCTGCCGCTGCGCCATTTCATTGAAGGCCGATATCCAGAGGGTGAACGCGATATCATCGTCGCCATTCCTGACGGCGGTGTGCCGACCCGTAAACGGGTGACGCCGCCCGCCAGCAAGGGCCGCCCCATCGCCCATATCGCCATCCCCATGGATTTCCGCCGGCAGGAGCCGGGCCTGCCGCTCTATCGTGCCAGCACCGAAGGTTTTGAGAATGTCGGCGGGCTGGACGGGATCGAACTGGTGATCCCGGCTCTGGAGGTGAAACCCACGCACAAGGGCGGCCTGGTTGCCCTTAATATAAGGGTGAAGGACCCGCTGACCCCGGAACGCGACCTGATGGACGTGAATATCTCGGTCAAGCCGGGGGAGGCACGGACCCTGTGGCTGGACACGCGCGACCGCATCCTGCCGTCCGACAAGCCGCTATATCTGACCATCGCATCGTCCGCGCCCGACTTCCAGGTGGCGAAACTGGACGGGACCGCCCTGCGCCTGGTTTTCAAGCCGAAGGCGGCGGCCAGGGCCGAACATGTGTTCGACCGTGAACGGCAGATCCAGGATAATTACGGATTCCTGGTGGAGGAGCGGCAGAGCAGCCGAAATCTGGGCCTGTTCCAGCGCTTCTACGAGGATGTGACCGACCTGCTGCGCGTCGATCCCGACAACAAGGTCGGCAATGCCTATTGGTCGGAATGGAACCCGCAGCAGCCCCTGCCGCCGGTTGAGCTGGACCCGGCGGCGCCGGGCGTGCCGGCCTGGGCCTGGGGGCAGACCCGCTATCTGGCGCAGGTGCGGTCCTTCGTGAACTGGTGGATCGACCATCGGCAGGTAGAGGGCGAATTCGGGGGCGGCCTGTCAGACGATACCGACCTGACCAACCAGTGGCCGGGTCTGGCCCTGATGGGGGTGGACCGGGCGAAATTGACAAAGTCCCTGTCGGACATGATCGAAGCGGTCCATGCCAATGGCATGATGACCAATGGCCTGGGCACCATCGTTACCGACGAATTGCATGTCTATGAGGAGGGGATCAACGCGCAGTCGCAGCTATCCCTGCTGACGCCGGGCGACCCGCTGGCCGTGGAACGGCTGATGGAGACGGCGGCCAATTTCCCCGAGCTGACCGCGATCAATCCCAAAGGCAACCGGTTGCTGGTCTCCAACTATTTCGGGGCCGGGCACATCGTCAAGGAAGCGCCCTGGCAATGGTCGAAGCCCTATTCCTATCTGGTCTTCCATCCCGGCATCCGGCTGGTGGAAATCAATGGCGATCCGGCGACCCGAAAGCTGTTGCTGGACGTGGCGGACGGTTATCTGGCCCATGGCAAGCAGGCGGCCGACGGCACCTGGACCTTCCCGTCGGAGATCAACTGGCCCGATGGCGCCACACGCGGCAATGCCGGGCCGGAACAGACCAACCTGCTCATGTGGGCGGCGTATCGCTGGACGGGCGATGCCAAGTATCTGCGCCCCATCGAACAGGTCCTGCGCAAAGGCGGCCTGCCGGCGCTGTCGGGCATTGTCAGCAGCGATCTGGCCCTGGACCTGAACCGCCCCGATCTGCGCGCTGCGGTGCTGGAGCAGGCAAAGACCGACCGGTACGCCGGTCCTTATATCTATCACACAGCCTGGGTGGCCACCGGCGACAAAGGCTGGCTGGAAAGGCAGTATGACAGCCAGCGGCAATCCGCGACGCTGCGCATGGACATGATAACGGCCGACCATTGGTGGACCGACCGTGTCGAGCTGCCGACCCAGGAATTGCAGCGCCAGCGTCTGGGCGGTGTCGCGCTGTATCGGAACGCCATCATACGCGGCCACCGCATCGAATGGGATTTCGATGATAAGGACGGGGCGGAGAAGGTCGCCATCCTGGTCAAGGAACCCACACGCAGCGGCTTTCGTATCCTGGCGCACAATCTGTCGGACAGACCCGTGACGGCCCGGATCATCGGGGCCGATGTGGCCAGCGGCGATTGGTCCCTGACCGAAGGGATCGACATGGATGGCGATGACAAGGCCGATAGCGCCGCGACATCCCGAACCATGCGTTTTGGTGAAGGGCTGACTGTACCCGTTACGCTGGCGCCGGGCCGGACCAGCGTCCTGGATTTCACCCTGAACGGGGCTGAGCAGGTGCAGGGCCCCCGCCCGGACGCGGCCATCGCATCCCGCGACGTGGGGCGGGCCAAGGGCAGGGTGGAGGTGACCGTGCATAATATCGGCGGCGCACCGACGCCGACAGGCCGGGTCCGTCTTCTGTCTGCCGACGGCGCCATCCTGGCAGAGGCTCCCTTGCCCTCCATCCCAGCCCCGCTGGACCTGAAGCCGAAACAGACCAAGGTGGCGCTGAAGGCGGCGAAGGGTGGGGTGTCGGTCGCTGTCATATTGGATGGCGATGTGACGGAGATCCGGGCCGACAATAACAAGGTGTCCCTGAGGCCCTGATGTGACGCCCTGACCGACGGTTTGTCACCCTCACAACAAACGGATTGGAGGTACCGCGCGGCGGGTCTATAGGCTTGATCCCTTGTATCCGTCGCCGGTGCCTTCATGCCCGTCAATCTTGCGCTGTTCTTCGGCTCTGTCCTGATCTGGGGCTCCACCTGGTACGCCATCACGTTCCAGCTTGGGGCGGTGCATCCGGCTGTCTCCATAACCTACCGTTTTCTGCTGGCCGGCATGGTGCTGCTGGGGTGGCTTGCCATCCGCCGGCAGCCGATCCTGCCCAGTCGCCAGGGCTGGGGCCTGATCGCGGCGGCAGGGCTGCTCAACTTCTCCATCAATTACTTCATGGTCTACAAGGCGACGGCGCTGCTGCCGTCGGGGCTGGTGGCCGTGGCCGGATCGGCCCTGTCCTTGATGAACGTGCTCAATGCCCGTCTGTTTCTGGGGCAGCCGATGCGGCCCGCCGTACTGGCCGGCGGCACAATGGGGGTGACGGGCGTGCTGCTGCTGTTCACGCCGGAACTGGACGGCGGAACGCTGACGGGTGGGGCGTTGCTCGGATTCGGCCTGATGATGGTCTCCAACTACTCCGCCTCGCTGGGCAACATGGTCGTATCGAAGACCCGCAAGGCTGAAATGCCCCTGATCAGCACCACGGCCTGGTCGATGCTGGTCGGCGCCCTGATCATGGCCGTGGTGGCAGCGTTTCAAGGCGCCAGCTTCCGCGTGGTGCCCTCCGTCCCCTATTTCCTGTCGCTGGCCTATCTGGCGCTGTTCGGCTCCATCGCTGCGTTCCTGTGCTATTTCACGCTGCTGGGCCGGATCGGGCCGGGACGCGCGGGTTATGTGGCCATCATGACGCCCGTGGTGGCGCTGGTCATTTCAACCCTGTTCGAGGATTACCGCTGGACGCCGGCCGGCATTGCCGGGCTGCTGCTGGCGGTGCTGGGCAATCTGCTGGTCATGGCCCCGGGCCTGGTGGACAGCTGGCGCCGTCGCCAACCCGCCTGACACGCTTGCGGGAGTGACCCTTATCCTCTTCCGATGTGAGGGCGTACTTGCCCCCATGCATCGGGTGGTGTATTCCCACCGCCTGAATGTCGGAGCGTAGCGCAGCCTGGTAGCGCGGCTGGTTTGGGTCCAGCAGGCCGGAGGTTCGAATCCTCTCGCTCCGAC
>JAIXTS010000445.1 GCA_027483805.1 Azospirillum sp. | reverse complement strand
TGTCATAGGAGGCCAAAGCCCGGCCGATATCGGCGATGGCGCGGTTGGCGGTGGGCAGACGGCCCCCCATGGTGATGAAGCCATGCACCATGTCGGGATAAAGCCGGTGCAGGACGGGCACGCCCGCCGCGGCCAGCCGCCCGGCATAGGCCCGGCCTTCATCCAGCAGCGGATCGAAACCGGCTGTCAGGATGACGGTAGGCGGCAGGCCATCCAGCCGGTCGGCGCGCAGCGGCGACACCTGCCAGTCGCCCTCCACCGTCTGTCCGGCCAGGTAATTGCGGACATAGGTGACATAGGCCTGACGGGTCAGCAGATAGCCCTCGGCCCGGGTGAAGTGGCTGGGCAGACTTGCCCCCAGATCCACGGCCGGATAGATCAACACCTGGGTCTTCAGCACCGGCCCGCCGGCATCGCGGGCCTTCAGTGCCAGGACGGCGGCGATGTTGCCACCGGCACTGTCGCCGGCCACACCGATGGCAAGGGGATCGATGGCCAGCAGGGGCGCATAGGCGGCCAGCCAGCGCAGGGCGGCCCAGCCATCCTCAATCGCTGCCGGCCAGGGATGTTCGGGCGCCAGCCGATAATCGACGGCGACGATGGCATGGCCCGTGGCCACGGCCAGTTGCCGGCACAGGGTGTCATGGCTGTCCAGATCCCCCACGGTCCAGCCGCCGCCATGGAAGAACAGCAGGGCCGGCAGGGGGCGGAACCCGAAAGAGGGGCGGTACAGGCGCAGGCGCAGCGGTCCCCCAGGGCCGATGATGGTTTCCTCGCGCACCGATGCGATCTCCGGCGCTGCCGGCCCCAGGGCACGGCGTACTTGGGTAAAGATGCGCCGTGTTTCGGCCAGATCACTGCCGCCATCGGCGCTGCCGGCGATGACGCGGACAATATCCGCCACCTCCGGCGACAGGTCGGGCCCCACCTTAAAATCCGGATTTTCCGGCACCAGACACAGCGACGCCACGCGGTGCGGTGCGGGGGCGATGGGCAGAACGGTACCGGTCATCATCAGTCTCCGGATATCAGAGGGGGGAAGGGATGGACGGGACCGGTGATTGGGGGAACCGGCCCCGTCCCGACGGATCATCAGAAGCGCACGCGCGCCCCGGTGATCACGCCGAACACATCCTTGAAGTCGGCCGTGGGCGTGTCATAGCTGTGGTTGCGCACACCCAGATAGAGATCCGTGGCCCAGGCATCGACCGTCTGGACAAAGGCCGCACCGATGGCCTTGGCATCCGCGCCGGCCACGGTCAGGTCCTGCTGCTTGTAATAATCAACGGAGAAGGAACTGGCGCCGATCGGGGTCAGCTTGGCGATATAGCCGACCTTGCCGTACCAGAAATCGCTGTCGCGCGGCCCCAGGTCGCGGGTACCGGCGGCGGCCGTGACGTTGAAGCCGCTGGCAAATTTCACCGAAACGGACCCGCTGGTCTGGGTATCGAATCCGGTACGGCTGTCATTGTCAGCATAGGCGATGGCGGCTGCCACTTCGGTATCGCCAATCTTGGCATTGTAGCGCACGGCCCCGTCGGTGGCGCCGCCTTCGGTCACGCTGGTCGACAGCTGAAAGCCGCCGCCAAAGGTCGGCGTGTCGTACCGTACGCGGTCTTCACGGTGCAGGCCGTCGAAATTGTTGAACGCCGTATTGACGGTGGCATTGGCGGCGCGGGTCGCCTTGTTGCGGAAGGCCACGCCGCCAAAGGCCTGGCCGATATCGGAATAGCCCAGCAGCGTGACGGTGCCGGACAGATCGACCTCGGCTGTCTGGTTGGTGGCCGTGTCGCCCTGCCCCACCCACAGGCGGCCAAATCCCTTATGCTGGATCCAGAATTCCACCTTGCGCTCATTGACGGAGAAATTGCTGCCGCCATCGCTGCCGATGCCCGTGCTGCGCGACGAGGCGGAAGAGGTTTCCAGCTCGATATCGGTGCCGGCCGTCCAGTTATCGTCCAGCTTGGCCTGGCCGGCCAGACGGATGCGCGAGGACGCGGTGGCATTGTCGGCATGGATCAGGTCGCTGTCGAACCCGTCATCAACCAGGCTGACCACACGGCCGATCTGACCGGACAGGGTCAGCTTCACCTTGGCATTACCGGACTGGGTGACCTGCGGCGCCTTGTAGGCGTCGGCGGCGACCAGGGGGGCATCCTTGCTGGCCGGTGGGCCGGCGGGTGTGCTGGGGGCCTTTTCCAGCTTTTCGATACGGGTCAGCAGTTCCTTCACCTGGGCCCGCAGGGCGTCGACTTCGGATGCCGACTGGGCGGCGGCCGGCAGGGCGAAGGTGGCGATGGCCGCACCCGTCAACAGGGCGGCTGTGGTGGAACGCAAGGATGTCATGTGATTTCCCTTCATTTTTTCAAGGCTTTTTCAGCCGGAAGAAGGGGGATACGGGCGGACGCGCCGGCATCCCTTGCAATTCTCCGCGGGCATGAAAATCCCCGCGCCGGCCCCTTTGGCGCCGGTTCCGGTTTTGGTTGCTGTTGCTGATGATGGCCGGGGCGGCGCAGGTGTCGCCGCTGGCAGGTCCTGCAAGGTCAGGGACAACAGGTCGTCATCGGGTGTCTCCTTCTGGTCTGGACACCACGAGGCTTCGTGGCGCTTTAGCGTTTGGTGACGCGGCGCAAGCTGTCAGGTCAAATGCCCGCGGATGATTCAACACCATCAGATGCGATATTGTCGGTGAATTCCCACACCGTCAATAGGGTTTTGTAAAATAATTGAAACAACAGTTTGATGG
Source organism: Azospirillum sp. (assembly GCA_027483805.1). Lineage (GTDB taxonomy): Bacteria > Pseudomonadota > Alphaproteobacteria > Azospirillales > Azospirillaceae > Niveispirillum. The sequence goes on along the minus strand of JAIXTS010000445.1, from coordinate 3,835 downwards.
TGTTGTATGGCCTGCGGGCCGAAGGCGCTATGCTCCCCCAAACAAATGTTTGAACGGGAGGGTGCCATGGGTGACAGGATGGCCATTGCCGGCGGCGCCATGGCCGGCGGGATGGTGAAGGACGAGGCTTCCATCCGCCGCGATCTGGCTGCCGCCTATCGCCTGGCGGCGCTCTATGGCTGGGATGATCTGGTCTTCACCCATATCTCCGCCCGCCTGCCCGGCCCTGATCACCATTTCCTGATCAATCCCTATGGCCTGCTGTTTGAGGAGATCACCGCCTCCTCCCTTGTCCGCATCGACATGGACGGCAACAAGCTGGATGACAGCCCCTATCCGGTAAACCCGGCTGGCTTCACCATCCATTCGGCCGTGCATGCGGTGCGCGAGGATGCCGGATGCGTCATGCATCTGCACACACCCGACGGCACCGCCGTGGCCACCCTGGCCCAAGGGTTGCTGCCCCTGAACCAGACTGCCCAACTGGTCCTGGCCGACCTTGCCTATCATGATTATGAAGGGGTGGCGCTGGACCCTGCCGAAATCCCGCGCCTGCAACGGGATCTGGGTGCAAAATCCACCATGCTGCTGCGCAACCACGGCACCCTGACCGTGGGGGCGACGGTGGCGGAGGCCTTCACCCGCATGTATTTCCTGGAACGGGCCTGCACCATGCAGGTGCGGACCTTGTCCATGGCGGGCCGGCCGCTTTACGATACCGAACCGGGTGTCATCGACAAGAACATGGCGCTGGGGCGCATGGCGGTGGCGCCGGCGGCCAACCACCTGATCTGGCCTGCCCTGCTGCGCAAGCTGGACAGGGTATCGCCGGGGTATCGGGAGTGAGGGCGGCGCCCCTCACCAACCCTTGTCGGCCACATCCTCCACATAGACCAGCGCCCGCCCCTCCGCCAGAAGGGCACCGTCAGGCCCGTGGCAGGTGGTTTCCAGATCCACCAGATGTTTGTCCGCGCGAATACGCGTCACGGCGACCCGCGCCGTCAGTTCCCCGCCAAGCGGCACCGGCTTCAAGAACCGTGTCTGCTGTTTCAGATAATTGGTCCCCGGCCCCGGCACCCTGACGCCAAGCAGGTAGGAAAACAGGGCCCCGACCAGCGGTTCCGGCACTTCCCCCGCCGGCATCTCGGCCCCACCCAGCGTCCGGTAATCGGCCACATCCTGTGCCGTGAAGGCCCGCGTCACCATCGCTTCATCGCCCAGCCGGATCATGCTGCCGCCCCCATCTCAAACACGCCTTCACAGGTGACAACACCGTCCGCCACCCGTTCGGCCTTTACGGCGATATGGGTAACGCCCCCCGCCTCCGCCGTCACCGATGCCGAAAAACGCATCGGTTCCCCCGTATAGGTCGGGGCGGGAAAGCGCACATCCTTCGCCAATTGCCGGCCACCCGGCCGCACCTGTCCCGCCAGCCCGCGCAGGATGGAGCAGAGATAAAGCCCGTGCGCCACGGTCCGCCCGAACCGGGTGCGGCCAGAGAAATCGGGATCGACATGGATGGGATTGTCATCACCCGACAGGCGGGCGAACAGGTCGAATTCGGCCTGGGTCAGGCTGCGTTCGATGCAGATATGGGTGGGGGGCATGGGGCCTCACTTCGGTTGAAATTATTTCCACCCTCACAGCCGATGCTTCTGCACCTTCCCCGCGGCGGTACGCGGGAAATCGGTGACGGCGACGAAGCTTTTCGGGACCTTGAAGGGCGCCAGCCTTTCGCGGCAGTACCGGGTCAGTTCATCGGGCGGCGGCAGGGTCTGGCCGGGACGGGGCAGGATATGGGCCCGCCCCACCTCCCCCCATTTTTCGTCCGGCACGCCGATGACGGCGGCCTCCAGAATGGCCGGGTGCTGGGCCAGCACATTCTCCACTTCCGCCGGATAGACATTCTCCCCGCCGGAAATGAACATCTCCTTGATGCGCCCGACAATGTAGTAGAACCCATCCGCATCACAGCGGGCCAGGTCGCCGGATTTCAGCCAGCCATCGGACGAGAAGGCGACGGCCGTCGCGTCGGGGCGGTTCCAGTATCCGGGCGTGATGCCGGGACCCCCGAACCAGAGTTCGCCCGCCTGACCCGGCGGCACATCCCGCCCGTCCGGCCCCACGATACGCACGCCGGCCAATATCTGCGGCTTGCCCACCGATCCGATTTTTTCCGCGACGCGGTTGGGATCCATGAGGAAGGCGGTGGGGCCTGTCTCCGTCATGCCCATGCCGTTGCACACCCGTACCCCCCGTTCCAGGAAGCGCTGCACCAGCAGGTCCGGCAGCGGCGCCCCGCCGCAGCCCCAGGACCGCAGCCGCGTCAGGTCGACCGAGGCAAAACGTGGGTGCATGGCCAGCATCTGATAGATAGCCGGCACGCCGAAGATCGCGTCGATCCGACCGGCGGCGACCAGATCCAGCATCAGTTCGACATCGAAGCCGGGCATGATCAGCACGCGTCCCCCCACGATCAATGTGGGCAATGTGTGCAGATTGATGCCCGCCGTGTGGAACAGCGGCAGGAAATTCAGCGTCGTGTCCCGGCCCGTCAGGCCGATGGGCTGGGAGATGTTGACGTAATTCACCATCGACATGGTGAAAGTGTAGATGACGGCTTTCGGCCTGCCCGTGGTGCCGGAGGTATAGAGCAGGTACCAGATGCCGTCCGCCGGCCACCGGCGGCGCCCCGGGTGCGGGGGGCTGTTGTCCCGGTGTTCCGCATAATCGGCATCCAGCCCCAGCAAAGCCGGCACATCGGCGGCCAGGTCGGCCGCCATAGCCGCATCCTCTTCGCCAAAAATCAGCAGACCGGGCGTGCAATCGGCCAGAAGCGGACGGATTTCCGCCGCCGGCATGCGCCAGTTCAGCGGCACCAGGATCGCGCCCATCTTGGCACAGGCAAACAGCAGCTCGAAAAACTCGATCCGGTTGCGGCACAGGATGGCGACACGGTCGCCTTCCGCGACGCCCAAGGCCAGCAGCAGGCTGGCGGCGCGCGCGGCGCGGTCATCCAGGGATGCATAGGTGACGGTGCGGCCCGTGGCCACCTCTTCCATGGCGATATCGACACCGCCCAGTTCGGCCCGTTTGGCCGTGATATCGAAGATGCAGGGAATCATGATGCACCGCCCCCCAGGCCCCCGCCCCGCGCCAGGGGCGACAGGCCGAAAGTGATCAGTTCGGCGGCGGCGGCGGCCACTTCCTTGGCCGTCTTGTCACTGCTCCACACCGCATAACGCATGCCCAGGAATACGCTCATCCCGATCAATGCCCAGGCGCGTTCCTCCTCATACCCTGGCCGGATCTCGCCCTTTTCGGCGGCCTGGGCCAGGTTGCGGGTATAGGCGGCGGCAAAGACCTTGTAATAATTCAGATACGCATCCTCGGCGACAAACTGCGCCTCCATGACGATGCGATACAGGTCCTTGTGTTCGCGCACAAACTCGATAAAGGCCTCCAGGCCCAGCCGCTCCGCCGTCAGGCGGTCGACATTGCCGGGCACGCGCTCGGCAATGTGCTGGCGGGTCAGGTGGCCCATATCATCAACCAGCGCCCGGAACACCTGCTCCTTGCTGTCGAAATAGGTATAGAAGGTGCCCAGAGCGGCACCGGCCCGCTGCGTGATCCCGCTGATCGACGCCTCGTGATACCCGCGCTCCCCGAATTCCGCCGCCGCCGCGTCCAGCAGCTTGCGCAGCGTCCGCTTGCCCCTTTCGGTGCGCGGGGCCTTGGACGTTGCCGTCTCTTCGCCGCCCATGATTTCCTCCCTGTCTACAACTTGAATATTGACTCAGGTTTCGATTTGCCGCAAGCATGGGTGCAAGCCGGA
>JAIXTS010000219.1 GCA_027483805.1 Azospirillum sp. | reverse complement strand
GTGCAGTTCAATATCCGCGCCCGGCAGGAGACGATCGACACTTTCCTGGCCATCGCCGACCGGGAAGGTTGGGTGCTGGGCGAGGTGCTGGAACATGCCATGGCGGCGCTGGAGCGGGAACTCGCGGCATCGAAGGCGTAGAATATCAAGATCCCAGACCTGTTACCTGCTCACCCCCTGGCCAACCTGCAGCAGGCGCCGGTCTTGTTCTGATAAGGCCAGGGCGCTCAGCACACCTGTGGCATAGGCGCCGGTATCAATGGCAATGCGGTTGCCCGTTACAACCGGTACCTCAACAATCGTGTGTCCATGTACGACGGCGTAATCCGAACTGAAGGGCCGATCCACAAACCCATCCCGAATCCAGAGCAGATCATCTGGCTGTTGCGCGGCCAGCGATATGCCGGGCCGGATGCCCGCATGGACAAAGACATAATCTCCGACAATGCTCATCAGTCTGGTATGGCGAAGAAAGGTCAGATGGGCTTTCGGCAGCCGCTCCGCCAGTTCCTGCGCTAATCCCATCAGCCGCGCCGGATCCGACAGCCCTGGAGAAGCCCGAATACCATAGCTTGACAGGGTCTCGATCCCCCCGAAACGTAGCCAGGCCTGGGCTTCAACGGGCGTGATCAGGAAGTCCAGCAAAGCCTGCTCATGATTACCGCGCAGAAAATGAACTGACGCTTCAGGGAATGGATCGCCGGTCAGGATATCCAGTACCTGTCGGCTGTCCGGCCCACGATCCAGATAATCTCCCAGGAAAATGAGGGTGACGGCCGACCCTTCGGCGTGATTGTCGGCATCGTCCCGCAGCTTGACCAGCAACTGTCGCAGCAGGTCGGCTTCCCCATGGATATCGCCGATGGCATAGACAAGCTGCCCCGCCGGTATCCGGAATGTCCTGTCCGCCCCGTCTGCCTTGGGCGGATGCCGGCGGAACCGTGCCGCCAGAGCGTTCCAGATCTTTTTTGCCGCCATGGGTTCTCTCCTTGCGGGGCCTGATGCCGGTTGGCACCTTGCAATACGCTATCTTACCGGGCTAGTAGCAAAGCCTACGGGAGCCATCAGCTACATATGGCTTTACCTAATGATCGCGGTCGGGAGAAAATACGGATGTTCTGGAATTGCAAGATGCAGAAATTCCTGAAGCTCGTTGCAGCATTTGGGCTGAGCCTGACCGTTGCAGCCTGCAGCAGCAGCAGCAACCGAGCAGCACCCACGGAATTCGCGCCGAAGACCATCGTCAATCCAGCCGAGGGCTATCGGCTGGAAGCGGGCAATACCGTCCGTGTGCAAGTTTTCAGCCAGGAAAACCTGTCTGGTGATGTCACTGTCGATTCAACCGGGAATTTGACCCTGCCGCTGATCGGCAATGTCCGTGCGGCGGGCCTGACGGCCAATGAACTGGCACAGCGAATAGAGAAAAGCCTGATCGAGAAGAATCTTCTGCAATCTCCCAGCGTATCTGTCGAGGTGCAGACCTTCCGGCCCTTCTACGTGCTGGGCGAAGTCCGCCAGCCTGGAGAATTCCCTTACATGATCGGGCTGACTGTCCTGAGTGCGATCGCCCGTGCCGGGGGGTATGATTACCGGGCCTTGGAGAATGACGTCATCCTGGTCCGTGTCATCAATGGTCAGCAGCAGGAATTGCGCGCCGATGAACTGACCCCGATCCTGCCGGGTGACATTGTCCGTGTCCGGGAGCGCCGTTTCTGATGCGCTCGATGGCCATGGAGGGATGGCGCTTCAAGGCCGTCTGTTCATCAGGCCTTGCCGCCCAAACTGTTAGCCGTCGCTGACAGCATTAATGAAAAGCCCCGGAAGTTTCTGCTTCCGGGGCTTTTCATATGATACCAGCAGCATGAAATCTTGACCGTTGGTCACTCTTTCCTGCCCTCAATCGCCGGCGCCCCTATCCATGGGCTTGGCTACGCGCCACGTGGCGCGCGGCGGCGGTCGCCGCCGTACCGACGGTCAAGAATTTTGACCGTCGGTATGATTGGTGCCTATTCCGGCTGACCGGAAACGGTTCCTGATGCGTCAATCTCAGATGGGGCTGCCTGTGAGGATCGGTGTCTCTTCCACCGGCGGCTGGTTATTGTTGGTGTTCGTATTGGTGTTGGTCTGCTGCTGAGCGGTCTGGGTTGGCGTCTGGGTTACTGCCTGGGCGGTCTGGGTTGCCTGTGTCGTGGTCGTGGGGCGGGCCAGAATCTGGTTGATCTGGGCCGGGTTGCTGGAATTCGACTGGGTCAGCGATGAATTATTGCTGGCCGCCGTCAATGTCGAGACAACGGTCGAGGTTGCCTGGGGCGCTGCGGCCTGGACTGTGGGCTGCGAAACGGCGGTAAAGGCCGAGGACATGACTTGGATCGCGGCGGCGGGTGCGGCCTGATAGACAACGGGATTGCTGACGATCTGGGTGACGCTTACCGCAACAGCGGCGACAGACTGAGGGGCGACACGGGCGGCTTCCGGATTCACGATGATACGCGCTGCCGTGGTGGCAACCTGGGAAACCTGCGTAGGGGCTGCCTGGGCGGTAGACGTGGATGACACGGACTGCACAGCTTGTGCGGCCAGCTGTACAGCAGCGGCGGGATTGGTCTGCACAATGCGCTCCGCCGTACTGACGGCGGCTGTGGCCACTGTCGCCAGAACCGTGGCGTTCTGGGAGGCCTGGGCCACAGAAAGCGTCGCGGTTGCCAGTGAACTGGCCGCGGTGGAATTGGTGGCAATGGCCGTCGGATTGACGAAGATACGGGCCGCCGTCGTCACGACAGTTTCCGTCTGCGCCGGCGCGCTGGTCTGTACACCCGTATTGCGCACAATCTCCACGGCGGCAGCGGCGGCGGCCATCGCAGCCTGCGGATTGGTCGCCAGCAACTGCTCTGCGGCGCGGATAACGGCACTGGACAGAGCGCCAGCCTGCTGCGGATTGCCACCGGAAAGTGTCTGGATGACCTGCTGGATGGCGGGTGTATTGCCCGTCTGGACAGCGGCACGAAGGGCCGGCGGCAAACTGCTGATCGCCTGGGTGCTCTGCTGGGCCATGGCCTGCTGAACCGGCGCGAAGCCCATGCCGAAGGTCATGGCGGCTCCGGCCAGCAGAACTGCACGAACAGACCGATTGATCGGATACATGGGACCCTCGCCTGATACAGCTCGGCGGCACACAGGCCGGCGAAGTGATGAAAGAGTTGCTATTTTTCTACCTTAGTTATAATCGCCACCCTATGCAACCATGGGCACCAGATAACCAAGGCTGGCGCTATCATTTTATCGTGCGGGCATGGGCGGCTAGCGATGGGTCTATTCATGGCTTTCTGCCGGCGAGCCGCAAAACTGGCCAGATTGCTGTGCTACAGCACCTTTCGGGCTGGCCTGCGCCATGGCGTGGCGGCATCCCTGGAAAACATGCCGGTCATGCGTTCACTCCAGGTGCGCACGGTCATTGATGCGGGGGCCAATATCGGACAGTTCTCCCTGCTGATGCGGCATCTGCATCCCGACGCCGTCATTCATGCCTTCGAGCCGTTCCCGTCCGCTGCTGCTGTCTTTTCCCGGCTGTTCGCCGCCGATGCGTCCACCCATCTTTATCGCCATGCCCTGGGCGCGGTATCTGGAACAGCCGATCTGCATGTGTCGCGCCGTCCCGACAGTTCCTCGCTTTTGCCGATTGGCGAGAACCAGACGGTTTTCGCCCCCGGCACGGAGGAGGTGGGAGTGGTTGCGGTGCCAGTGCGGCGCCTGGATGATGTGCTGAACAGCCTGCCCCGCCCCTCCCTGCTGAAGATCGATGTGCAGGGGGGCGAACTGGCCCTGCTGGAAGGGGCGGAGGGTCTGTTGCCCTGGCTGGACCATGTCTATGTCGAACTGTCATTCAAGCAGTTCTATCAGGGGCAGCCCCTGGCCGACGAGATCATCGATCATCTGCGTGGACGGGGCTACCGCTTGACCGGGATCGGCGGTATGGCGCGTGACGCGCAGGGCCTGATCGTTCAGGCTGACCTATTGTTCAGCCGCCTGGAAAGCCCATGAAAGCGGCGGCAACGATTCTGAAGGCGGTCCCAGCGCTGTTTGCCATTCAGGGGCTGCAATATCTGATACCGCTGCTCACCATCCCCTTTTTGATGCGTGTGCTGGGGCTGGATCGCTGGGGGCAGGTGGCCCTGCTGATCACCTTTGGACAGCTGGTCCTGATCCTGCTGGATTATGGGCTGCACCTGTCGGCAACCCAGGCGGCTGCACGGCGCGCAGGCGACAGCCGGGCCCTGGCGGCGCTGTTTGGGGCCGTCACCGTGGCCAAGCTGATCGTCGCAGCGGCCGGCCTGCCCCTTATCCTGCTGGCAGCCGGCCTGATCGAGCATGTTGGCGATGACCCCCAGCTGCTGGCCTGGGCGCTGGCAGCCGTGCTGATCCAGGCGCATGACCCGCTCTGGTACTTTCTGGCCACCAACCAGACGAATCGGATCGCTGTGTTGACGGTGACGGCCCGGATGGTGGCTGTGATCATCATGCTGATCACCATCCGCACCCCCGACGATGCCTGGATCTATTTCGCCAGCCAGATGGCTGCCTGGCTGGCGGTGGTCTGTGCCGGCATCTGGTACGCCCGGCGTCAAACAGGTTTCGCGTGGCGGCATCTGTGGGGAGGGACTGCCGTCCTGCGCGAAGGATGCCGCATCTTCCAGCTTTATGCCGGCAGCAGTTCCTTCGACTATCTCGTCCCCCTGGCACTGGGTGCGGTGACAGATCCGACCAGTGTCGGCCTGTTCGTCGGCGCGGAGAAGCTGGCACGGGCCGCCGCCAGCCTTCTGACACCTTTCCGCAACGCGCTTTTTCCCCAGATGAGCCGTCTTCTGGCAGAGGCGCAACCGGAGGCCAGGCTGCTGCTGCGCTGGGCCCTGGTGCGGATGGGGGGGCTGGCCGTGGCCGCCAGCTTTACCTTGCTGCTGGGCGCCGACCCGCTGGTCCCGCTGCTGCTGGGGGAGGCGGCGCGGCCAGCCGTGCCCATTCTCCAGATCCTGAGCCTGCTGCCCCTGTTGTTGACCCTGAACGGATTGATCGGGGTGCAATGGATGATCCCGGCCGGTCGGGCTGCGGCCCTGCGGAATATCTACATCGCCACCGGCATGCTGCGCCTGCTGCTGTGCGTCCTGCTGGCCGGCAGCCTGGATGCGCCTGGTGCCGCCCTGGCGGTTATCAGCAGCGAACTGTCGGTTTTGGGCGCTTGTCTGTTATATCTGCGGTGGTGGCCAATTCGCGACAGCAGGCCATCGGATTGATCCGCATTGGCGGGTTGCAGGCTGGTATGACCATATAGTAAATCGGAGTATTATCTCGGTGTTGAACATTATCGCCTGGCTGATGGTTGGATACTCCGATGGCTTCATCTACCATGCTATGGAAATAACCGGCATATCTGGGTATGCCTTGTATATTCTGCCGATATTCGCGACGTATTTGATATTTATATTCATGAACTACAAGCTGTCCATTGGTCAGATTGCCCTAAAGCGTCAATTTTTCATTGTTGTGATTTTTACTCTTATGGCAGCACTTCATTATGTAACAGTAGGTAGTTTTTATATTTTCGGTTATTTGCAGATTATGGCTGTGATGTCCATGATCTTTCTGATCCGTGATTTGTTCACGACCAATGAGACTGTTCTGCGACCCGGTTTTGCCAAGGCGTTGCTGGCAATCCATTATATCCTGTGTGGATATGCGATCCTGTCCTGGGCTGCCCTGAACATGGCTGACATTGATATCAGCCTGTTTGTGAGTGAGCAGGAAAGCCTGTACAATCTGGCAGTGATCCGCACCAGCGGTCTTCAGCGGGAACCAGCCTGGGCCGGCTATGCCATTGCCAGCACTTATCTGGCCATCCTGACCACACGCCCCCAACGTCTGCTGTTTGCGCAGCTGGCTTTCCTTGGCGGTATTGCCGCAACGGGGTCGGGGGTTGGCTTCGTGCTGGCGGCACTGTTCATCACCTACCAGATGATGGTGACCCGCAAGGGCCGCATGAGCATGCGGCTGTTCCTCCTGATGGGAATGGCGGTCGTCACGTCCGTCGTCTTCAGCAACCGCATCAGCAATGTGGTGAACCAGGATGATCCGTCGACCCAGATGCGGATCGAATCCTCCAACGTTGCCTTGGAGGTGATCGCCGAAACCTTCCCCGTCGGTACCGGCTTTGGCAATTACCAGGATCATGCCGATTTCGATCCATACATATGGGGGGGCTTTCTGAACCTTGACGAAGCCTCCTATTACAAATCCGACATCCTGGCACTGAACATCATCGCGGAAATGGGCATTTTCGGCTGTATCCTGCTGCTCGCCTTTGCCGGAAATTTCGTTTGCCGGACAGCCCCCCTGGTCACCGTCATGGCCCTTGTGATGATATTGTCATCGGGCACGATGATCATGCCCTTCTATTTTGTGCTCGCCGCCATCTGCGGTCTGGAACGGGGGAAGATGGGGCGCCGGCTGGCCGAGGGCGTGAAGGAAACACAGAGATGAGCGCCGCGCCGCGTCCCGACGCTCCCCGTTATCTCTGGCTGACCCGCTATTTCCCGTATCCGGCCCATGCCGGTGACCGTATCTATTCCGCCAAGCTGATCGAAGGGTTGGTTGAGCAGGATTGCCGGGTCACCGTGTTCTGCACGGATCCGAACCCGGCGGATTGCCTGAACCAGTTGCCCGAGGGCGCACCGCGACAGGTGGACTGGGCCATCTGCCGGCAGGGTGGGCCTGACCGCATGCTGCTTTATCCCTTTTCCAGATTGCCGCGCCAGGCGCTGAGATTGTCAGCGGCAGAGCCGGCGCGCCTGTTGCGGGCGCTGCTGGATCGGCAGGATTGGGATGCGGTGCTGATCGACTATGTCAGCATGGGGTGGGTGCTGCCCTTGCTGGCGCAATGGCGGCGGCGTGCCGGCAGCCGCGTCCCGCTGGTCTATGTTTCCCATAATCACGAGGCCAGCCTGCGCCAGCTCTCCTGGCGTCAATCGACCGCCCCCCTGCCGATCCGGCTGGCACAATGGGTTGATGGCAAGCGGGTGGCCGCTTTGGAACGGGCCTTGCTGGATCATGTGGATCTCGTGACGGTGAATACGGGGGCTGATCTGGCGCTGTTTCAGGCCGAAGCGCCGCGACTGCGATATGTGACGCTTGTCCCGGGCTATGACGGCCCCCGGCTGGACCAGCGGCAACTCACGCCGCAAACGCCCCGACGCGTGGTTGTGGTGGGGAATTTCGACTGGATCGTCAAACAGCAGAACCTGTTGGGCTTTCTGGAAGCGGCAGCGGCACCCTGCGCCCGTCACGGCATTGGTATCGACATTGTGGGCAGCGGGCCGGAACCCATCCTGGCGGCCTGGCGGCAGCGGTTTCCGGGCGTGGCGATCCATGGCCGGGTGCCCGCAGTGGAGCCCTATATCCAG
>JAIXTS010000320.1 GCA_027483805.1 Azospirillum sp. | reverse complement strand
TCTGTTCCTCGGCGATCTGGATATCAACCGACGCCGCACGCAGGCTGTTGCCATCGCTGATCGAATAGGTCAGCACCCCAGCGCTGCCGACGAAGCCCGTATCCACATCGAACTGCAGAAGGGTCAGTTCGGCAGCGGTCAGCGTATCGCCCACCGCAACGCGGCTGCCATCCCCCTTCAAGGTGACGCCATTGCCGGCCAGACCCGTGATGGTGATGGTCAGCGGATCGCCATCCGGGTCGGTTGGCTGGTCAATCGACAAGCCCACCGCATCGGCGTTCCGGGCGATGATCACCTGCTTGGGCGGTTCGGTAACGGGGTTGTTGTTCAGGCCATTGATGGTGAGGGTGACCGTGCCGGTACTGGACAGGCCCGCCTTGTCGGTAACGGTGTAAGAGAAGCTGTCGCTGCCCGTCTGGCCATTATTGAGGCGCCCGAACGCACCGTTCGGGTCATAGCTGTAGGAACCGTCGGCATTGACGGTCAGCCGGGCCCCCGACGCCAGGGTCACGACACTGCCGACCGTGTTTGCACCGTTGACAGCCGTCACCCGCAGCACATCGCCGGCATCGGCATCCGTATCATTGCTCAGGACATTGCCCGTCAGGACATCAATCTCCCGCACCGCGCCGCTGTCATTGTTGGCGACAGGCGCGGTGTTGGAGGCAACGATGCTCAGATTGACGGTCATGTTGGTTGTCAGGCCACTGCGATCCGTCGCCGTGATGGTAACCGACGGGTTGCCGACATCGCTCTGTGCCGGTGTCCCGGACAGAGCGCCGGTCGCCGGGTCAATGCGCAGCCAGGACGGCCCGGACAGGCTGTAGGTCAAGGCATCCGTGCCGCCCGGTACGATATCAACATCGGTGATGGCCCCTGCCGGCAGGCTGAAACTGAAAGCCTGCCCCTGCACCGCCCGCGCTTCGGTGGTGGCGATGTTGGTCAAGGGCGCATCATTCACCGCCGTCGCGGTAAAGGCGACGGTCCGGCTCAGGTTGATCCCGTTGGGTCCGGTGATGGTCAGTGTGATCTCTGCCGTGCCGAAACCATTGGCCCCCGGCTGCACCCGCAAGGTCGGTGTGCCGTTGACAAGTTCGACGCTGGCACTGACCAGACTAGGATTGCTGCTCGACACACTGTAAGACAGTTGGGTCAGCGGGATATCCGGGCTGGTCAGCGGCAGTGCAACGGCCACTGATCCGCTGTCTTCCACGATGCTGATGGCCGACAGCGCCCCCAGAGTGGGCGGTGTGGGTACAAAATTCAGGCTCAGGGGATTGGACAGGATGGTGGCGCCGCCATCGGGCTGCGTCACCCGCAACTGCAACGTCCGAGGACCAAAGCTGTCATAAGCCCGGTCCAGTGTCACCGACTGGGCCTGGCCCGTACCGGTCCCTACCGTCACGAACCCGCGCCCGTCACCCCAATCCACAGCCAGGGTGCTGCCCAGGGGGCCATTGATCTGGAGGGTCGGCTGACGGTTGCTGGTGATGCCGTCACCCACCGTACCGGTATCGGAAGCACTGTCCAGGGCCAGGGTCACATTGTCGGGCACCAAGTCCAAAATGGCCGTGGCCGTCAAGGGTGCAGACTTGTTTCCCGTTGCATCCTCAAATTGGACAGTCACCGTCACGGTGCCGTCATTGAGACCCTTAAGGTCCGGCAGGCTGATGCCACCGCTGGTTCCGGACAAAGTGCCTGTACCAGTCACGGGCGTGCCACCGGTCGCAGAGACGATGGTATAGGTATATTTCGTGCCCGCTTCACTGCTGTTGAGCGTCAGGGTGGCATTCTGGCCATTGGTGATGGTGGCACTCCCCAGGCTGACACTGCCCGTCGGCGGCGTTTTGTCCAGGGTGGTTGTCGCCGTCAGCGGAGAAATGCTCTTGTTCCCGGCCTTGTCGATCTGTTCCAGGCTGACGGTCAAGCTGCCGTCCCCCAGTGAAGACAGATCACCCAGCGTCAGGGTGCCGCTGTCGGTCGCCCAGGTGCCAGTGCCTGTCACCGAGCCGCCAGCGGAGGAAGTGACGGTGTAGCTATAGGTATCCCCAGCCTTGACACCGGCGAAGGTCAGGCTGGCACCCTTGGCCTCCGTGGCGTTCAGCAACGTATCGGTGATGCTGATCGTGCCGGTCGGCGAGGTCTTGTCCAGCACAGTGGTGGCCGTCAGGGGGGATGCACTCCTGTTGCCGGCGATGTCGATCTGTTCCAGACTGACGGTCAGGGTGCCGTCGGCCAGCGAAGACAGGTCGCCCAGAGACAGGGTTCCGCCCGCAGCCGCCCAGGTGCCACTACCGGAGACCGAACCGCCGCCCGAAGAAGTCACCGTGTAAGTATAAGTATCCCCAGCCTTGGCACCGGCGAAAGTCAGGCTGGCATTCTTGGCCTCCGTGGCGTTCAATTCACTGTCAGCGATGCTGATCGTGCCGGTCGGCGGGGTCTTGTCCAGCGTGGTCGTCGCGCTCAGGGCAGACGTGCCCTTGTTACCGGCCTTGTCGGTCTGCTCCAGGCTGACCGTGAGGGTGCCATCGCCCAGCCCAGAAACATCGGCCAGGGTGATGGTGCCGCTGTCAGAGGCCCAGGTACCGCTGCCGTTCATTGATCCGCCACCCGAGGAGGCGACCGTGTAGCTGTAGGTATCCCCGGCCTTCACACCGGAGAAGGTCAGGCTGGTGCCTTTGGCCTCTGTGGCGTTCAGCAAGGTATCGGCGATACTGATGCTCCCCGTCGGCGGGGTCTTATCCAGCGTCGTGGTTGCCGTCAGCGGTGCCGTGCTCTTGTTACCGGCGAGATCCGTCTGATCCAAACTGACGGTAATGGTGCCATCGCTTAGCGCGGAGAGGTCACCCAGCGACAGGGTGCCGCTCTCAGCCGCCCAGGTTCCACTGCCGGAAACTGAACCGCCACCCGAAGAGGTAACCGTATAGCTGTAGGTGTCCCCAGCCTTGGCGCCAGAGAAGGTGAGGCTGGCGCTTCTGGCTTCCGTGGCATTCAGCAACGTGTCGGTGATGCTGATCGTGCCCGCTGGTGGCGTTGCGTCCAGGACACTCGTCGCCGTGGCCGCAGTGCCCACATTATTGGCCCTATCGGTCAAGGTCAGCGACAGTGACAGCGTTCCATCCTTGAGACCGCTAATGTCGCCAATGCTGACGGCTTGCGTCTGGGACGTCACCGCCCCTGTGCCTGCGACCGAACCGCCGCCAGCGCTGGTCAGTGTATAATTGTACGTCGTGCCAATCTCGGCGCCCGTGAAATTCATCGTAAGCG
>JAIXTS010000079.1 GCA_027483805.1 Azospirillum sp. | reverse complement strand
TTGCCGTTGACGGTCAGCGTGCCAGCGCCGCTGTTGGTTCCCGCCACGCCGGGGGCCAGGGTGCCGCCGCTGCTGACGGTCAGGCTGTTGCTGGAACTGCTGGCGAAGATGCTGCCGGTACCGCCCAGGGTTGCCCCATTGGAAACCGTCAGGGCGGACGTCCCGCCAAGCGCGCCGGTGACCAGCAGGGTGCCGGCGGACACAGTGGTGGCCCCGGTAAAGCTGTTGGTGCCCGACAGGGTCAGGGTGCCGCTGCCGGTTTTGCTGAAGTTGCCGGCCCCGGCCAGCGTGCTGGCGACGGTCAGGGTGTCCGACGTGCCGTTGGTGAAGGTCAGCGTATAGGGGCTGCCGGTGGTGATGGTGCTGCCGGTGATGGTCAGGCCGCTGGCGGCATCGGCATCGATGGTCAGGCTTTCACCCAGGGTGATGTTGCCGGCCAGCGTGATGGTACCGGCGGCCAGACCGCTGGCGAAGCGGATGGTCTGCGTGCCCGTGGTGTCGGCGGCGGCGATGGCAATCGCCTCGCTGAAGCTGACGCCGTCGGTGACATCGATGGTGGCCGTGTCGGTGGCGTTGGTGACAGTGATAACATCGCTGGTCACCGTGGTGGTGGCCGTGGTGCTGCCGCCATCGCCATCGGTCAGGGTGAACAGGAAGCTGGCATCACCGGCCGCCGTCGCGTTCTCATAGGTGACGCCGCTGAAGATCGAACTGACAAAGGTGGAGGTGGCATTGGCATTGAAGGTGATGGTCAGCACGCCGCCGGTATTGGTGTAGGTGGCGAAGGATTCCCCGGTGCCTTGTGTGAAATATTTCAGCGTGCCGCTGGTCGCATTGGTGGCGGTGGCGGTATAAGAGATGCTGTTGAAGCCGAAGACATCCGCCGACCAGGCATTGCTGGCCGTGCCGCCCGTGGCCGAACGCCGGATCGTCAGCGTGCCGCCATCCCAGTTGCTGCTGTCATTCTCCGCGTCGCTGGCGCTGGCGATGGTGCCGGGGCTGAAAGCATCCAGGAAAACATAGGTGCCATTTGCCAATTCGCGGGTATCGCCATTCAGGTTGGCGATGACCGGGTTGGCGTTGACCCCGCTGACGGTGACGGCGTTGCCGGTGAGGTCCTCCGTATTGGCGTCGGCGATCGGGCCGTTCCAATCGTCGGCGACGGCCAGATTATAGGTGGTGCTGCCCGACGATTGCGTGCCGTTGGCGTTCAGCAGGGCATCGACACCGGTCTTGTCAGCACCGGACAGGGTGGCAGTAAAGCTGGTGGCGCTGGTAATCTCCACATCCGTGGCGGTGGTCAGGGTATAGGTACCGGCACCCTGGCCGGTGAAGGTGAGTTTCGACAGGTCGATATCGTTGGTGGCCCCGGATTGTTTGACCAGATTGGTGCCGGTCACGGTCAGCACGCCGGTGGAGGCATTATAGGTGGCGTTGGTGATGGTGGGGGTCTGCACATTGCTGACCGTCACGCCATTGCCGGTGGTGTCGGCATTGCCCGTGCCATGCCAATCGGCGGCACCGGCGATGTTATAGGTGGTGCCGCCCACCGCACTGGTGCCGGCCTTGTTCAACAGCCCTTCGACATTGATCTGGTCGGTGGCGTTGAGGGTGATGCTGAAACTGGTGGCACTGCTGGCGGTGATCGACCCGGTCTCAGTCAGCGTATAGGTGCTGCCCCCCTGACCGGTCAGGGTCAGCTTGGTCTCGTCAATCGCCGCACCCGTGCTGAGATTGGTGCCGGTGACGGTCAGGACATTGGTGGAGGCGTTATAGGTGGCGCTGGTGAGGGTGGGGGCGGCACTGAGTGCAGTCGATGTAAATGTAAAAACAATTGTTCCAGAAGCAGGTGGATTGGCAGCATCGCCTCCAGCCCCAGTACCACTTACAGAACCAGCAGGAAAATTGATTGTAATCACCTTTCCTGAAAAGCTTGCTGTATATCCACTTGCATCGCTAGCCGTTCCAGTTGCGCTGGAAACACCCGTAATTTGATCAAGATTTCCTTCAGAAAAAGAGAGTCTGACTAAATTAACTTGCCAACCAACATTGAGTGCGGCATTATTAGTAATCGTTATTGTTGACGCTTGCGGATCAACATCAAAGGAATAACCAGTTGCTATAAGCTCGGCGCCCGACATAACATCAAATGGACCAGCTACAGAACTGCCGTCTTGTAAAAGAAATTCTACCTTTGTACCAACGGTACTTAGAACTGAGCTGAATTCAACAAATTCGATAGTATTAGATTCTATATTTCCATTAAATCTCTCAAGATCCCAATCACCACCAAGTGAGAGAGAGCCAGTTAGATCGTCTGACGCGGCTATATCGGCACCAGTCGCCCTTGCCATCACTTGGATGAATTCTTGACCATCTCCCTCCGCCACCTTGCAACCATAAAGCAGCAGATCACCATCCGCCGTCAGCGCCGCCCCCAGGGAAGCCAAATCAGCCGCCCGCCCCCCGGCCGTCGCCACATCAAGCGTCAATGTGCCGAGGCTGACCTGCCCCTCCGCCCCATGGCTCAGCACATGGATGGCATCGTACCCGCTCTTGCCCTGGGCCCAGGCCGCCATCTGGGTCAGGCCATCCTGGCTGCCGTCCAGCAGCACCACCTCAATCCCCGTGGCGATGCCATCCCGCAGAGTCTGCCAGTCGGCAACGGAGGTATCGATGAACGCCACCTCCTTGCGCGGCGCATCGGTCGCCGGGGAGGTGGCATTGTCGGACAGGCGGGAGAGAAAATCGGCCACAGGGTCGGCATGGTCTATCACCGCCGCCTGTGCCGTCGCATCCTGTTCCACCGACGCCGCCGTGGCCACCATGGCCGCGTCGAACATCATCCGTGGTTCCAATGCCAGGGCCTGCAACGGACGACGGGAACGCTTACCGCGCGGCGCAGTGGCGGAACCGACCTTAGACATACCCATCCCCCAAATGACCCAGGCAGAGCGCAGGGCCGCCTGAACAATATA
>JAIXTS010000393.1 GCA_027483805.1 Azospirillum sp. | reverse complement strand
CTTGTGATGGCGCGTGTGAAGGCACCGGTCTGCCGCTCGGGTGTCGCCAGGAATGCCGGCCCGGTGATGGTCACCGGCACCTTTGGAAACATATCCCGGAAACGAGACAGCATTCCATTCAAGGTCAATGGATCGTCGACCGCCTGCACGACCTGGACAGGGACGCGGCCGGCAGCGATGACCATGCGCATAACGGCCGCGAAATCCTGATCGAAAATGGCATCAAAGGCCAGATCACGTCCCCGTCCCGATACCAGAGCGCCCAGCGCCTCCGCATGGACAAGGTCAGGTACAGGATCCAGGAACAGGCCCTTCATTTGTCGGTAGGTGCAGGCAAAATAGGCGCCATCTGCGTCCAGTGCCGGCGCAAGGCCGATTTCGGTTCTCAGTGTGCACCGTTCATCCGCCGGCGCCAGAAGAATACCGGACAATGTCAAGGACAGGACCCGATCCGGCACCGATGCTGCCATCTCCGCAGCGAAATGCGAACCCGTATGGTGAGCAGCCAGATGAAAGCTACCGATACCCAAGCTGTCCAACGCCTGCAATATCCAACGGGCATAGTCGGTCGTGCGGGGCGTACCATCGGGCAGGAAGCTTGCGCCAAAGCCCGGCGTATCCAGGGCCACCGCAGAAAAACCAGCGTCGGCCAGCATGCACAATACCGGCTCAAACCCAGCGGAGCTCACCGGTGTACGGTGAAGAAGCACCACCGTCTCACCGCCGCCCTGGACCTGACGTCCATGGACCTGGCCTGCGTCTGTTTGGGCGTAGAACTTTGTAATCATCGCACGCGCCCCTTGACGATGGTCATATCTGGGTCCCGATGATCACACGATCGGCCTTGGGATCGGTTGCCTCGCGGTCGATCAGCGGGTCACCGGTGGGAAGGCCCAGCGCCAGCATGCCCGTCGGTGCCATGCTGTGGTCCCAGTGCAGTTCCACATGGGTCGTGATGCTGCGACAATCGGTGTAAAGACGCGGGACGGGATTGGATTGAAGCTGGCCACCAGCACCCAGCCCGGCCGACAGCCGATCGGCCGCCGACAGGCAAAGACGCGATGCGAAGGTCACGTTGCGCTTGCCCCACAGCAGATCATCGGGGGTTATGTCCTGACCGGAAACACCCCAGGCATGCAGGCGGCGAACATATTCATCGAAGACCAGGGTCGCCGCATCGATCTCAGCCGTCGCCACGCCCAGATTCACCTGGACGGGTGTCTGCACGGCAACCTTCTCGCCTACAATCTGCCCGCGGCGTTTCGCCGTCTGTTCGACGGTTGCCTGCAGCGCCCCCTTTGCTGTGCCCAGCAGCGGACCCATAAAGTAGCTTTTCTGCAAGGGTGCCGGCCGCAGACGATAGACATAGCTGCTGTGGATTTCCGATCCCGGCGGATTGGGCGCCAGATATACGTCGCGCTCGACCAGCCGTTCATCGGGAATGAACTGGTCGACAATCTTGACATGGTGGCTGCCCGTGGCGTGCAGACCGGCCGAGTCCCACGTGTTCTCAATTGTGTATTCGCCCGGCAGCAACAGGCAGAAATGCGTGAACAGCGGCCCGTCGCCTTCCTTGGCGATGACCATCAGGCCGCCTGCGTGGCGCACGCCGCTGGCCCACCCCCAGCGACCGCTGAGCCGCATGCCCCCCGGCACCCGCTCCAGAACGCCCGCACCCGCCGATGCCGTGGCCAGGATTCCATCGGGAGAAGCCGTAAAGAAGGCGTCCTGTGCCTTTTCCGGAAAACGCCCCAGGCACATCACATGGGTGAAAACCAACCCGGCGAGCCAGCCAGCCGACCCACAGACCTGCGCGATTTCGCGTGAGATGTAGTAATGCGCGCCCCAGTCCAACTCGTAGCCACCGTAACGGCGCGGCATATAGGACTTGTGCAGGCCCGCCTCTTTCATCGCGGCAACCACGGATACCGGAAGATCATTGGCACCGCGATAAGTCGGAACAGCGGCGGCGATTTCCGGGGCCAGGTCGCGGGCAGCGGTAACGAGATCGGCGCATTTCGCCGAAATCTCGGGTCGACGGACGGTCATGGGACGCTCGACGTTCTGAATGGAGGGAATGGAGCGATATTATTGCAGGTGCAATGTTGGAGCCAAAAACTGTTCGGGAATCATGACGCCATTCGGTTGTCTGCTCTCTGCTGCAGCCCAGACGGGCCAAGGCGCGCAAATGCCACCTATCCGCCAGGTGGTAAGTGGCAGCCAGAAGGAGTTGAGCAAAATTTCGGGGCGGAATTATCTGAAACAGCCAAAGTCAGTTCCGCCGCAATCGACGATCAAAGGGGCGCCTGAACGGGCAGCGCCGCACGACCGGGTTTATTTGCCCTGCAGATCGGAAGCGTGACTTTGGAAATGCCGCGCGTCCGCGTGCTTTCCCAACATACGCAAAAACAAGGGGGCTTCATGTACCGTTCCAAAATCATTGCCCTGACCACGTCCGCCCTGGTCAGCGCCTTCGCGGCTTCCGCTATCGTTCCCGCTGCCCTGGCCGCAGAAGATGAACTGTTGTTGGAAGAAATCATCGTGACGGCGCGTAAGCGTAAGGAAGACATTCAGACCGTCCCCATCGCCATCCAGGCGATCACGGCGAATGATTTGGCCGAACGTAACATCAACAGCCTGACCGACCTGGGCAGTTCGACACCCGGCATCACCGTGTCCAACATCACCGGTGGCACCTTCACCAACGTGATGGTGCGCGGCCTGGCCCCGGCCAATTCCTCCTCAGACCTGAACATCGAGGCCAATGTCGGCGTTTTCATTGACGGCATCTATCAGACCAGCCGAAATGCGGCCGATGTCCTGTCAACCGTCGACATTGCCCAGGTTGACGTCGTGAAAGGTCCGCAGAGCGCGCTTTATGGCCGTTCCACCTTCGCCGGCGCGTTGGGCATCACCACCGCCCGCCCTGGTCGGAATCCTGAAGGCAAGGCCACCGTTACCATTGGTAACAACGGTGATTATCGCGGTAAGGTCTCGCTGTCCAAGCCCATCATTGAGGACAAGCTGGCCGGTTCAATCGCTGCCAATTGGTCGACCTATGGCGGTGAGTTTGACAATCTGAACAATCCTTCGGACAAGCTTGGCGGGTATGAGAAGCGTGGTGTCTCCGGCGCGCTCGTCTTTACGCCGACAGAGGATCTGACGGCCACGTTCACCGGCTATGCGACCAAATCGACCATGGAGTTGCCGGGTCTTTCGCGCAATCCACTGTCCACACACAATTGCGGCGGCTTCAACGCGCAGACGCAGGCATACTTCATCTATTGCGGTGAAGTGGCGACGAATCTCCCTATTGATATCAGCCGCAATATTCCTGACAGCACGTCCAAGTCTCGTCAGGGCGCCCTGGAACTGGAATATAAGTTCGATGCCTTCTCGATCGTCAGCGTCACTGGCATCTCTGCATCCGAGATCTATGCGTCCAACGATGCGGACACGATCGGCGATGGCGCATTATATGGCGTCTGCACGGTAGGCAGCACCTGTGGCGCCACAACCGGAACTTATACCCGCACTGTACG
>JAIXTS010000362.1 GCA_027483805.1 Azospirillum sp. | reverse complement strand
TTTTACACCAGCTTCTTTTCCGGCGGGCCCCAATGGTGGCAGGCGACGCGGTGACCCGGCGCCTTTTCCTCCAGGACGGGCACATCGCTGGCGCAGATGTCGGTGGCCTTGGGGCACCTTGTGCGGAAGACGCAGCCCGATGGCGGCTTCATCGGGCTGGGCAGGTCGCCGCCCAGGACGATGCGTTCCTTGTTCTTTTCCACATCCGGGTCGGGCACCGGCACCGCGGAGATCAGGGCCTGGGTATAGGGGTGCAGCGGGGCGGCATAGATGGCGTCTCGGGTGGCGATCTCCATCACCTTCCCCAGATACAGCACCATGACCCGATGGCTGACATGGCGGACCACGGACAGATCGTGGCTGATGAACAGCAGCGACAGGCCCATTTCCTTTTGCAGGTCCATCAGCAGATTGACGATCTGTGCCTGGATCGACACGTCCAGGGCCGAGACAGGCTCGTCACAGACCACCATCTTGGGCTTCAGGATCATGGCGCGGGCAATGCCGATGCGCTGACACTGCCCGCCGGAGAATTCGTGCGGATAGCGGTTGATCATCTGCGGCAGCAGGCCGACCTTGGCCATCATGTCGCGGACCATGGCCTTGCGCTCGTCCTTGCCCATCTTGGGACGATAGACGGTCAGCGGTTCGGCGATGATGTCGCCCACCGTCATGCGCGGGTTGAGGCTGGCCAGCGGGTCCTGGAAGACGATCTGCATCTCCTCCCGCTTCTGGCGCACCACCTCCGCGCCGACGCCCGTCAGGTCGGACCCCATGAACACCACCTGCCCATCGGTGGGTTTGATCAGTTGCAGGATGGCGCGGCCCAGCGTGGATTTGCCACAGCCGCTTTCCCCCACGATCCCCAGCGTCTCCCCTTCGTTGAGCGTGAAGGAGACGCCATCCACGGCCTTCAGCGGCGTGTACTGGCCGATCAGCAGGCCGCCGGTACGGATGGGGAAGTGGACCTTCAGGTCCGAAACACGGAGCAGTTCCTTGGACATGGCATCAACTCCGCACAATCAGGCGACGACCAGCGACGGGGCCGCCGGGTCGGAAACAGGGTTCTGGAGGCTGACCAGATGGCAGGCCTTGGCATGGCCGGGCCCGACCTCGCGCAGCAGCGGCAGCTCGGCGTGGCAGCGATCATGCACGAAGTCGCAGCGTTCCTGGAACGGGCAGGCCTTGGGCAGACGCTGCAGGTTCGGCGGCTGGCCGGGAATGGCATAGAGCGTCGCCGACCGTTCTTCCGTCAGACGCGGCATGGAGGAGAGAAGGCCGGCGGCGTAAGGATGTGCAGGGGAATAGAAGATATCCCGCACCGTACCCGTCTCCATGAACCGGCCGCCATACATGACCTGAACCTTGTCGCACAGGCCCGCCACGGTGCCCAGATCATGGGTGATCAGGACGATGGCGGCCTTGGTCACACGCTTCAGGTCGGACATCAGGTCCAGGATCTGGGCCTGCACCGTCACGTCCAGCGCCGTCGTCGGCTCATCCGCGATCAGCAGTTCCGGCTCACACAGCAGCGCCATGGCGATCATGATGCGCTGGCGCATGCCGCCCGACAATTCGTGCGGATATTGGGCCAGACGGCGGGCCGCCTCCGGGATACGCACCAGGTTCAGCATGTCCAGCGCGCGCTTGACGGCCTGGCTCTCCGACATGCCCTTATGCTGCACCAGCACCTCGGTCATCTGGCGGCCGATGCGCAGATGCGGGGTCAGGCCGGTCATGCTGTCCTGGAAGATCATGGCGATCTTGTCGCCCCGGATCTTGTTCAGCTCCTTGACCGGCATGCCCACCAGTTCGGTGCCCCGGTACTTGGCCGATCCCAGGGTGCGGCCATTGCGGGCCAGCAGGCCCATCACCGACATGAAAAGCTGGCTCTTGCCCGAACCGCTTTCGCCGACGATGCCGACGCATTCGCCCTCATTCACGTCGAAGCTCACGCCATTGACGGCGCTGACCTCGCCATCCGGGGTGGCGAAACGGACCGACAGGTCGCGGACTTCCAAAACTGCGGTCATCTTGTCCGTTCCCTTAGCGATCCTTGGGGTCCAGCGCGTCGCGCAGACCGTCACCGATGAAATTGAAGCAGAACAGTGTCACGGCCAGGAACACGGCCGGGAAAATCAGCATATGCGGGGCGTTTTCCATCTGTGCCGCCCCTTCGGAGATCAGCACGCCCCAGCTGGTCATCGGTTCCTGCACGCCCAGGCCCAGGAAGGACAGGAAGCTTTCCACCAGGATCACGACGGGCACCAGCAGGGTCACGAACACGATGACGGGGCCGATGACGTTGGGGATGATGTGGCGCAGGATGATGTTGGGCGTGGAGACGCCGGCGGCGCGGGCCGCTTCGATATATTCCTTGCGCTTCACTGACAGGGTCTGGCCGCGCACGATGCGCGCCATGGTCAGCCATTCGACACAGCCGATAGCGGCAAAGACCAGGATGATGTGCCGGCCGAACACCACCACCAGGATGATGACGAAAAACATCAGCGGCATGGAGTACAGCACATCGACGATGCGCATCATGATACTGTCGATGCGTCCGCCGAAATAGCCGGCGATGGCGCCATAGACCACACCGATCATCAGCGCCACCAGGGTGGTGACGACACCGACCGCCAGCGACACCTTGGCGCCATAGAGCGTGCGGATGAACAGGTCGCGGCCATTGGCATCGGTGCCGAACCAGTGGCTGCCCTCCAGCTGCGGTCCGACGCCGATATAATCCCAATAGACCTCGTCATAGGCATGCGGGCTGAGGAGGTCGGCGAAGATCGCCATGAAGGTGATGATGCCCAGCACGATCATGCTGGCCACCGCCATCTTGTTGGCAAACAGCCGACGGCGGGCATCCTGCCACAGGGAACGTCCCTGCACATCCTCGCCCGCCTTTTCGATCAGGGCCGCCCGCTTGGCGCCACCGGTGATGTCTTGAACCATGGGGACTTCCAATCTCTCAGTCATACCGGACGCGCGGGTCCATCAGGCCATAGACCAGATCGACCAGTAGGTTCATCAGCACGATCAGACTGCCATAGGTAATGACGGTGCCCATCACCAGCGTGTAATCCCGGTTGATGGCGCCCTGGACAAAGTAACGGCCGATGCCGGGCAGGCCGAAAATCTGCTCGATCACCACCGACCCCGTCACCAGCCCGGCGATGGCCGGCCCCAGATAGGAGATGACGGGCAGCAGCGCCGCGCGCAGCGTGTGGCGGGTGATGATCAGATGTTCGGGCAGGCCCTTGGCATGGGCGGTGCGTACAAAGTTGGAGCGCAGCACCTCCACCATGCCGCCACGGGTGAGGCGGCTGATGATGGCGATCTGCGGCAGGGCCAGCGCAATGACCGGCAGCACCAGATTGCGGAACGACCCGTCCCCCAGACCCGCCACGGGCAGCCAGCCCAGATAGATGCCGAACACCAGGGTCAGCAGTGGGGCCATCACGAAATTCGGGATGGTGATGCCGACCATGGCCACACCCATGATCGAATAGTCGGTCTTGGTGTTCTGACGCATGGCGGCCAGGATGCCCAGCGTGCAGCCGATGATCACCGCCAGCGTGATGGCCGACAGGCCCAGCTTGAGGGACACCGGAAAGCCCGTGCCGATCAGTTCGGAAACGGAAAAGTCCTTATAGGTGAAGGAGGGGCCGAAATCGCCCTGCACCGCATTGGCAAGGTAGATCAGGAACTGCTGCCAGACCGGCTTATCCAGGTTATAGGCCGCCTTCAGGTTCGCCTCGATCTCCGGCGGCAGCACACGTTCGCTGTCGAACGGGCCGCCCGGTGCCGAATGCATCAGGAAGAATGACAAGGCCACGATCACCAGCAATGTCGGGATCGCTTCCAGCAGGCGCCGGACAGTGTAAGACAGCATCGAAAGGGTCCCTCCATCGCGCCTCGGTCGCCGCATGGTACCTGCCATGCAACGGACGCACCCCGCGCGGACGGCATGACATCTCTGTGAAAAAAGCCGCCCTGTCAACCGTGCCACTGTAAAAGAGATATTATTTCAAAACCGGTGCGCCATGCGGGCCATTCACCAATC
>JAIXTS010000535.1 GCA_027483805.1 Azospirillum sp. | reverse complement strand
GGAGGGGATGAATTGAGCGATCTCTTTAATGCGGACAACCAACTGATCCGGCTTTTGGAAGCCATCCTGTTCGCGTCCGCCGAGCCGGTGACAGAGGAGGCGTTGCAGACCCGGATCGGCCCCACGCCCGTCCGGCCATTGCTGCTGCAGCTTGAAAACCTCTATCGCCATCGAGGGGTCAACCTTGTCGCCTCCGGCGGCCGTTGGGCCTTCCGTACAGCACCGGACCTGGGTGACCAGCTTCGAACGGAGGTGGAAGTGACAGCCAAACTGTCCCGCGCCGCCATCGAAACCCTGGCCATCGTTGCCTATCACCAGCCCGTGACCCGGGCGGAGATCGAGGCGATCCGCGGTGTGGCGACATCCAAGGGTACGCTGGATATCCTGATGGAAGCGGGCTGGGTCCGGCCGGGGCGCCGGCGGGAAACGCCGGGACGGCCGCTGACTTGGGTCACGACCCCGCATTTCCTAGATCATTTCGGTCTTGAAACATTGCGTGACTTGCCCGGTGTGGATGATCTGCGTGCGGCCGGGCTGCTGGACAAGTCCGCCCCGCTGCCGACCCTGCCCGGTTTGGGGACAACGAACGAATAGACAGGCGACCTTGCCACTTTTGCCCGAAAATATTACCCTTCCGGAACTCGTATAACGGGAGGATGTAATATGCGCAACGGGCTGTCGCTGGCGCTGCTTTCGATGTCACTGACGGCCTGTGCAGGGTTTGGTGGCAAGCCCGACCCTACCGGGGCCATGTCGTCACAGACGCCGGCGCAGCTATATGCGGCGTCCCTGTACGAAGCGGCGATACCCCGCCCATCAACCATCGGGTCTGGACTTGTGCGGATCGTGCCGGACAACCCCATCCTGTCATGGCGCGATGGACCCAATGGCCGACAGGTGCTGGTCGCGTCGGCCATGTCGACCTATTCCTACGACAAATACTACAAAGACCAGTCCACCGGCGGGCCGACCGCCTGGGGCCAGATCTGGGTTACGGCGGTGCCGCAGCTGAAGGAACTTTGCACCGCCACGCCGGGGGATGCGGCAGCAAAAACTGAACGTGTGGTGCAATGGCTGGGCCTTGATCCCGCCAATTCCTATGCGATGGTGGTGGAACTGTGGATCGAACCGCAGCAGCTGGTCCGGCCCTGTCCCATTACCGACATCACCGCTGCTACCTGTACCTTGGATAGTGCCGACCAATGGGGACCGCCGGCCATTCAGGGGACGGCCACGCGGCCCGTCTGTGTGGCGGGTGACGCGCCCTGTGCAGAAAAGCAATCCTATTGGGATTGGTTTGCCACCAACATGCGCCTGAACCTGAAGGAAGGCGGCGCGCCCTGGACCCGGCTTGGTTACACGTTCGACTGGAAGCCCGCAAAGGATGGCGGCTTTGTACGCTATGGTGGGTCGGAATTTGTGATGAAGCCGGGGGGGAAATATCAGGTACAAGCCGCCTATACCCTGGCCGATTATTGCGCGGCGCCAGCGTCGTAACGGAGTATAGGTCGTAGGTCAGGGCGAGGCTTGAGGCCTCGCCATGACCTACGAACCATTCATTTGCCCGTTCAGTCCCCCAACCGCCAATCGGCCGGGGCAGGCCGCCGGTCGCCAGCCATGAAACGCCCGCCATAGGGTTCCAGGCAAAGATCGACCAGCGCCAGCACTTCCGCCGCGTCCTGTTCACCAAACAGTTCGGCGAAGGCATGTTCGAAGGCGGAGGCCAGCATCGGGTCCAGACGCAACAGGGCCTTGGCCAGTCCCTTGCCCGTTCCCGTCCAGGCGCCGGCGGCGCGAACGGTGAAATCCGCCAGCTCCATATAGAGCCGTGACCCGATGGCCAGCCGCTCGGCGGCGCTGCGCGGCTGCGCGAGGTCGGCGGCCAGATCGGAGATGGAGTAGCGCCGGGTACGCAATTCCGCCTCTGTCAGGGGGGGCGGTCCGCCATCCAGCACGGCCTGTGCCTGGCGCTTCAGTTCTTCAATCAAGGCCGGGTCGCCCGCGATGGGCAGGCCGTTGGCCACCATGCGGGCCAGCGACGGTTTGCCTTGGCGGCGGTCGGCCTCCCAGAAATAGGCCAGCGTGTCCGGGTCGTGCAGGAACAGTTCCACCATCACGCCCTGGCGCTCATGCGTCTCCCGCACGGCCGCCGGCAGGTGGTGGTGGATCAGAACGGCGTCGATATCCGACCCCGGCCCGGCATTGCCCTTGGCGACCGATCCCGCCAGGAACGCGGCGATGATGTCCGGCTGCTCCGTCCATTCACGCAGGATGGCATCGGCCAGATCGATGGTCGGGGTGATCGCGATCATCCAAGGCTTTCCCGCAGCAATTCCAGTGCCCGTTTCACGGTGGCCAGCCGCACCGCCGTGCGGTCACCGGGGAAGATATGGCGTTCCACCACCATATCGCCACCCCGCCGGTGCCGCGCGATGAAGACCAGCCCCACGGGCTTTGTCGCCGTCCCGCCCGTGGGCCCGGCAATGCCGGTGACCGCGACGGCCACGTCGGCGCGGCTGTGGGCGATGGCCCCCGCCGCCATGGCATCGGCCACCGGCCCGCTGACGGCCCCTAACTCGGCGATCAGGGATGCCGGCACGCCCAGCATGTCCGTCTTCGCTTCGTTCGTGTAGGTCACGAACCCCCGGTCCACGACAGCACTGGACCCCGAGACATGCGTCAGGCAGCCTGCGATCAACCCGCCGGTGCAGCTTTCCGCCGTGGCCAGCCACTGGCCCTTGGCCGCGAACCCGTCGCGAATATGCTCGGCCAGGTGCACCAGATCGGGCGGAAACATGGGCTTACTCCAGGATCAGGGGCAGGCGGATGGTGGCGGCGGCCTGGGCGGCGATGCCTTCGCGCCGACCGGTGAAGCCCAGCCCTTCCGTCGTCGTCGCCTTCACCGACACCCGCGCCGGGTTCAGCCCCAGGATGTCGGCCACCCGCGCCACCATGGCGTCGCGATGTGGACCGATCTTTGGCCGTTCGCAGATGATGGTGATATCGACATGGGCGATGACCCCGCCCTTTTCCACCACAAGGTCCGCAGCATGGCGCAGGAACTGCGCGCTGTCGGCCCCCTTCCATTTGGGGTCGCTGGGGGGGAAATGCAGGCCGATATCGCCGGCCGAAATGGCGCCCAGGATGGCGTCGGTCAGGGCATGCAGGGCGACATCGGCATCGGAATGTCCATCCAGACCGGCATCATGCGGCACCGACACGCCGCACAGCCAGACCTGATCGCCGGGCGCAAACTTGTGCACGTCAAATCCAGTGCCCGTGCGCACATCGCCCAGGCGGGCCAGGAACAGTTTTTCGGCGCGGGCCAGATCGTCTTGGTTGGTCACTTTCAGATTGTCCTGGTCACAGGGCACAAGGGTCACGGGCAGCCCCGCCTCTTCGGCCACGGCGGCATCATCGGTCAGGTTCAGGCCGGCGGCCCGGCGATGGGCGGGCAGAATATCGGCGAAGCGGAAGCCCTGCGGCGTCAAGGCCCGCCACAGGGCCGTGCGGTCCACCGTCCCGGCGCTGACGATGGCACCGCCCGCCACCGTCCCACGCTTCAGCGTGTCCGCCAGCGGTGTGGCGGCGATGGCGGCGGGGCCGGTTTCCAGCGCCGCGATAACATCGCTGATAGCCTGCGCGTCGACCAGCGGGCGGGCGGCATCATGGATCAGCACCAGATCGGGCGGATGGCCGGCCATCGCCTCCAGCCCGTTCAGCACCGAATCCTGCCGCGTCGGCCCGCCCGCAATGGGGGGGGCCAAGTCCAGACCCTCCACCGCCTTGTCATAAAGGTCACGGAAGGCCGGATCGATGACCACCCGCACGCCCGTGATTGCCGGATGGCGCAGGAACGCCTCCACCGTGCGGCGCAGGATGGGCAGTCCCGCCAGATGCAGATACTGCTTGGGCAGATCACCCCCGAAACGCAGGCCGCGTCCCGCGGCGACGATCAGGGCGGTGCAGGTGGGCATGGGGCCAAATCTCTTGTCGTGAACGACCGGCGGCGACCCTAGCGCGGATGGCGCAGCTTCGCCAATGCCCCCGCATCATGGGTGGCCCCCTGTGCCGGGGCGAAAACCGCCATGCGGCGGTGAATATTGTGTTTTTACAGACCTGTGTTAAGCTCTGTGCCTAAAATTCATGCACCTGCCAGAAATGCCCAAAGAATGTGCAGTTTTGGCGGGCTTTGTTCAAGGTTCCGCGTCCCATGGTCAAGCCGCTTAGCGCCCTTCAGATCGGTCCCGTGCGTATTGAAGATCCGGTGATCCTGGCGCCCCTGTCGGGCGTCACCGACATGCCCTATCGCCGGCTGGTGAAGCGCACAGGCGCGGGGCTGGTCGTTTCGGAAATGATCGCCAGCCAGGCCATGATCCGCGCCACCCGCGAAAGCCTGCTGAAGACCGAATGGCACCTGGATGAGGCGCCGATTTCCATGCAGCTGGCGGGATGTGAGCCGGATGTGATGGGGGAGGCGGCGAAGCTGAACGCCGATCGCGGCGCCCATATCATCGACATCAATTTCGGCTGCCCCGTGAAAAAGGTGGTGAACGGCTTTGCCGGTTCGGCCCTGATGAAGGACGAGTTGCTGGCCGGCCGCATCATGGAGGCGACGGTGAAGGCCGTTTCCGTTCCGGTAACGATGAAGATGCGCAAGGGTTGGGACGCCAACAACCTGAACGCCCCCAATATGGCCCGGATCGCGGAGGAATGCGGCATCAAGATGCTGACCGTCCATGGCCGCACCCGCTGCCAGATGTATAACGGCACCGCCGATTGGAAATTCATCCGTCAGGTGAAGGAGGCGGTGAAGATCCCCGTCATCGCCAATGGCGACATCAACAGTTTTGAGGATGCGGTCCGCTGTCTGGATGAATCCGGGGCCGACGGCATCATGATCGGCCGCGGTACCTATGGCCGCCCCTGGTTCATTGCCCAGGTCATGCATTACCTGCGCACCGGCGTGAAGCTGCCCGATCCGCCGCTGGCCGAACAGATGCAGACAGTTCTGGAACATTACGATGCCATCCTGGCCCATTACGGGGTGGATGCCGGCATCAAGATCGCCCGCAAACATGTCGCCTGGTATTCCAAGGGCATGAACGGGTCCGCCGATTACCGTCATCAGATCATGACCAGCGAGGACCCGGAACAGATGAAGCAGCAGATCATCGCCTTCTATTCCGCGGCACTGGATCGCGGCGTCACCGAACGGATCGCCGCCTGATGGCGCGCACGCCGCCGGCCCGCCGCATCGGCGGGGATATCGACCCGACCTCCATCCTGGCAGCATTGCCCGACCCCGTGATGGTGGTGGATGGTGAGGGGCTGATCCGCTTCATCAATCTGGAAGCCCAGGAATTTTTCGATGTGTCGGCCACCCGCGTCCTGGGCACCCGGCTGACGGAACTGATCCCGGAGGACAGCCCCGTCCTGGGCCTGCTGGAACAGGCGCGCATCACCCATGCCACGGTCTGCGAATATGGTGTTTCGGTGGAAACGGCGCGCATCGGGCCGCATTCCGTCACCATGCAGGCAGCGCCCTTGGGCGACCCGCCGGATTTTGTGGTGCTGACTATCCATGAACGCTCCATCGCCCGGCGGATTGACAAGCAATTGCACCATCGCGGCGCCGCGCGGTCCGTGGTGGCCATGGCGGCCATGCTGGCGCATGAGGTAAAGAACCCGCTGTCCGGCATTCGCGGCGCGGCGCAGTTGCTGGAAGAAAACGCCAACGAGGATGACCAGATCCTGACCCGCCTGATCTGTGACGAGGCGGACCGCATCGTGGCCCTGGTCGACCGGATGGAGGTGTTCACCGATGGCCGGCCCCTGGAGCGCCAGGCCGTGAATATCCACGCCGTGCTGGAACATGTGCGCCGCATCGCCCAGACCGGCTTTGCCCGCCATATCCGCTTTACCGAAAAATACGACCCGTCGCTGCCGGCCGTTCTGGGCAACCGGGACCAGCTGGTGCAGGTCTTCCTCAATCTGGTCAAGAACGCGGCAGAAGCCTGCCCGGAGCAGGGCGGTGAGATTCTTTTGACCACCGCGTACCAGCATGGGGTGCGTCTGGCCGTTTCCGGATCGGACAGCCGGATGCAGCTTCCGCTGCTGGTTTGTGTGGGCGATAATGGCCCCGGCATCCCCGAAGATATCCGCGCCAACCTGTTTGATCCCTTTGTTACAACGAAGATGAATGGAACCGGCCTGGGTCTTGCATTGGTGGCAAAGATAATCGGTGACCATGGTGGGGTCATCGACTTTGAAAGCGTGCCAAAGCGCACGATCTTCAAGGTCTCCCTGCCGGTCACCGACCAGAACGGTCACGGAGAGGGTGCCTAAAAAATGGGCGCAACCATTCTCGTAGCGGATGATGACAGGGCCATTCGGACGGTGCTGACCCAGGCATTGGCCCGCCTGGGGCATGAGGTGAAGACCACCGGTACCGCCGCCACGCTCTGGCGGTGGGTGCAGGAGGGGGAGGGCGATCTGGTGATCACCGATGTGGTGATGCCGGATGAGAATGGCCTCGACCTTGTGCCGCGTATCAAAAAACTGCGTCCCGACCTGCGCATCATCGTGATGAGCGCGCAGAACACGCTGTTGACGGCGGTCAAGGCGGCGGAGCGCGGGGCGTTCGATTACCTGCCCAAGCCCTTCGATCTGAAGGATTTGATGGCCATTGTGCAAAAGGCGCTGTCGGTGCCGGCACAGGCCCCGACCCCCGTCGCCGCGCCGGTGGAGGATGCGGAGGAGGAGGCGCTGCCCCTGATCGGGCGGTCGCCCGCCATGCAGGAGATTTACCGCGTCCTGGCCCGCCTGATGGGCACCGATCTCACCGTCATGATCACGGGCGAAAGCGGCACCGGCAAGGAACTGGTGGCCCGGGCGCTTCACGATTATGGCAAGCGCCGGGGCGGCCCGTTTGTGGCCATCAACATGGCCGCCATCCCGCGCGAATTGATCGAATCCGAACTGTTCGGGCATGAGAAGGGGGCCTTCACCGGCGCCACCATGCGCTCAACGGGTCGGTTTGAGCAGGCGCAGGGCGGCACCCTGTTTCTGGACGAAATCGGCGACATGCCGCTGGAGGCGCAGACGCGCCTGCTGCGCGTGTTGCAGGAAGGCGAATATACGACCGTCGGCGGGCGCACGCCCATCAAGACCGATGTCCGCATCGTCGCCGCCACGCACCGCGACCTGCGCACCCTGATCCGTCAGGGCCTGTTCCGCGAGGATCTGTTCTACCGCCTGAATGTCGTGCCCATCCGCCTGCCGCCCCTGCGCGAGCGGACGGAGGATGTGCCGGCCCTGGTCCGCCATTTCCTGAACCAGGCCGCGCAGCAGGGCTTGCCCGCCAAGACGGTGGACAATGCCGCCATGGACCGGCTGAAGCGTTACCGCTGGCCCGGCAATGTGCGCGAGCTGGAAAACATGGTCCAGCGTCTGGCGGCGCTGTATTCCCAGGAAGTGATCAGCCTCGATGTCATCGACACCGAACTGGCTGAAGCCAACCCGGCAGCAGCGCCCGTGCAGGAACCGGTGAATGAGGGCCTGTCAGCCGCCGTCGAACGCCACCTGCGGGAGTACTTCGCGGCGCATAAGGACGGTATCCCGGCGGCAGGCCTCTATGACCGGATTTTGCGTGAGGTCGAACGGCCGCTGCTGTCCTTGTCCCTGACGGCCACACGTGGCAACCAGATCAAGGCAGCGCATATGCTGGGGCTGAACCGCAATACGCTGAGGAAGAAGATCAGGGATTTGGATATACAGGTGGTGCGGGGGTTGAAGTAGGGGCCCTTTCCGGCTCTCAATCCGCCTTTCCCCGTCATCCCGGCGCAAGCCGGGACCCAGGGGCCACGGGGCTGAACGATCCCGCGCGATTGCCTTTTCGACCCACACCCCGTACCCTCATAATCCCTATGACATTGAGGCCGAAGGTCCAGGCCACCATGCGCGAAGTCCAGATCACCGATGCCAAGGCGCATCTGACCCAGTTAATTGACGCGGTGGAGCAGGGTGAGACAGTGGTGATAACCCGCCATGGCCGAGCCGTGGCCCGCCTTGTGCCGGAGCCGGAAAGCCACACAGCGAAAACCCGTCAAACCATGGACGAAATCGCCGCATTTCGACAGACCATGCCGCGCCTGTCACTGGATGATATCCGCCAGGCGCGTCACGAGGGGCACTGCACCTGATGCCGTTCGTGGTGGATGCGTCCGTCGCCGCGACATGGTTGCTGCCTGACGAAGGCAATCCGGTTGCAGATGTCGCTTATCAGCGGTTGCTGACCGATACAGCGTTGGTTCCATCCATCTGGTGGTACGAGATGCGCAATATCTTCATCAGCAACGAACGGCGCCGCCGCATCAGTAGCGAGCATACCGCGCGGGCGCTGACGCTCCTGTCGGGGCTGCCGATCAAGGTCAGCGCAATCCCAGACAGTGACAACATCATGGCGCTGGCCCGAAAGCATCGCCTGACCATCTATGATGCCGCCTACCTCGAACTGGCCCAACGTGAAATCATCCCACTCGCCACTTTGGATGATGCGTTGATCAGTGCAGCGGCATCGGAGGGTGTTGCACTGATGCGATAAGGCAATCGGCCAATTGTAGCCTTGAATGTCGGGCGAGTAACCGGCGTCGGCGCTGTCGACACCGAAATAACCGAAGCCAACCCGGCAGCCTCCGTGCAGGAACTTGAGATCAAGGGCCGGTCGGTCGCTTATTGAGTAATTTAATAATCGGAAATTTGGCTGTTTCGCACGGAAAATTCAATCAATTGTCTTATTTCATAAGGATTTGCCGATTGGATAGAGCGAGACAAGCATAAAAGTCGAGGTTTGGATCGTTGGAGAGTAGGCCTTCACTGAGGTCAATTGGAACAGGTAGTGATTGGCTCGCCTTATGCTTTTGTGCAATTTCATTGGCTCGACGGGTGGAGTATTCGCGGAAAGTATCGGGGTCTCCTTTTAGCGCGAGCGCCTGATAATAAGATGACACAATTTGAAATGCTGCTTCTCCAAATAGGACGAAGCGTCGTCCGGTCATGACTGATTTCTCTGGGTATTTTTTCTGAATTTCTGTGCGCAGAGTGTTCAGTTCATTTTCTTCATCCGGTAAGCAGTGGTACATAGCGAAGTAATACAGTTGAAAAGCTTCCTCAGAGCCATCTAGGGCCTTTTCAAGGGCTGCGGTAGATGCAAATAAAAGTTGGCGGTTAGAATCTACGGGTTTCTCCTGATTTATTAAATATCTAAGCGCTTTGAAGATCATATTTCACCTGTGCATAATTATTTTTCAAAATGGACGGATAATTTTAGTTGTAAGACATATTTAATTTATATGTTGGTGCTTACGTGATTGCATCACCATTTGGAGTTTTCAGGTTATGGCGTTTCAGCACCGCCTCAAGAGGTACGGTCTCACTGCGCCCTGCCAGCACGTTCTCCAGTTCAGCCCCTGCAAGACGGGCATCTTCTATGTTCTGAAGATGGTCCTCAATGGCTCCATGAAGGTTATCCGGCGTAATCGCCTCAATCATCTCTGCAAGGTCGAGTTCGTCCGTTGGTACCGGTTCAATCAC
This sequence comes from Azospirillum sp., assembly GCA_027483805.1. Classification (GTDB taxonomy): domain Bacteria; phylum Pseudomonadota; class Alphaproteobacteria; order Azospirillales; family Azospirillaceae; genus Niveispirillum. The sequence goes on along the minus strand of JAIXTS010000535.1, from coordinate 322 downwards.
GATCCGCCCCGCTTCTTCCCGGATATCGACGGTGGCATCCATATCCAGCTTTGCGGCGCGCAGGATGGCAGCCGGGATGTGGACGGCGGCGCTGTCGCCCGATTTCTTCATCGTCACCTGCATGGTGAAACTCCAACGGCCTGTGCAAACTTTCCGGCATCTTATCATGGAGAAATGCAGCCCGCCACGCCGCCGGCCCACTACCTTCCCCCACCACACCCTGTTGCAGCTTTATCACGTTGCGGGCTGGCGTCCGGTGTAGCTTTCTGGTAACAGTGTCCCCCTGGTTCCGACAGCCCAAGGCAGACGCTTTGCCCCGTTC
>JAIXTS010000454.1 GCA_027483805.1 Azospirillum sp. | reverse complement strand
GACCCCATCTGGGCCAGCGGTCATGTGCCGCACCAACAGGCCGGACACATGAACGCATTCGTCCCGATCAAAATCTCAGACCTACCCCTTGTTCAAGCAGGGCCGTCCACACATGGTATCAAGCCAGGGGTCCGCCAAGGGCCTTCGGATTGTTGATCGACAGCCGCGCCCTGGTGATGGTCATCAGGGCATGGCGCAGGCTGATGTCCCGATCCGCGGTGTCAAAGCTGCCGGCCCGGATGGCGGCACACAGGGCCGTCGCGTCATCCAGCCCGATCAGGCCGGTGAGGGCCGCCGCCATCTCTGCCCTTGCCTGACCGGCCTGAAGGTCACGCAGCGTAATGCTCAAGGCATTGGCGACCATCAGCCCGGTATAGCGGGCCTGGTCGGGCAGATGCGGCAAAAGGTCGGCCCGCAGGCTGTTCAGCGCCGTTTCCAGCAGGTTCCCGGCGTCAGGCAATTCGGGTGTCATGCGCCACCTTCCATCCGGTCGATCTGTTGCAGCATGTCGTAACTGATCTCGGCCACCATACGCCCGGTCAATGCCAGTTCCAGGGAGGGTTCAGCGCCCGAGACATGGCGCATCGCCTGCTGTACTGCGATGGCGGCCCAGCGCAGATGCGCCATCACCTCCCACCAGCCGACAGCGGCATGGTCGATGGCACGGCCCGACGCCTGTTCATAGCCGGCATAGAAATCGACCCGGTCGCCTATGCCGCCGGCCTCCCGTTCGCGCTTACCAAAGCGCCAGCAGGCGGCGCAGAACCAGCCGAGATCTTCCATCGCGTCCGACCAGCCGGCAAATTCCCAGTCGATGATGGCCGTCAGCCGTCCGTCATCGACCATGTAGTTTCCGGTGCGGTAATCGCGATGCGACAGGACCAGATCGCCCGTCGCCGGCCGCCGTCGGTCCAGCCAGCGCATGGCATAGGCCATGACCGGGTCGTTCCCCGCCACATCGCCCAGCCAGTCGCGATAGGCATCCAGGCAGGCATCGACGATGCCATCCGGGGGCATGGGCAGGAAGTCCAGCCCTGGCGCACCGGGACGGATGGCGTGCAGGCGCCCCAATTGTGTGCCCAGGTCATGGGCCAATGCCGGGGAGGGGGCGGCCTTGACCAGCCGGTGACCGGCTGCCACCCCCGATGCCCGGCGCATGATGTAGAAGGGCGCGCCCAGCAGCCCGCCCGTCGGTTCCACGAACAACGGTTCCGGGGCGGTCACCCCGGCGTTGAAGGCGGCCTGCAAGACGGCGGCTTCCTGGGCCTTGCTCAGGCTGGCGGAAACGCCGCTGGGCGACCCGGACCGGAACACCACGGCCTGACGACCGCCCAGGGGGCCGTCGGTGAGGATCAGGTCCATGGCCAGATTGACGGAAATGGCGCCGCCCGACAGGCGTTGTACGCTGTCCAGCGTGACCTTGGTCGCCTTTGCCTGGCCAGCCAGCCAAAAGGACAGGTGTGACAGCTGTTCCGGCGACAGCGGCGCGGTCACGACCACCCCCAGAACCCGTCACCTTCCGCCAGGTAGGACCGGCTCAACACCATCTTGTGGACCTCTGACGCGCCATCCACCAGCCGCGATTGCCGCGCATACCGGTAAATCCATTCCAGGACCGTATCGCGGGAATAGCCGCGGGCCCCGCACAGCTGTATGGCGATATCGGCGGCGCGTGACAGGGTGTCGGCCACCTGCACCTTGGCCATCGACACTTCCTTGCGGGCAAAATGGCCGCGGTCCAGCTCTGCCGCCGCCCGCATGGTCAGCAGGCGACCGATTTCGATCTGCATGGCCGTTTCGCCCAGCATCCACTGCACCCCCTCATGGTCGGCCAGCGGCATGCCGAAACTGTGGCGCTCTTTCACATAGGCGCCGGCGATTTCCAGGCAGCGCTTGGCAAGCCCCGTCCAGCGCATGCAATGGGTCAGGCGGGCGGGGCCTAAGCGGATCTGCGTGGCCTTCAACCCGTCGCCGACATTCATCAAGACGTTTTCGTCCGCGACCTCAAGCCCGTCAAAGATCAGTTCGCAATGGCCGCCATGTTCCTCCGGCCCCATGATGGGGATGCGGCGTTCGATGCGCCAGCCGGGCTGATCCCGGTCGAACAGAAAGGCTGTCAGGCCCTTGCGCGGGTCATCGGAGGTGCGGGCCAGCAGGATAAAATGCTGTGCGACACCCGCCCCCGTGATGAACCATTTTTGGCCATGGATGACCCAGCGCCCATCGCGGCGTTCGGCGCGTGTGCGCATCATGGTCGGATCGGACCCGCCGCCCGGATGCGGCTCCGTCATGGCAAAGGCCGACCGCACCCGGCCCGATACGATCGGGTCCAGCCAGCGCTGTTTCTGCGCCGACGTGCCCACCTGATGCAGCAGCCGCATATTGCCATCATCGGGGGCGGCCGCGTTGAAGCAGACGGGACCGAAGATCGACCGGTTCATCTCTTCATAACAGGCGGCAAGCCCGATGAAGGGCAGACCCTGCCCCCCCGCTTCCCTGGGCAGTTGCAGGGTCCACAAGCCCGCCGCCTTGGCCTTGGCGCGCAAGGTGGCCAAAGGGCCCTCGGCGATGTTGTCATGCTCATCCCAATGGGCGCGGTCGGCCTCCACCGGCAGGATTTCGGTGTCGACAAAATCCCGGATGCGCTGACGATAATCCTCCAGCGCGGGCGGCAGCACGAAGTCCATTTGCGACCCTTTCAAAAAACGAGCGAGCGCTCGCTATATATCTGGTTTTGGCGTCGCGGGCAATGCGTGTTCATGTTATGCGGTGGGGACAAGAGGGGTGGGGCATGGACAGTTACCGGGCGTTCCAGCAGGAATTCGATCTGTCGATGGAGGCCCTGTGCCGGCGCATTCTGGACCGTCACCAGACGACGATCCGGGTGCGCAAGGCCGAAACGGCGGTGGCCAATCTGGGCCGCATCATCGACACGACCCTGACGCTGGCCAACCGCAAGGGTTTTCATTCCACGTCGCTGCGCGACCTGTCGGAACAGTCGGGCCTGTCGATGGGGGCGCTCTACAGCTATTTCGACAGCAAGGACACGCTGCTGCTGATGATCCTGGGGCAGGTGGTGGACGCCATCCAGCAGGTGCTGACCACGCCCGACGTTACCACCGGTGGGGTCGAGAACCGCCTGCGAGCCCTGATCGCCCGGCATGTGTACCTGACCGAACGTATGGGACCCTGGTTCGTGTTTGCCTTCATGGAGGCCAAGGCCTTCAGCAAACAGGGCCGCGACATGGCCATCGAGAGTGAGCTGTGGACCGAAGGCCAACTGCGCGACGTCATTGCCGATGGCATCGCCGCCGGCGCGTTCCGCCCGCAGGACCCGACCATGGCCGCCGCCCTGATCAAGCCAATGTTGCAGGATTGGTACGTCAAGCGGGGGAAGTACCGGCGGCGCGGTGTTGATCCCGACGGCTTCGTCGCGGCCCTGGTGCAGGCGGTGGGGGCCATGCTGGGTTCATCGCCTCAGCCGGCATGACACCGCTTTGTAACTTCTTTTACCGCGCCGAAAGCGGCATGCTCCCATCCCCGGCCGTGACCCGGTCTCATACCCTTTGTCTGTGGAGTCCACCCGATGGATTTTTTCCGCCGCTTCAATTTCCTGGTCTGCGCGCCGGCGTTCGAGGCCGATGAGCTGGAGGGATCGCGGCTTCAGGATATTATCGGGGAGGTGGAGCGTCTGGGCTTCGAGGTGACCAAGGCGCGGCGCATCGAGGATGCGGAGCTGGCCATCCGCACCGATGCCGCCATCGGCTGCATGGTTCTGGACTGGGGCAAGCGCTGGTCAGAGGGCAAGGCGGCGGCCCTGATTTCCCTGGTGCGCGCCCGCGGGCTGGAAATGCCCATCGTGCTGCTGGTCCGGCGCAAGCGGCTGGAGGATATCCCGGTCGAGGTGATGCGGGAGATTGATGGTTATGTGTTTCTGGCCGAAGAGACCCCACAATTCATCGCCAAGAACCTGATAAGCCGGTTGCGCCAATATGCCGAAAGCCTGAAGACGCCGTTTTTCGGCGCGCTGGTCGATTATGCCGAGGAAGGCAACCAGATGTGGACCTGTCCGGGCCATAATGGCGGCATCTTCTACAGCCGCAGCCCCATCGGCCGCATCTTTGTGGAACATCTGGGCGAGGCGATTTTCCGCGACGATCTGGATAATTCCGTCGTCGATCTGGGCGACCTGCTGGTGCATGAGGGGCCGGCGCTGCGCGCGCAGAAGGAAGCCGCCAAGATTTTCGGGGCGGAGCGCACCTACTTCGTGCTGAACGGCACGTCGGCATCCAACAAGGTGGTGCTGGGCGCCCTGGTGGCCGAGGATGATCTGGTCCTGTTCGACCGCAACAACCACAAGGCCGCCCATCATGGTGCCCTGCTGCTGGGCCAGGGTACGCCCATCTTCCTGGAAACCGACCGCAACGCCCACGGCCTGATCGGCCCCATCGATTATGAGGCGCTGGACGAGGACAAGATCCGCGAGAAGATCCGGACCAGCCCCTGGGTGAAGGACCCGGATGCCTGGAAAAAGCCGCGCCCGTTCCGCGTGGCCGTGATCCAGCAATGTTCCTATGACGGCACCATCAACAATGCCGACCTGCTGGTCGAAAAGCTGGGCCCGCTGTGTGATTACATCCTGTTTGACGAGGCCTGGGCCGGCTTCATGAAGTTCCACCCGCTGTTCCAGGGCCGCTATGGCATGGGGGTGAAGAACCTGGGCCCCGACAGCCCCGGCATCATCACCACCCAATCCACGCACAAGCAGCTGGCCAGCTTCAGCCAGGCCTCCCAGATCCATGTGAAGGACAAACATATCGGCGATATCGAACGGCGCGTCGAACATCGCCGCTTCAATGAGAGTTTTCTCCAGCACGCCTCCACCAGCCCCTTCTACCCCATCTTCGCCTCGCTGGATGTCGGCGCGCAGATGATGAAGGGCAAGTCGGGGGAGGTGCTGTGGGACGATACAATCCGCCTGGGCATCGAGACCCGCAAAAAGCTGCGCGCCATCGCACGGGAATTCATCGACAAGGAAAGCGATCCCGTCCGGCAATGGTTCTTCGACCCGTTCGTGCCGGACGTCACCCGGTTTGAGGGGCGCGATGTGCGGTGGGAGGATGTGCCGACGGACGAACTGGCGCACGATCCGGCGCATTGGATGCTGGAGCCGGGGCGCGGCTGGCATGGGTTCAGCCATCTGGGCCCCAACTATGCCATGACCGACCCCAACAAGCTGACCATTCTGACCCCCGGTTTCGACCGGCGCACGGGTGCCTATCTGGACCAGGGCATACCGGCCCCGGTGGTAGCGGAATACTTGCGCGAAAATCAGATCGTGCCGGAAAAGAACGACCTGAATTCGCTCCTGTTCCTGCTGACGCCCGGTGTGGAAAGCAGCAAGGCCGGCGGGTTGATGAGTGCGCTGATCTTCTTCAAACGGCTGCATGATGACAATGCCCTGCTGGATGAGATCATGCCGGATTTTGTGCGCCGCCGCGCCCCGCGCTATAATGGCGTGCGCCTGGGCGACCTGTGCCGCGATATCCACGCCTTCTATCGCGAGCATAATATCAGCGCCCTGCAGCGCGCCCAGTTCCGGCCCGAACATCTGCCGGAAATGGCCATGCTGCCGCACAAGGCCGCCAAACAACTGGTGCGCAACAAGGTGGATTTTGTCACCCTGGACCAGTTGGAAGGCCGCATCGCCACAACCCTGATGCTGGTCTATCCGCCCGGCATCGCCACGATCCTGCCGGGGGAGCGGCTGACGGAACGGGCCAAGCCGATGATCGACTACCTGAGAGTGTTCGAAAAGGGGGCCAACCTGTTCCCCGGTTTCGATAATGAAATCCAGGGGGTCTATCGCAAGCAGGACGCCGATGGCCGTATCCGCTTCTACACCTATGTCGTGCGGGAATAGGGGGAGCGGTCACAAAAATCGGGGGCACCGGACGACCGGGCCTTGAACCGGGGCACGGCTTCACGCAAAACCGCCTTGTGTTTTGCTGAAGCCGTACCGCCGGAGGAGAGATGTTGAAGGCCCGTACCCATGCCCCGCGTCGCCGCCTGCTGCCCCTGGTGGCCCTGGCCGCTGCGCTGATGGGGCCGCCGGTGTTGCTGTCGCCGCCGGCCCTGGCGGCGGGACCGGAAATCACGGTCAGTCCGGAAGTGGGCGTGCCCTTGCAGGCGGCGAAGGCGGCGCTGTCGGCCAAGCGCTATGATCAGGCGCTGACGGAGATCGAGAAGGCCCGCGCCGTCACCACCGCCACGGCCCAGGAAAAATGGGCCATCGAACTGACCCGGGCCGCCATCTACAAGGCGCAGTCGCGTTTCGATCTGGCGGCCAACGCGTTCGAGGCGGCGTTGAGCCTGGTGCCGATGTCGGCGGATGATCAGGGCGGGGCGCTGGAAACCCTGTCCCAACTTTGGTACCGCGCCGGCGATTATGCCAAGTCGGCGGGTTTCGGTGAAAAGGCCATGGCCGCCGGGCGGCGCAGCGATGCCTTCCGTCAGATGGTGGCCGAGGCCTATTACCGCAGCAAGCAGCCGCAGCCGGCCGCCAAGCTGGCCAAGGCCCTGGTCGAGGAACAGCGCAAGGCGGGACGTGCCCCGTCGCAGGATATTTTGCAGCTTCTGGCCGCGTCGGAGTTCGACAGCGGGAACAGCGCGGGTTACATCAAGACCCTGCGTGAGCAGATCCAGAATGGCGATAACAGCAAACTGACCTGGCTGCGCCTGTTCGACGCCATGCAGCGGGAAAAGCCGATCCCCGAGCGTCTGGACCTGGATTGGGCCCGCCTGCGTCTGGCTGCCGGCGCCTATGAGAATCCCGACAGCTATACCGAGATGGCGCAGCGCGCCATGGTGGAAGAACTGCCGGCAGAGGCCGAGGCGGTGCTGGCCAAGGGCTGGGCGCTGGGTATCCTGGGCAAGCCCGGCCCCAAGCAGGAACGTCAGCAGCGCCTGCGCGACTATGCCGCCCGGCAGATCGACGCGCAGAAGCAGGGGCTGGAGGAACGGCAGCGGCAGGTGCTGGCCGACAAGGACGCCAATGCCGTCGCCAAGCTGGGCATGATCCGCGCCTCGCTGGGGCAGGTGGATCAGGGCATCGTGCTGTTGCAACAGGCGCTGAAGGGCAAGCTGATGTCGCCGGCGGCGGTGCGTCTGCGCCTGGGCATGCTGCAATACCGGGCGGGACAGGCCCAGGCGGCTGCGCAGACCCTGGCCAGTCTGCCGGCGGGCAGCGATGAGGCCCGCATGGGCCAGATCTGGGCCCTGCTGCATAAGGGCGGGACGTGACGGCCCGCTTCTTCCGTCCCCTTCGCATCCAGGAGAGGTCGATGACCTGCCGCACCATCCGATCCGTCACCGCCTGGATGCTGATGCTGGGGCTGCTGGCCACGCCCGTTCTGGCGCAGGTAACGCCCAGCCAGCAGGAAGCGCGGCGCGCCCTGTATGGGGAGAAGCTGAACAGCCTGACCTTCCGCCACATGGACGAGATTTTTGACACCAGCCCGGTGGCCAATGGCCCGCGGATCTGGCAGTTGCCCGAACAGATCCAGGCGCTGGATATCCTGTATGACGTCGATGGACAGCGTCGCACGACGGCCGATTTCCTGGAACGCACGCGCACAAATGCCCTGCTGGTCATCCGTGACGGGCGCATCGTGCATGAGATCTACCGCAACAATAGCGGACCACAGAGCCGGTTCATCTCCTTCTCCATGGCAAAATCCATCACCGCCATCCTGATCGGGCAGGCCCTTGCCGACGGGTTGATCGGCGGGGTGGATGACCCGCTGACCCGCTATGTGCCGGAACTGGCGGGCGGTGCCTATGAGGGCGTGACCATCCGTCAGGCCCTGTTGATGCGGTCGGGGGTGGCGTTCCGCGAGACCTATGGTTTCGGGCAGAAAAGCCAGATGGAGGCATTGTACGAAAACAGCCTGGTCACGGGCCGGCAGCGTTTCACCGATCTGGCCATCGGTATCGACCGCGCCCATCCGCCCGGTGACGTCTTCAATTATTCAACGCTGGAGGCCGGTGTTCTGGGCTGGGTCCTGGAACGCGCGGTGGGGCGGCCGCTCGCCGATTACATGGCTGACCGGCTGTGGAAGCCGGCGGGCATGGAGGCACCCGGATATTGGGTGCTGGACGGGCCGCCCGGTGTCGGCCGCGCCTGGGCGGGGGCCGGGTTCAATGCGCGGCTGCGCGATTATGGCCGCCTGGGCCAAATGATGCTGGAGGGCGGCAAGGCCAACGGGCGGCAGGTGGTACCCGCCTCCTGGGTTGCCGCATCGACCATTCCGCAGGGCACGGAACCGGCCGCCGCGGACCGGGTGCAGGGATACCAGTATCAATGGTGGACCCTGCCCGACAGCGACGCCTTCATGGCCAAGGGGGTGCATGGCCAGTATATCTGGATCGATCCGGCCAGCCGGACGGTGATCGTGAAACTGTCCCACTGGCCCGCCGCCTGGGTGAAGGAACTGGAGACCGAGACCCTGGCCTATTTCCGGGCCGTGGCCGCCCGCCCATAGTGGCGGCGAGTTTCACCACCATTTGTCGATAAGGCGAAAATGTGGCGATCCCGGCCATCGGTCCAGTTGGCATATCGGCCGCTGATCACGCATTTCCGCCATTTTCCCGTCTGGCACGCGGACTGCAATCACCGGCACCCAGCGGGCTGATCTGTACCGGGGAAGGTGCGGGCGGCCCCTCCAATGGTGGCGAAAGCCAGGGCAGACGGGGGATGGCATGGAAAAGCCGGGGACAATACATAAGGGGCGCCATTGGGCGCTGCGCGGCTGGGGGGACAGGCTGCAGGGCGTGCGCCTGCCAAGATGGGCGGCGCTGGGGCCGCGGTCAAAGCGCGTGGCGGCCATCGCTGGCGTGCTGCTGCTGGGGGCCAGCGGCTTCACCCTGATGGTGGCCAGCAAGCCGGAAGTGGCCCGCGAAGACCGGCCGGAACGGGTCTGGTCCGTCGATGCTGTCAATGTGGCGCGCGCCGACCACCGCCCGGACATGAGCCTGATGGGCACGCTGGTTGCGGGCCGGTCGGCGGAATTGCGGCCCCTGGTGGCCGGCACGGTCAAGGCGGTATCGCCTTCCCTGCGCGATGGCGGTCTGGTCAAGGCCGGTGAAACCCTGCTGGAGATCGATCCCTGGGATTATGAACTGAACGTGCGGGAGACGCGGGCCCAACTGGCCGAGGCCAAGGCCCGCCTGGATGAGCTGCGCGCCACCGCCGCAGCCGAACGGTCGCGCGCCGAACTGGCCCGACAGCAGATGGGCCTGAAGGAGCGGGAGCAGGAACGCACGCAGGCGCTGTATGAGAAGGGTACCGTCTCCATTGCGCGCCTGGAACAGAGCCAGGGCGCCCTGGCGGCGGAACGCCAGACCCTGGCCGCCATGGAGAACGGGTTCCAGGCCGGTGCTGCCCGCGTGCGCCAGCAGGAAGCCATCATCGACCGGCTGAAGGCCGCACTGGACCGGGCCGAAACCGATCTGGCCCGCACCAGACTGACCGCGCCCTTCGATGCCTTTGTCGGCCAGACCAGGGCGGAAGTGGGCATGCGTATTTCCGCCGGTGACCGCGTCGCGGTGCTGTCGGGGGTGGAGGGGCTGGAAGCCCGTGTCACCCTGTCGACCGAGGCCTATGGCCGTCTGGCCGCCGATGGGACGGGTGTGGTGGGCCGCCGGGCGGAGGTGGCCTGGAAGCTGGGTGAACAGCGCCTGACCTATCCCGCGACGGTTGAACGCGTGATCGACCGGATCGACACCGCCACGGGCGGTGTCACCATTTTCGTGCGCCTGGAGGCGCAAAGCCTGGATCAGCCGCTGCGCCCCGGCGCCTTTGTGGAGGTGGCGCTGCCCGACCGCACCTATGTTGCGGTCCATCGTCTGCCGGTCACGGCGGTGCATGGCAATGACACCGTCTATGTCGCCAATGCCGAGGGACGGCTGGAAAGCGCCAAGGTGCATGTGGTCGCCCGCACCAGCGATGCCGTGTTCATCGACAAGGGCCTGAGCGATGGCGCCAAGGTGGTGACCACGCGGTTCCAGGAAATCGGACCCGGCCTGAAGGTTGCGGTGCGTGAGATGCCGGGGACGGACGCCCAGGTCGCCACGAACCCGCCCAGGGATAATCAGGACAAGGCCCCGGTCGAGGAGAAGAGCGAATGAGCAGCGCCGGCCTGATCCGCACCTTTGTCCGCCACAAGGTGGCGGCCAATATCCTGATGATCATGATGATGATCGCCGGCTTCTGGGCGCTGGCCAAGCTGGAACGGCAGATGGAACCGGACTTTGATGTGCCGGGCATCTATGTC
>JAIXTS010000457.1 GCA_027483805.1 Azospirillum sp. | reverse complement strand
GCCTTACCGCCCAGCGGCTGCTGGGTGACGAGGCTGTAGGGGCCGATGGAGCGGGCGTGGATCTTGTCGTCGACCAGGTGGTGCAGCTTCAGCATGTAGATGTAACCGACCGTGACCTTGCGGTCGAACGGCTCACCGGTACGTCCATCGATCAGCTGCATCTGTCCAGAGCGGTCGATGCCGGCATCTTCCAGCATGCGGCAGATATCCTCTTCGCGCGCACCGTCAAAGACGGGCGTGGCGAAGGGAATGCCGCGACGCAGGTTGTTGGCCAGTTCGATCAGCTCGGCATCGCCCATATCGACGATATCGGCGCCCCACACATCCTCACCATAGATGTGGCGCAGGCGGGCCCGCAGCTCATCCAGGGTCTTGGACTTCATGGCGGCGTCGGTCGCCTGGGCGCGCATCTTGTCGAGCATCTCGCCGATCTGACGGCCCAACCCTGCTGCGGCCCACCCGAGGTGGGTCTCCAGGATCTGACCGACATTCATACGGCTAGGCACACCCAGCGGGTTCAGCACGATGTCGACATTCCGGCCATCTTCCAGGTACGGCATGTCTTCGATCGGGGTGATGCGCGAGATAACACCCTTGTTGCCGTGACGACCGGCCATCTTGTCACCGGGCTGCAGCTTGCGCTTCACAGCCACGAAGACCTTGACCATCTTCATCACGCCGGGCGGCAGCTCGTCACCGCGCTGCAGCTTCTCGACCTTGTTCTCAAACTTTTCCTGCAGGCGCTGGACGCTGTCGTCGAACACCTTGCCGGTCTGCTCGATGAACTCCATCACGCCGTCATCCGCGACGGAGATGTGGCGCCACTGGCCGCGGGTCAGGCCCGACAGCAGGTCCGCGGTGATCGCCTCGCCACCCTTCAGGCCCTTAGGCCCCGACACGACGGTCTGGCCAATCAGCAGTTCCTTCAGACGGGTGTAGAAGGAGCGTTCCAGGATGCCCTTCTCGTCGTCGCGGTCCTTGGCCAGCTTCTCGATCTCGGCCCGTTCGATGGCCAGTGCGCGCTCGTCCTTGTCGACACCGCGACGGCTGAACACGCGCACTTCCACGACCGTACCAACAACACCCGGCGGCAGACGCAGCGACGTGTCACGCACGTCGGAGGCCTTTTCACCGAAGATGGCGCGCAGCAGCTTCTCTTCCGGCGTCATCGGGCTTTCGCCCTTCGGCGTGACCTTGCCGACCAGGATGTCGCCCGGCCGGACTTCGGCGCCGATATAGACGATGCCGGCTTCGTCGAGGTTCTTCAGAGCCTCTTCGCCGACATTGGGAATGTCGCGGGTGATTTCTTCCTGGCCCAGCTTGGTATCGCGGGCCATGACCTCGAACTCCTCGATATGGATCGAGGTGAAGACGTCATCGCGCACGATCCGCTCGGAGATCAGGATACTGTCTTCGAAGTTGTAGCCATTCCAGGGCATGAACGCGACGAGCACGTTGCGGCCCAGGGCCAGCTCACCCAGGTCGGTCGAGGGACCATCGGCGATGATGTCGCCCTTGATCACCCGGTCGCCCACCTTCACCAGCGGCTTCTGGTTGATACAGGTGTTCTGGTTGGAACGCTGGAACTTCAGCAGGTTGTAGATGTCAACGCCGGGGGCCGCCGGGTCCGTATTCTCGGTCGCACGGACCACGATACGGGTGGCGTCCACCTGGTCGACGATGCCGGCGCGGCGCGCCACGATGGTCACGCCCGAATCACGGGCAACCGTCGCTTCCATGCCGGTACCGACCAGGGGGCTGTCCGCCTTGATCAGCGGCACGGCCTGACGCTGCATGTTGGAGCCCATCAGCGCGCGGTTGGCGTCGTCGTTCTCCAGGAACGGGATCAGCGCCGCGGCAACGGACACGACCTGCTTGGGCGACACGTCGATCAGGTCGATCATGTCGGGCCGGGCCAGCAGATATTCACCACCCTTACGGCAGGACACCAGCAGCTCGGCGAACTTGCCATCGGCCTGCAAGGGCGCGTTGGCCTGGGCCACCATGTAGCGGCCTTCTTCCATGGCCGACAGATAGACCACTTCCGACGTCACCTTCTGGTCCACCACCTTGCGGTAGGGGCTTTCGATGAAGCCGTACTGGTTCACGCGGGCATAGGTGGCCAGGCTGTTGATCAGACCGATATTCGGGCCTTCCGGCGTCTCAATCGGGCAGATACGGCCATAATGGGTCGGATGCACGTCGCGGACTTCGAAGCCCGCGCGTTCACGCGTCAGACCGCCCGGCCCCAGGGCCGAGAGACGACGCTTGTGCGTGATTTCCGACAGCGGGTTGGTCTGGTCCATGAACTGCGACAGCTGCGAGGAGCCGAAGAATTCGCGGACGGCAGCGGCCGCCGGCTTGGCATTGATCAGGTCGTGCGGCATGACCGTGTCGATCTCAACCGAGCTCATACGCTCGCGGATCGCACGCTCCATGCGCAGCAGGCCGACGCGATACTGATTTTCCATCAGTTCGCCGACGGAACGGACGCGACGGTTGCCCAGATGGTCAATATCGTCGATCTCGCCCCGGCCATCCTTCAGCTCCACCAGGATCTTCAGGATCTTCAGGATGTCTTCCTTGCGCAGCACGCGCATCTGATCGTCCGTCTGGAAATTCAGACGGGCGTTCATCTTCACGCGGCCCACGGCCGACAGATCATAGCGTTCCTGGTCGAAGAACAGGCCCTGGAACAGCGCTTCAGCGCTTTCCAGCGTCGGCGGCTCACCCGGACGCATCACACGATAGATATCGACCAGCGCATCCTCGCGGGACGCGTTGCGGTCGGCGGCCATGGTGTTGCGGATATAGGGGCCGACATTCAGGTGATCGATGGCCAGGACAGGCAGGTCCTGCACGCCCAGCTTTTCCAGCTTGTCCAGCGACGCGCTGCTGATCTCGTCACCCGCCTCGTACAGAACTTCGCCGGTACGCTCATCAATGATATCGACGGCCAGATAACGGCCGATGATCTCTTCGATGGGGGCGGCGACTTCCGTCAGGCCCTGCTCGACCAGGCGCTTCAGGACGCGCGGGGTCATCTTGGTCTCGCGCTGGACCAGCACCTCGCCCGTGCGGGCGTCGATCAGGTCGTTGGCGAGCTTCTGGCCCTTCAGGCGCTCCGGCTCGAACGCGGTCTTCCAACCGGCGCCGGCGCGGGTGTAGTTCACGGTCTCATAGAAGGCGCCAAGGATTTCTTCCTTGGTCATGCCCTGCGCCTCGTAAGGCTGCAGGTCCTTGCCCAGCGCCTTGCGGGCGGCGCGGGAGGCTTCCGTGTCCAGGCCATCCAGCGCGTACAGCAGCGTGGTGGCCGGCAGCTTGCGGCGGCGGTCGATGCGGACATAGACAATGTCCTTGGCATCGAACTCAAAATCCAGCCACGAGCCGCGATAGGGGATGACGCGGGCGGCGAACAGGTACTTGCCCGAGCTGTGGGTCTTGCCCTTGTCGTGGTCGAAGAACACACCGGGGCTGCGGTGCATCTGGCTGACGATCACGCGCTCGGTACCATTGATGATGAAGGTACCGTTGGCCGTCATCAGGGGCATATCGCCCATGTAGACGTCCTGCTCCTTGATGTCGCGGATGGACCGCAGACCGGTATCTTCGTCAATGTCGAACACGGTGAGACGCAGCGTCACCTTCAGCGGCGCGGCGAAGGTCATCCCGCGCTGCTGGCATTCCTCGACATCATATTTCGGCTGCTCAAGCTCGTACCGGACGAAGTCCAGCACGGCGCGCTCGGAGAAGTCCTTGATCGGGAATACCGACTTGAAGACTTCCTGGAGACCGAGGACCGCCCGCTTCTCCGGCGCCACATCCATTTGCAGGAAGTGGTCGTAGGAGCTGCGCTGAACCTCGATCAGGTTCGGCATGCGGGT
>JAIXTS010000353.1 GCA_027483805.1 Azospirillum sp. | reverse complement strand
AGGTGATGGTCTGTCACAGTGACATCACTCACAGGCTCTTTGGCACTGAGACAGTGCCCGCAGGGGGGATCAATGGCGGCGCAGGCGAATGCGGTCAAACCGGACATGATCCGGCCGCGCATCACGGGCAATGTCCTGGACCTGTCCACCGATCCGACCCTGCCCAAGCCACGCACCCAGATCGAGGTGATGGAGACAGGCAACGGCCTGACCCTGGCGGACCGCAAGCTTTTCAACGTCTTGCTGGCCTATAGCTGGGACAAGCTGTCCGATCCGGAGGCGCCCCTGCCGCCATTTCGTGCCTCCACCGCCGATCTGCGCCGGGCCATCGGCGATGATACCGAAAGCAACAATGTCCGCCTGCGCCAATCTTTCGACCGGCTGATGCAGACGCTGGTGCGTTTTCCGTACTGGAGCGAGGCTGACCAGCAGCTGAAGGAGGGCGGATCGCCGCTTCTGTCCTTCCGCGCCCTGCCGCGCGGCTCAGGCTATGCGGAATGGGAATTTCCGCCGAAGCTGCGCCCGCTTCTGGCCAAGCCCGGCGCCTGGGCCCGCATCCATCTGGCCATCTGTGCCCAGTTCTCCTCCAAATATTCGCTGGCGCTGTATGAGCTGTTGAGCCTGCGCGTCAATCTGCGCGAACCGCGCTGGGAAGTGACCCTGGATGATCTGCGGGAAAGCCTGGGCTGTGCCGACAAGATGCCCAATTACGCCCATTTCCAGCGCCGCGTCCTGGACCCCGCCGTGGGGGAGATCAATGAATTGTCGGGCCTGGTCATCGCATATCAGGAAATCCGCTCCAACGGCCGGGGCCGCAAGGTAGAAAAGCTGCTGTTCGATGTGAAGAAAAAGTCGAACAGCGAATTGGTGGCGACCGCCCGCATCACAGAATTTGCCAAGGCCCCTGTGGGCCGCTCCGCGGCGGCCAATACCAGCCGTGACCAGGATACGCCCGACCTGGAGGATGGCCGCACCGACCGCGAGCGGGGGCCGGCGGGCACGTTGGGCCTGATCCAGCGCGTATCACTGGCCGTGATCGAGGAACTGGTGACCCAATATCCCGATGTGGACATGCAGGCCGCCATTTTCAGCTGGGCCGAATGGGCCATGCGCCAGAAGGAACCCTGCCGCAACCCGTCTGCCGCTTTCCGCGCCTGGCTGGAAAAGCTGCATCCCGCCGCCTCGGCCCCCGTGCGGCTGACCCCGGAAGGGTCAGAGCCGCCGGTCCTGTCCGCCACGGCACAGCGTGCGCTGCTGTTCCTGACGGGTGAACCCTATGCCGTGCGGGCCAAATGGTACCGCAAGGCCCAGAGCCTGGGTGCGCCGGACATGCGGGCCGCCACCGCCCCGGAAAATATCGTGCGCTGGATCGCGCTTGTGGCTGATGATGTGACCAAGATCCTGCGGGTGTGAGCCACAGGATCTTGGCACAATCCCCTTATTTCCCCATCAGTTCCCGGTCAAAGAAGGCCTTCGTCGACAGGTAATAATGGGCGGCCAGATTGGTGTCATAGAAGCCGTGGCGTTCGCCCGGATAGAACATCATGTCGAACGGCTTGCGCGCCTGCTGCAGGGCCGCCGCCATGCGCACCGAATTATCCAGGAAGACATTGTCATCGGCCATGCCATGGATCAGCAGCAGCGGCTTTGACAACTGATCGGCCAGTTTGGTGGCATCCGCCCGATCATAGACCCCACCCTTGGCATCGGGCATGCCGATGAAGCGTTCGGTGTAGAACGTGTCGTAGAGCTTCCAGTCACTGACGGGCGCGGCGGCCACACCGGCGGCATAGAGATCGCCATGGCGCAGCAGGCTCATCAAGCTGTTATAGCCGCCATAGGAATGGCCATAGATGCCGATCCGGTCGCCCTTTACGAAGGGCAGGGACTTCAGATATCTGGCCCCCAGCGCCTGATCGTCGCTCTCAATGGTGCCAAAGGCGTTGTAGATCTGGTCCAGGAAGGCCTTGCCCTGGCCCGGTGTGCCGCGATTATCCAGCATGAAGACGATATAGCCGGACTGGGCCAGCGCCTGCAGGAACAGGCTGGTGCGGCCGCCCCAGCCCTTGGTGACGACGCGGGAGGTGGGGCCACCATAGGTGTAGATGATGGCAGGCGCGGGATTGGCCGCATCCACGCCCGGTGGCTTCAACATCGACCAGTGCAGGGTCTCCCCGTCCGGGGCCTTCAGCGTGCCATAGACCGGCTTGATATGGTTGGCCAGATAGGGGGCGTAGGGGTGGGACCCCTCCACCTTGTTTTCCTGCAGCCAGGTCAGCATCTTGCCGTCGCGGTCGCGCAAGGAGAGCTGCGGCGGCTGTGTGGGGCTGGAGAAACTGTCCAGCCAGACACCACCGGCATCGGCCAGGACAGCGCCGTGCCAGCCTTCGCCCTGGCTGACGCGCCGCGGGCTGCCGGCGTCACGGCCATCCAGGCGGGCCGTATAGACATGGCGTTCCAGTGGCCCGTCCTTCTGGCCCGTGAACATGACGGTGCCCGCCTTGGTATCGACGCCGGCCAGGGCCTGTACCGGCCATTTGCCGCGCGTGATGGCGTGCAGGCGCTTGCCATGGCGGTCATGCAGGTAGAGATGGCGCCAGCCCGACTGTTCGGATGACCAGATGAAGCGGCCATCGGCCAGGAAATACAGGTCCTTATGCAGGTCCACCCAGGTGGATTTGGTGTCGGACAGGGCCAGACGTGTGCGACCCGTCTTCACATCGGCAAACAGCAGGTCCAGGCGCTTCTGATCACGGCTGATGCGCTGTACCGCCAGACCGCCACCGGGCTTCCAGGTGACCCGCGCCAGATAGATATCGGGATCGGGTCCCAGGTCGATGGCGACTGGGGTGGCCGACCCGTCAATGGGGGCCACCAGCAGCTGAATGGCGACGTTGGGGCCGCCCGCGAACGGGTAGCGCTGCGGGATGACCTTCACCCCGTCGGCGCCATAATCGTAGCGGTTGACCAGCGGCACCCTGCTTTCATCGACACGGGCATAGGCGATGGATTTGCCATCGGGCGACCACCAATAGCCGGTGTCGCGGTCCATCTCCTCCTGCGCCACAAACTCTGCCATGCCGTTCAGGATGGCATTCTTGCCGCCATCGCTGGTGATGGCCCGCTCCAGGCCCGTGGAAAGGGTCTGCACATAGAGATTACCGTCGCGGACATAGGCGATGTGGGTGCCGTCGGGGCTGAATTTTGGATCGGTTTCGGCGTCTGGTGTACGGGTCAGCCGCTGGATGGCGCCATCCAGCGGCTTCAGCCAGATATCGCCCGATTTCTGCACCAGCACGGCCTTGCCCTGGCTGTCCCAGACATATTCGGTCACGCCGGTTTCCGGGATGCGCTGCCGCTCGCGCCTCGCCCGCTCCTCCTCGCTTTCCGGCGCGGCCGCAAACTCGGCGCTGTCCAGCAGCAGCACGGGCTTGCCCTGTTTCAGGTCATAGGCCCAGAGATCGCGGCGGCTGGCGTCGCTGGCCGCCCGTTCCAGATAGGTGACGCGGGTGCCGTCGGGGGAGAATTCCACCCCGCGTGGCGCCGCCCCCGACAGGGCGGGACTGGCGACGACACGGTCGATGGTCAACTGTTCGGCGGTGGCGGGAAGGGTGGACAGGCAGGCCAGCAACAGGGCGGTAAGGCGGTGGCGCATGGATCGCTTTCTTGATTGGGTTTTGTGATCTTTGTCGCGCCAAGGCAGCCGAAAGGCAATGGGCAGCACATCTATACCCATAGACAGCGAAACGGGCCGGCAGACCTCCGCTGTTGTCGGCCAATCAGAGTTGGGAAGGATGCCACCTGGAAGGATCGGATGGACCGGGCCCTGGCATCGGACCCGCAGGGGCAGAATGCCGAGGTCATCGCCCTGCTGCTTGTCGATCCGGCCCCGCCGGCGATGCGGCCAGGTTGGTGGAAATGGTGGGGTGGGGCCTATCGGTTCAGATACTGGAAACCGTCGGCCCAGCCCTTGGCGCTGAGACAGCGCGAGATCTCGCCATACCGTTCCTTGGCACATTTCAGGATCGGTGAGTCGGTCAGCAGGCCCTGCAGGGCGGCGCAATCCGCATCCAGTTTGCGGATGGCGTGCACTTCTTTGAAGAAGCAGGTCGTGTCATAGGTTCCCGGCGAACTCCGATCCACGTCCATCTTCGTGGGAAAATTCATTTCCATCAGATTTCGGGTCACGGCAGCATTCGCCCCCGTGCCGACCCCGATGACAAAATTGTCCTTGCCGATGATGTCCCGCGTCAGGATGTAATCAATGGCGTGGAGCAGGTCTTTCTTCTCCGCCTCTGTTCGCAAATGGTCGATCTGCTGTTTTTGCGTGCTGCTGCTGCTGGCCAGTTCGGCCCGGGTCAGGGCCAATTCCCGCCTTGTCAGGCGCAATTCCTTCACCTGCAGCCGCAGCGATGCGATCAGGATCATAAAGCTGAAAAAGGCGAAGATTGAGTTCAGGGTGCCGCCGACAAAGTCACCGAACTGTCCCCAGATCTGCGTATTGTCGGAAAGGACGGTCTCCCCTGTTGGCAGGGCGCCGAAATTCGAGAAATAGATGATCCAGACCAGGAAAATCAGGGCCACAGAGCCGAGCAGGATGACGCCCGCATGGTTGGCGATCTTCTCGATGAAATCGGGCGGTTCATCAACATGATCCAGATGACTATGCATACTCTTATCGGAATATTATTCTACCAATAAGAGCATTATACATATGATTATTGTGAGTGCAACCGGGCTGCGGCCGGTCGCAGCCCGCCGCTCACCCCAGAATCCCCGGCAGGTTCAGGCCCTTCTCCTGCGCGCAGTCCTTGGCAATGTCGTCTGCGGTGCCAGGGGGATACTACCGCCTCGCCGAACAAAGCATGAATCGCCCTGCGAAAACGAAAGCCTGTACCATTCCAGATGTTTTACCGGCGGCATGAAATCTTGACCGTTGGTCAATCTTTCCTGCCCTCAATCGCCGGCGCCCCTATCCATGGGCTTGGCTACGCGCCACGTGGCGCGCGGCGGCGGTCGCCGCCGTACCGACGGTCAAGAATTTTGACCGTCGGTATTATGACACAGTAGAACTAACCGAAGCTGCCGATAGGTCGGACGCTTGGCCCCTGGGTCCCGGCGTTCTCTGGCATGACGAGAGATGGGTTTGACGCCAAACCCTACCCCTCCACCCCCATAATCTCCATCGGTGTTTCCCGCCCGCGCAGGCTGACGGGGCCAAGGGGCAGGGGGGTGACCCCCGTCCCGGGGCGGCAGCGCTGCCAGCCGTCGGCAGTCAGGATGATGTCGCGGCCCGCCTGTTTGGCGATGCCGTCCAGGCGGGCCAGCGAATTGATCGTATCGCCGAAATAGGTGATTTCCCGCCGCTGATCCCCCACCTGCGCCACGATGACGGGGCCGGCATGCAGGACGATGCGGAAGCCCAGCTCCACCCCCATATCCTGTTTCAGGGCCGTCAGGGTGTGGCGGATGGCCAGCGCGCAGGCCAGCGCCGGCGCGTCGGGGCGCTTGGGTGTCAGCCGCCAGCTGATGATGGCCTGATCGCCCACATATTTATCGATGGAGCCGCCATGGGCGCGCACGGGTTCCCCCAGCGCGTGCAGGAACCGGCCCACAATGCGCATCGCCTCCCGGTCGCCCAGCCGTGCCGCCAGGGCTGTGGAATTGGCCATGTCGATGGCCAGGAACAGGCGCTGTTCCTCCAGCGGCTGGGCATAGCGGCCCGTGATCAGGGCGAAGAACACCTGATTGCCGATCAGGCTGCGGCTCTGGTCCAGCAGCAACAGCAGGATGACGGAGGCGGCGGCATAGGTGAAAACCTGGAAGAAATCGATATTGGGGCCGTCATCCCCATCCATGCCCACCGTCTCCTCGACGATCAGGGCCAGACCGATGCCCAGCAGGATCAGCATGATATAGGTGGCGTAGAGGGCGGGCAGGCCGCGCCCGCGCGGCAGACTGGCGATGCGGTTGCGCAAGGTGCGCAGCATCAAGCCATGTTTGAAGGCCAGACACAGCCCGCCGATAAAGGCCCCATGCACCATGGAGACGGGCAGCGAGACGCCGGCCCAATGCGCAATCGGAAAGCCCAAGGTGCTGCCGATCAGCAGCACCAGCACCCAGGCGCGGACATGTCGCCAGCGGCGCGCAGGCGGGGTGGGAGACGGGTTGATATCCGGCGCTGCAACCATGCGGGTCTATCCGGAGAGCGGGGGCGGAAGGTGCCCCACACTATCACGGTGTCAGAGGGGGGCAATGAGGGTTGTCACACCCGCAACCTTATACCGCGGCATGAAATCTTGACCTTTGGTCAATCTTTCCTGCCCCTCAATCGCCGGCGCCAGCATCCGCTGTCTTGGCTACGCCGCATGTGCGGCGCGGCGGCGGTCGCCGCCGTACCAACGGTCATAAATGATGACCGTTGATATTACCCCAAAATCCCCGGCAGGTTCAGGCCCTTCTCCCGCGCGCAGTCCTTGGCGATGTCGTAGCCGGCGTCGGCGTGGCGCATGACGCCGGTGGCGGGGTCGTTCCACAGGACGCGTTCCAGGCGGCGGGCGGCAGCATCCGTGCCGTCGGCGACGATGACGACGCCGCTATGCTGGGAAAAGCCCATGCCGACACCGCCGCCATGGTGCAGCGACACCCAGGTGGCACCCGATGCGGTGTTGAGCAGGGCGTTTAAGAGCGGCCAGTCGGAGACGGCGTCGGAGCCGTCGAGCATGGCCTCTGTTTCGCGGTTGGGCGAGGCGACGGAGCCGCTGTCCAGATGGTCGCGGCCAATGACCACGGGGGCCTTCAGCTCGCCCTTGGCCACCATCTCGTTAAAGGCCAGCGCCAGGCGGTGGCGGTCGCCGAGGCCGACCCAGCAGATGCGGGCGGGCAGGCCCTGGAACTTGATCTTTTCCCGCGCCATATCCAGCCAGTTATGCAGGTGGGCGTTGTCGGGCAGCAGTTCCTTCACCTTGGCGTCGGTCTTGTAGATGTCTTCCGGATCGCCCGACAGGGCCGCCCAGCGGAAGGGACCGATGCCACGGCAGAAGAGCGGGCGGATATAGGCGGGCACGAAGCCGGGGAAGGCGAAGGCGTCGGCCACCCCCTCTTCCAGTGCCATCTGCCGGATATTGTTGCCATAATCCAGCGTGGGCACGCCCGCCTTCCAGAAATCCAGCATGGCGCGGACCTGCACGGCCATGGAGGCGCGGGAAGCCTTTTCCACGCTCTTAGGGTCGTCTTCGCGGGCCTTCAGCCATTGGTCCAGGGTCCAGCCGGCGGGCAGGTAGCCGTTGATGGGATCGTGTGCGCTGGTCTGATCGGTGACGGCGTCGGGGCGCACGCCGCGGCGGAACAGTTCGGGGAAGACATCCGCCGCATTGCCCAGCAGGCCGACGGAGACGGGCTTTCTGGCCTTGCAGCTTTCATCGATGATGGCCAGCGCCTCATCCAGGCTGTCGGTGGCGCGGTCCAGGTAACCGGTGCGCAGGCGCATGTCGATGCGCGACGGTTGGCATTCGACGGCCAGACAGGAGGCGCCGGCCATCACGGCGGCCAGCGGCTGTGCCCCGCCCATGCCGCCCAGACCGCCGGTCAGGATCCAGCGGCCCGACAGGCTGCCGCCATAATGGCGGCGGCCCACCTCCACAAAGGTCTCATAGGTGCCCTGGACGATGCCCTGGGTGCCGATATAGATCCAGCTGCCGGCCGTCATCTGGCCATACATCATCAGGCCCTTGGCATCCAGCTCGTGGAACTTGTCCCAGGTGGCCCAATGCGGGACGAGGTTGGAATTGGCGATGAGGACGCGCGGGGCATCGGCATGGGTGCGGAACACGCCCACCGGCTTGCCCGACTGCACCAGCAGGGTCTGGTCATCCTCCAGTTCACGCAAAGCTGCGACGATGCGGTCGAAGCTGGCCCAGTCGCGCGCGGCCCGGCCGATGCCGCCATAGACCACCAGTTCTTCGGGCCTCTCTGCCACGTCGGGGTCGAGATTGTTCATCAGCATGCGCAAGGCGGCTTCCGTCAACCAGGACTTGGCGGTGCGGCCGGTGCCGTGGGGCGCGCGGATCACGCGGGTATTGTCGATGCGGGTCATCATGTCCTCGGTTATTTCGCGTCCGTCGCCCAGCCGATGCAGGCGGTCAGGATGTTGCGCAGGGCCTTTTCCATGGGCGCGGCATAGGCCGTGTCATAGGCGGGGGGCCAATTGTCAGGGGCGGGATCGTGGTCGGGTTCCAGCAGGTAGCCGCGTGTCGCCAGCTCCATCTGCACCGCATGCACGCCCTTGGCGGGCTGTCCGTAATGGCGGGTGATATAGCCGCCCTTGAAGCGGCCATTGGTGACGCGGCTGAACTGTGTGGCGTCACACGCGGCTTCGATCATGCGGGTCAGGCTGGGATCGCAGCTTTTGCCCTCAAAGGTGCCGACATTAAAATGCGGCAGCAGCCCGTCGAACAGGCGCGGCACCCAGGAGCGGATGGAGTGGCAATCATAGAGCACCACGCGCGGATGGGTGCGGCGCAGGCGCAGGATTTCCGCCATCAAGGCGGCGTGATAGGGGGCGTGGAACAGCTCCCGCCGACGCAGCACCTCCATCGCGTCGGGTTCCTGGCCCGGATGATAGAGCGGTTCGCCGTCGAACGTGGTCAGCGGGCAAAGGTCGGTCGTGGCCTGTCCGGGATAGAGCGAGGCACCATCGGGTGGGCGGTTCACATCGATCATGGTGCGCGACAGCGTCGTCTGCACGATGGTGGCGCCCAGGTCGCGGGCGAAGAAATAAAGCTGCCCCACCCACCAGTCAGCATCCTTGCGCGCCCGCCAGGGATCGGCCAGCGCATCCTCCAACGCCCAGTCGATCTCCGTTCCCGCATGCGGGATGGAGAGGATCAGGGGGGCGGTGCCCTGGTGGATGATCAGCCAGTCGGGTGTTTCGGTCATGGCGATGTCCGTTGGGGGTGGGGGGGACCTGACTTTTCTTTTCCCCACGTCATCCCCGCGAAAGCGAGGACCCAGCGGGAGGCGCGGTTAGCGCCGATATGATTCGTGTCGCGGCAGACGCCGCTGGCGCTGGGTCCCCGCTTTCGCGGGGATGACAGAGGGGGCGGATACTACACGCAAGGCAGTTCCACGCCTGCCGTCGTCACTGTCCTGATCAGGGCACCGGTGCGGACCAGGGTCAAGGCGGCGTCGATGTCGGCGTGGAAATAGCGGTCGTCGGTGAGCGTCGGGACCACATTGCGCAGGGTGGCGCGCAAGGCCTCCAGCACTGTCGAACTGGTCAGGGGCGCGTGGAAGTCGCAGCCCTGGGCCGCCGACAGATATTCGATGGCGATCACGCTGTCGGCGTTTTTCACCATGGACAGCAGGCGGCGGGCACCATGGGCGGCCATGGAGACATGGTCTTCCTGGTTGGCGGAGGTGGGGATGCTGTCGACGCTGGCCGGATAGGCGCGTTGTTTGTTTTCAGAGACGAGGGCAGCGGCGGTGACCTGCGGGATCATGAAGCCGGAATTCAGACCCGGCTTCGGGGTCAGGAAGGCGGGCAGGCCGGACAAGGCCGGGTCCACCAGCATGGCGATGCGGCGTTCGGACAAGGACCCGATCTCGCACACTGCCATGGCGATCATGTCGGCGGCAAAGGCCACGGGTTCGGCGTGGAAATTGCCGCCGGACAGCACGCTGTCATCTTCGGCAAAGACCAGCGGATTGTCAGAGACGGCATTGGCCTCCGTCAAAAGCGTATGGCCCGCCTGACGCAGCAGGTCCAATGCAGCCCCCATCACCTGCGGCTGGCAGCGCAGGCAATAGGGGTCCTGGACACGGATATCATCCTCGCGGTGCGAGGCGCGGATGGCGGAGCCATCCATGAGGCGGCGCAGCGTGTCGGCCACCGCAATCTGACCCTTGTGACCGCGCAGGATATGGATGCGCGGGTCAAACGGCGTGTCGGAGCCTTTGGCGGCTTCAGTGGAGAGGGCACCGGTGGCGAGCGCGGAGCCGTGCAGGCGTTCGGCCTCAAACAGGCCGGCCAGGGCGTAGGCGGTGGAAAATTGTGTGCCGTTCAGCAGCGCCAGGCCTTCCTTCGGCCCCAGGGTCAGGGGCGACAGGCCGGCGGCGCTCAGTGCGTCGGCGGCCTTCATGCGGGTGCCGTTGGCGACGACCTCCCCATGGCCGATCATGGCGGCGGCCATATGGGACAGGGGTGCGAGGTCGCCCGAAGCGCCGACCGAGCCCTTGGCCGGGACGACGGGCAGGATGTCGTGGGTCAGCAGCCCTTCCAGCAGGTCGAGGGTTGCCGGCTTCACGCCCGAGGCGCCGACGCCCAGGCTGGCCAGCTTCAGCGCCATCATCAGGCGCAGGACGTTACGCGGCATCGGATCGCCCACGCCGGCGGCATGGGAAAGCACGATGTTGCGTTGCAGCAATTCGAGGTCGTCCGCAGCAATACGGACCGAGGCCAGCTTGCCAAAGCCGGTATTCACGCCATAGACGGGCTCACCCTTGGCGATGATACGGGCGATGGTGGCGGCAGAACGCTCCACCGCCGGGCGGCAGGCAGGGTCCAGCGTGACGGCAGCGCCGTTATAGATGCGGCGCCATTCGCCCAAGCTGACAGCGCCGGGGCGCAGCGTGACGGACATGGAATGCGGCATCAGATCCCCCTGTGGATACGGGCATGCAGGGGGTTGAACCCCATGCGGTAGACAAGTTCGGCGGGACGTTCAATGTCCCAGATGGCGAGGTCGCAGGATTTCCCGGCCGCCAGCGTACCGATATCGGCCTGGCGGCCCAAGGCCTTGGCCGCATGGCGGGTGGCGCCCAGCAGACATTCCTCCACACTCATCCGGAACAGGGTGGCGGCCATGTTCATGGAGAGCAGCAGCGAGGTCAGCGGGGCCGTGCCGGGGTTGCAATCGGTTGCCACCGCCATAGGCACGCCATGGGTGCGGAACAGGTCGATGGGCGGCAGCTTGGTATCGCGCGTGAAATAATAGGCACCGGGCAGCATGACGGCGACGGTGGCGGATTGCGCCATGGCGCGCACGGCGGGTTCGTCGACATGTTCCAGATGGTCTGCCGACAAGGCGCCGCATTGGGCGGCCAGCGCCGCACCGTTCAGATTGGACAACTGTTCGGCGTGCAGCTTGAGGGACAGACCCTGGGCCTTGGCAGCGTGGAAGACGCGGCGGACCTGGGCCAGGGAAAAGCCGATGCCTTCACAGAACCCGTCCACGGCGTCGGCCAGCTTATGCTGCGCCACATGCGGGATCATGGTCCGGCAGACCAGATCGATATAGGCGTCGGGGTCGTCGGCATATTCCGGGGGCACCGCATGGGCGCCCAGGAAGGTGGTGGCGATGCTGACGGGCCGATGGTCGGCCAGCGCGCGGGCGGCGCGCAGCATCTTCACCTCATCCGCGAGCGTCAGGCCATAGCCGGACTTGATCTCCACTGTCGTCACGCCTTCGGCCAGCAGCGCGTCCAGGCGGGGCAGGGCCTGACAGATCAGCGTGTCCAGGGTGGCGGTGCGGGTGGCGCGCATGGTGGAGACGATGCCGCCGCCGGCCCGCGCAATCTCCTCATAGGTAGCACCCCGCAGGCGCAGTTCAAATTCATGCGCGCGGTCGCCGGCATGGACCAGATGCGTGTGGCAATCGATCAGGCCGGGGGTGACCCAGCGGCCCTGAAGGTCTGTGGCTTGGGCGGCGTCGAAGGCGGGGGCGTCGGCCTTGGGGCCGGCAAAAATGATGCGCCCATGCTGCGCAGCAATCACCCCCTCCTCAATGATCCCCAGGCCGGGCAGGTCGGGGCGCATGGTGGCGAGACGCGCATGGGTCCAGAGATGGTCAGCCTGCATGGGGGTCACTTCTCCACTCCCGTCACCCAAGCGAAGGCGGGGGCCCAGCGAGAGGCGCGGTCAGCGCCGATATGAGTCATGTCGCGGCTATCGCCGCTTACGCTGGGTCCCCGCTTGCGCGGGGATGACGGAGAGAGATGCGCTTCAGTAACGAACCCATGCCGCATGTCCGACCCTTTCCCCGCTGAACCGTATGGCGTCTGTCGCGCCCGTTTTGGCCTGTTTTATGTCTATACATTATTTATGTCTATACATTAATATGGGGTCGGCGACAAAATTCGGGGGGTGGGTGATGGCCGGGTTCTGGTTTCAGCAGGCGCTGCTGCCGGGCGGTTGGGCGGAGGGGGTGCGGGTGGTGGAGCAGGGCGGGGTAATCAGTGCCGTCACCGCCGATGCCGCCCCGGAACCCAGCGATGAACGCCACGCCATCGCCGTGGCTGGCCTGCCCAACCTGCATTCCCATGCCTTTCAGCGCGGGATGGCGGGGTTGGCCGAAGTGCGGGGGCCGGGGGAGGATAGTTTCTGGACCTGGCGGGAGGTGATGTACCGCTTTGCCCACCGCATCGGCCCCGATGAGATGCAGGCCATCGCCGCCATGGCCTTTGTCGAGATGCTGGAGGGCGGGTTCACGCGGGTGGGGGAGTTCCACTATATCCACCAGGATGTCGATGGTGCCGCCTATGCCAACCCGGCGGAGATGGGGGTGAGGCTGGCAGCCGCCGCGGCGGAAACGGGGATTGCGCTGACCCTGCTGCCGGTTTTGTACCAGTATGGGGGGTTTGGCGGGCAGGCGCCGGGGCCGGGGCAGAAACGCTTCATCAACAGCATTGACGGGTTCGCGCGGGTGATGGAGGCCAGCCGGGCCGCCCTGTCCACCCTGCCCGATGGTGTGGTGGGTGTGGCCCCGCACAGCCTGCGCGCCGTGACGCCCGACAGCCTGTCCTTTGTGCCGGCCCTGGCGGCGGGTGGCCCCATTCATATGCATATCGCCGAACAGATCAAGGAAGTGGCCGATTGCCATGCCTGGAGCGGACAGCGGCCTGTGGCGTGGCTGTTCGACCATGCAGATGTCGATGGGCAATGGTGTCTGGTCCATGCCACCCATATGGATGCGGCGGAGACGGCGAAGCTGGCGGCCAGCGGGGCCGTGGCGGGCCTGTGCCCGATCACCGAGGCCAATCTGGGCGACGGGATTTTCAATGGCCGCGACTATCAGGCGGCGGGCGGGCTGTTCGGCATCGGGTCGGACAGCAATGTCCTGATCGATGCGGCAGAAGAACTGCGCAGTATGGAATATGCCCAGCGTCTGGCCCACCGCGCGCGCAATGTGCTGGGCCGGGCCGATACGCCGTCGACCGGGCGGGTGCTGTTCGAGGGGGCGCTGATGGGCGGCGCGCGGGCGCTGGGGCAGAGGCAAGTGGGCCTGTCGGTGGGGGCGGCGGCGGATTTTGTGACCTTGGACGCCACAAAGCCCAGCTTGGCGGCGCGGCGGGGCGACGCCTTGCTGGACGGGTTCATCTTTGCAGGCCAGCGCATGGTGGACGGGGTTTGGCGGCGGGGCCGGCGCGTGGTAAGCGGGGGCCGCCATATCGTGCGCGACGCCGTCGCCGCGCGTTACCGTCTGGCGCTGGGAACCATCCTGTCATGAGTTTGGACGATACAACCCTGTCGCTGCATGCCCGTATCCGGGGCGATATCGAAGGGGCCATCCTGTCGGGCACCCTGCGCCCCGGCGACCGTATCCCGTTCGAACATGAGTTGATGGCGCAGTATGGCTGTGCGCGCATGACGGTGAACAAGGCACTGACGGGGCTGGTGGAGGCCGGGCTGCTGGACCGGCGCAAACGGGCGGGGACCTTTGTGTCGCGCCCGCAGATCCATATGGCGGCGCTGGCCATCCCCGATATCCAGGCAGAAGTGACGGGGCGCGGTCAGGCTTACCGCCTGGAACTGCTGTCGCGCGACCTGTTACCGGCGGCGTCGGTCGATCCAGAGCGCATGCGGCCGCCCCGCGGGGCCAAGGTGCTGGCGCTGACCTGTCGGCATCTGGCCGATGGTGTGCCCTTTGCCGTGGAGGAACGCTTGATCAGTCTGAAGGCCGTGCCTGAGGCCGCGACCGTTGACTTTACCGAGGTGGCGCCCGGTTCCTGGCTGCTGGCGCATGTGCCCTGGACAGAGGCCGAGCATCGCATCACCGCCGCCCCCGCCGGGCGGCTGGCCGGGGCGTTGGGTGTGGAGGAGGGGATGGCCTGCCTGATCCTGGACCGCCGCACCTGGCGCGGGGACCAGCCCATCACCCATGTGCGGCAGGTATTTCCGGGGGCGGGTTTCGATCTGGTGGCGCGCTTTACCGGTGCCGGGGGGCCGGGATGAGCGGGCTTCTGCTGCGTGCCACTGACCGCTTATCGACGCCGTGGAAGAATGGCGGGGGCGAGACGGCGACGGTCGCGGTCTTCCCGGAAGGGGCCGGCCTGTCGGATTTCGACTGGCGCGTGTCCATCGCGCGGGTCGACGGGGATGGGCCTTTCTCCGCCTTTCCCGGCATTGACCGGACGCTGACCCTGCTGTCGGGCGGGTCCATGGCGCTGAACGGCCATGTGCTGACGCCGGTCAGCGCGCCATACGCCTTTGATGGCGGGGAAGCGGTGCAAGCCGTGGTCAGCGGCGGGCCGGTGCATGATCTGAACGTCATGACGCGGCGGGGGCGCTTCAGCCATTCGGTGGCGCGGGTGCGCGGGCCAGTGGCGCTGGGCGGGGTGCCGGCGGTGCGGCTGCTGCTGGCGCTCGATGGCGGCTATCGCGGGTTGGGGGCCTGGGACGCGCTGCTGCTCGGGCCGGAGGAGGTGGCGACGGTGACGGGCGAGGGGGCGGGGCTGCTGGTGGTGGTGACGGGGGTGTAGAGGGCGGTTACCCCGCCGCCCGTGTCCGCCGATCCAGCAGGAACAGCGTCACCGCGAGGGCCCCCATGGGCACCAGCGCCATGTAAAACGCCGTGTGGCCGCCCAGCCGGTCGAACAGGAAACCGGTGACGAAGGAGCCGACGGTGCCGCCCAGCGCGGAGAACACCACGATCAGGCCGGTCATGGCAGCATGCTCATGCTTGGGCAGGGCCGACAGGATGACCGAATTGATCACCGGATAGATCGGCGCCATGAACAGGCCGATCAAGGGCAGCATGAAGGCGGCGATGGGGGCGTCCAGCCAGTTGGCCTCCGCCATGGGCTGCACGCCCTCGGCCAAGGGCAGGGTCAGCAGGATGAGCGTCGTCATGGCGACGAGGCAGCCGGCCAGGAAGGCGAACCAACCAATGCGGGCCAGCGCCAGGCCGGCCCCCAGCCGGCCCAGGGCGATGCCGGCGGCAAAGATGCTGGTGGCCTGAATCGACATGGCGGCGGGCAGATGCAGCACCTCTGCGTTGAAGGTGGGCAGCCAGGTGCCGATGGCCTGTTCGATCAGCACATAGAGGAAGGCCGAGGCCAGGAAGACCACGGCGATGGGGGTGACGGCCAGACGTGCCATCTGGCCCATGCCGGGCTTGGCATCGGGGGCGTGGGCCTCGCGCTCGTCCAGCGGCGTGACGGCCCAGAGCGCGGCGGCGGCAAAGGCCAGGGCGGACAGGACCCAATAGACGTTGAGCCAGGAAGGATCGGCGGGATTGTCCGGGTTCACGAACAGGCTGAACAGCCAGTAGCTGCCCAGCACGCCCAGCATGAACACGCCCTCAATCGTGTTGGTCAGGCTGGCATGCCCCTGTTTGTCACGGGTCAGCAGGCCGATGGAGGAGTAGGCCGCCACCTTCACATGCGCAAAGCCGACGCCGATGCAGAAAAACATCAGCTTCATGGCCCAGAAGGAAGACAGGAACGGCATCAGGGCCGCCGCCAGCCCTTGCAGCAGCAGCGCCGCGATCATGGCGCGGCGATAGCCGATGCGGGGCAGGAAGCTGGCCACGATGAAGCTGGTGATGGCGATGGGCAGGTCCTTGTAAGCCTCCAGCCGCCCCGCCTCCAGCTTGGTCACGCCAAAGCTCTGGATCGATTGCAGGATGACTGTGCCCACCGAATTCAGCAGCATGGCAAAGACCACATAGGTCAAACCGACCGCCAGTACCGCCCGTCCGTTGCGCATCTTGTCCGATCCTTCCCGTGCTCTTTCTTGTTGGTTTGAAGGCGATTGTCAAAATGCGCGCGCCCCTCCCGCTTCCGGGAGGGGCGCGGGGCGTCAGAACTTCGTCGCCACCGACATTTTTACGTTACGCCCGAAGATGGGGCGGCCCATGAAGACGCCGCTGGTATTGGCGCCGCCAATGATGCGGGCATTGCCCTCGGTCAGGCCCAGCTCATCCGTCAGGTTGGTGCCCGACAGCATCACCGTCACGTCATCGCCGAATTCGGCGGAGATGCCGGCATCGATGGTGTTGAAGCTGGGCAGGCGCTGGGCGTTTTCCACATCGGCCCAACGCTTGCCGGTGTAGTTGTAGCTGGCGAAGACGCGCAGCTTGCCCCAGTCCATGGGCACGTCATAGGAGGGTGAGAAGGTGAACTGGATCTT
>JAIXTS010000097.1 GCA_027483805.1 Azospirillum sp. | reverse complement strand
GTGGCGCGCGGCGGCGGCAGCCTGGAAGACCTGATGGCCTTTAACGAGGAAATCGTGGTCCGCGCGGCGGCCGACAGCCGCATCCCCCTGATCTCCGCCGTGGGGCATGAGACCGACACAACCCTGATCGATTTTGCGTCGGACAGGCGCGCGCCCACCCCCACGGCGGCGGCGGAAATGGCGGTCCCGGTGAGGGCCGACCTGCTGGACCAGGTGCTGGATGATGAACGCCGCCTGCACCAGGCCATGACCCGCGCGCTGGACCAGCGCCGGACGATGGTGCAGGGGCTGGCGCGCGGCCTGGGCGATCCGCAAAGCCTGCTGAACGGGCTGGCGCAGCGGCTGGATGACCGGGGCGAACGGCTGATCCTGTCCCTGCGCGCCGGCATCGAACGCCGGCAGGTCGCGGTACGGCAGTTGGGGCTGAAGCTGCGGCACCCGCGCGATGTGCTGCGCCTGGCCGCCACCCGGCTGGACGGGGCGGCACGGGCCCTGCGCACCGGACTGGACGGGGCCTTGCGCCTGTCGGACGGGCGTTATCACCGCATCGCCGATCGGCTGTCGGACCGCGCGCTGCGGCGATCCCTGGCCGATGGCGCCGCCCGGCTGGCCGACCTGCCGCCGCGCCTGGACCGGGCGCATGGGGCCGGGCTGTCGGCGCAGGCCGACCGGCTGGCACAGTTGGGCCGGCTGCTGGAAAGCGTGTCCTATCGCGGGGTACTGTCGCGCGGCTTCGCGCTGGTCACCGATGCCGACGGGCAGCCGGTGATGCGGGCCGCCGATCTGCTCGACGGGCAGCGCGTGGCCATCGCCTTCCAGGATGGGGAATTGCCGGCCGTGATCGGGGCGGCGCCAGCCCCCCCCAAACCCACCCGAAGCCGCAAGCTGACAGGGCCGCCGCAGGGCAGCCTGTTCTGATGGGACAGCCCGGCACCCTATCCGCCGGTATTAGTGTGCTGCGCTGCACCGCTGGTTGCGGGTCTGTATGCTGGGCCCATGAACGACCCGTTCTCCTCCGCGCCGGCACCCGAGCACGCCGCCCCCCCCCGCCTGCGGCGCCGCGCCGCAGAGTGGCTGGGTCTTTGGCTGGGCGTGATCATGGCGATGGCGCTGGCGGTGATCATCTCCGCCCAGCTCTATCAGGACCGGACCAACGAACGGGCCCAGGCGGAAGAGGCGGCCGTCAACCTGACCAACGCCATCGCCCGCGACATTTCCCGCCATATGGACCTGTTCCGCTTTGTCCTGGCCTCCCTGCGGGAGACGGTGACCTCCGACGCCTTTGACCGCATTCCTTTGGACCTGCACGACACCGTCCTGTTCTCCCACACCGCCGCCCCCAAGGCCCTGGGTGTCCTGTTCGTGACTGATGCCAACGGGATCATCATGGCCGAATCGGGGCGCAGCGAAATCAAGGGGCAGAGCCGGGGCTGGCGGCCCTATTTTGCCTATCACCGGGACCATGACGATCCCGCCATGATGGTGAGCGGCCCGCTGGTCTCCGCCACCTCGGGTGATCCGGTAATCGTGCTCTCCATGCGCCTCAATCATCCGGATGGGTCGTTCCGAGGTGTCGTCGTCGCCTCCATGCTGCTGTCCTATTTCGACGGGCTGCTGAGCGACCTGACGCTGGACCCGGGCGCCAGCCTGTCGCTGCTGGTCGACAGCGGGATTGTGATGGCCCGCAAGCCCGCGGACCCCGATGCCATCGGCCGCGATCTGCGGCAGGACCCTCTGGTCATGGCGGCAGCCGGCAAACGCCAGGCAGTCTATCTCGAGCCGGGCAGCATGGGCGGTGACCGTCTGGTCGTCTCCACCGCCGTGGAGGGTTCCACGATGCGGGTACAGATGACGCAGTCGCTGAATCAGGTCTGGTCCAATTGGCGGACCAAGGCCTGGACCATCGGCATCACCACGGCCATTCTGATGCTGGGCATCATCGCCCTGATCGTGCTGTTCCATCGGGAATCGGGCCGGCGCGCGCGCGCGCAGCATGCCCTGGCGCTGGCCAACGCCAAGCTGGAGCGCATGGCGACCACCGATGCCCTGACCGGTATCGCCAACCGGCGGATGTTCGACGATATCCTGCGCCGGGAAGAAGCCAAGGCCGCCCGGACGCGCCAGGAGGCGGCGGTCCTGATGATCGATATCGATCTGTTCAAATCCTTCAACGATACCTATGGCCACAGCGCCGGTGACGCCACCCTGCGGTCCGTGGCCCAGGCCGTGACGCGCGCCGTGACCCGTGGCAGCGACCTTGTCGCCCGGATCGGGGGAGAGGAATTCGCGGTGCTGCTGCCCGAGACGGACCTGGCGGGCGCCCTGATCGTGGCGGAGCGGGTGCGGGCAGAGGTGGTGGCGCTCGGCATCCGCCATACCGGCAGCCCGCATGGCCATGTTACCGTCTCCATCGGTCTGGCCGCCTCCATCACCGAAGCCGTCACGCTGAACCTCGACGAGGCACTGAACCACGCCGACCAGGCCCTCTATGATGCCAAGAAGAACGGACGCAACCGCGTGGAAGTGGCCGCTCTGGCCAGCGTCGCCGCCTGATCAGCCGCGATGGCGCAGAAAGTGGATACGGGCCTGACTGTAGTCCCGTGCATCCAGGGGCTCAAAGCCTGAAGGCGGGGCAAACACGTCCTCAGCCCCGACCTCGACACAGACCAGCGCGCCGACCGCCAGCCACCCCGCGCGGGACAGCCCCGTCAGGGCCGGCGGCGACAGGTCCTGACCGTAAGGCGGATCCAGAAAGGCCAGTCTGGCGGCAAAGGGGGCCGGCGGCGGCTGGGCGGCATCGCCCAGGATGAAGCGGCACTGCCCCGCCTCCCGCAGCATTTCCGCATTGCGCCGGGCCATGTCCAGCGATGCCCGTGACTTGTCCAGAAAGGCGGCCCGCGCCGCGCCATGGGAGAGCGCTTCCAGCGCCAGCGCACCGGTGCCGCAAAACGCGTCCAGCACGTCCGCACCCTCCAGCAGGTCGGCCCCATCTTCCATCCAGTCGCCATGCGCCAGGATGTTGAAAAGCGATTGACGGGTCCGGTCGCTGGTCGGTCGCACGTCGCGCCCCGTCGGCGCCTCCAGACGCCGACCGCGATGCTTACCGGCGACGATCCGCACGCGGGGCTCCCTTGGGTGCTGTCCCCTTGGGCGGCGCTGCGGGCTTTGCCGGGGCCGGGGCCTGGCGCTTCTGCGCCGGCTTGGCGGACCGGCGCGGCGCGTCATCATCGGGGATGTCCGCCCCGGCCAGCGCGCGATCCAGCTTGGCCACGGCGCGGCGGGCACTCTCGCTCAGATGGGCAGCGGCCGCGCGGCTGGCCGCATTGGGGGCGGCGGCTTCGGGCGGTGACGCTGCCGGCCGGCGGGCGGGGCCGGCGGCCTTGCGCCCGCCGCCGAGCGCGCGCTCCACATTGTCACGGGCCTTGGCTGCCGATGGCTTGGGCTTGCCCTTGGTGGCGCTGGACGGGGCGGATGCCGCCATCGCCTTGGGCAAGCGGTCATAGCGCATGCGCAGGGCTGCCCCGGCGGCCGGCTTGGCGGGGGCATCGGCCGGGGCCGGTTCCTCTTCCGCCGGGAAAAAGTCCGGCATCTGATCGCGCAGGACACGGCGCGGGACTTCCTCCACCGCACCGGGTTCAAGCTTGCCCAGTTGGAAAGGACCATAGGCAATGCGGATCAGCCGGCTGACAGGAAGGCCCAGCCATTCGAACACGCGGCGAACCTCCCGGTTCTTGCCTTCGCGCAGGCCCACGGTCAGCCAGGAATTATAACCGACGGTGCGGTCGATCACCGTTTCGATGGGGCCATAGGCCAAGCCTTCGACGACAACCCCTTCTTCCAGCTTGCGCATGGTTTCCGGGGTCGGCACGCCATGCACACGGATACGATAGCGGCGCAGCCAGCCGGTGGCGGGCAGTTCCAGATGCCGGGCCAGCGCCCCGTCATTGGTCAGCAGCAGCAGCCCCTCCGACGACAGGTCAAGCCGACCCACGGAGATGACGCGCGGCATGGTGTGCGGCAGGTGGTCAAAGACCGTGGCCCGCCCCTTCTCGTCCCGGGCCGTGGTGACAAGCCCTTCCGGCTTGTGGTAGCGCCACAGACGGGTCGGCTCCGGCTCGCCTACAGTCTGGCCATCGACCTGAATGCGGTCGCCGTCACGGACCAGGAAAGCCGGGCTTTCCAGTGTCACACTGTTGACGCGGACACGGCCTTCCGCGATCCAGCGTTCGGCATCGCGGCGAGAGCAGACGCCCGCGCGGGCAAGCCGCTTGGCGATGCGTTCACCCCCGGCAAGCTCGGGCGTGGCATCAGGGTCGGTTTCGTCGGCAACGGCATCAACCGGCACCTGACGCAAGGGGTCATAGCTGTTCTGGGACATGGGGGCGGAGATTACGCGCGAAACCGGGCTACCGCAAGCAGCCCCCCGCCTTGACGGGCGCGACCGTCCCATGCAGCCTTGCGCCCATCATGACCGATCCTGACCACACCCCCAGCCCCATGGACCTTGCCTTCGCCGAAGCGGAGAAGGCGGCCGCACGCGGAGAGGTGCCGGTGGGCGCCGTCGTGGTCGATCCGGCGACAGGCCGCGTGTTGGGGGCGGCCGGCAACCGGACGGAGGAACTGTCCGACCCCACGGCGCATGCCGAACTGCTGGCCATCCGTGCGGCGGCGGCGACGCTGAACAGCCCGCGCCTGCCGGGACTCGACCTCTATGTCACGCTGGAACCCTGTGCCATGTGTGCCGGCGCCATCAGCTTCGCCCGCCTGCGGCGGGTCTATTTCGCGGCTTATGATCCCAAAGGCGGCGCCGTGGATCATGGCCCCCGATTTTTCCAACAGACGACCTGCCACCATGCCCCCGACGCCTATGGCGGATTCGGGGAGGCACGGGCGTCAGCCCTTCTCCGCGATTTCTTCAAGGACAGGCGATAGGAGTTCGATGATGACCGCCCCCCCGTTCCCCGCCGTGATCGCCCTGGCCGATGCCGGCGCGCCCGCCGAAACCTACAGCCCGGCCCCCGACCGCATCCTGTCGGGCGATCCGGTTCAGACCGTCAGCAACCGGTTCAGCAGTGCCGATGGCCGTTTCAATTGCGGCCTGTGGACCGGCGCTGTTGGCGCCTGGCGCGTGGTCTTCACGGAGAATGAGTTCTGCCACCTGCTGGAAGGCGTCGTTCTGGTGAAGGGCGATGACGGGTCCGAACGCCGCTTCGTCGCTGGCGACGCCTTTGTCATGCCGGCGGGCTTCACCGGCATATGGGAAATCCTGGAGCCGGCCAAGAAATACTACGCTGTCTATGAGTGAGCGAGCGCAGGTCAGGTCAAACCAAAGGTGAGCCCTGACAGCGTTGGGGTGGGCGCCCTTTCTGTCAGGGCGCAGCGCGTGCCGCCGAACCTTGGCATGCCGACCCATTGGCATTTCAAGCCGCTGGCATCAATCCGGCCAGCGGCGATGCTGCCACATCCACTGGCCGGGATCATCACGCACCCATTCCTCCAGCAAAGCATTTACCTGCGCCATCGCGGACAGGGTGTCGGCCCGCAGGTCACCGCTGCGCTGAAAAGTCAGCGGCGGCAGCACGGCCACCCGGAACCGCGCCGCCCCTGTCCGCACCACACGGATGGGAACGGCCGGTGCATCATGCCGCAGGGCCAGATCCGCCAGGACCGTTCCGGTCCGGGCCGCACGGCCCAGGAACGGCACCATCGGCCCCTCATTCAGCTTCTGATCGACCAGCAGACCGACATGGCCGCCGGCCCGCACCGCGGCGACCAGCCCTCGCGCTGCCTCCCGGCCCTTGGGCACCATGGTCCCGCCCAGCGGGGCACGGGCCTCGGCCAGCATGGCCGCTACGAAGGGATTGTTCGGTTTGCGGAAAACATAGGTCAGGGGCAGATCCAGCCGGGCCGACACCATGGCGCACAATTCCCAATTGGCGAAATGGCCGGCAAAGACAATGCCGGGCCGGCCATCATCCCGCAAAGCCACCAGATGCTCCGCCCCCGACAGGTCCACATGCCGGTCGAATTGGGCGGCGATACGGTCCAGATGCACATATTCGCCGAAGGTGCGGCCCAGATTGTCCCAGGCCTGTGCCATCACCGCATCGACCCGTGCCGGCTCCAGCTCCGGCAGGGCCCGTTCGATATCCCGCCGCATCCGCCGTGACCGCGACAGGCGGGGACCCAGCCGCCGCAACAGACCGCCCCCCAGGTCGGACGCCTGCTCCGGTGACAGCAATCGCATGGCGCGGATGAACAACCAGACCAGGGCGGCCTGCAGCCGGTACCCCAGCACCCGGTCGAAACGCCGGCGCAGACGGCTATGATCGGCCATTTGCCAGCCCCATCAACCGGTCAAGAAGCCCATCCACTGCGACCGGGTCGTCCCAGGAAAGCCGGACGGGCAGGATTGTGACCCGCCGCTGCCATTCGGATGACAGGCGCATGGCATCTTTCTCCGTGGTCACCAGCCTGGCCCCGGCCGCGGTTGCCCGCCCGGACAGGGCGGATAACTCTGCCGCCGTGAAATCATGATGATCGGCAAAGGAGACTTGCGCCACCAGACGGGCACCGATCCCCCGCACCATGTCAAAAAACTTGGCCGGGCGGCCGATCCCGGCAAAGGCCAGAACTGGCTGGTCGTGCAATGCTGCCGCGACCACCGGATCGGGCAGCAGATGTGCGGTCAGGACCGGCAGGTTGCCCGCCACCTTCCGGGCGACCGCCACACCCGGCCCGTCACCGACCACGACAAGGGCGTGGGCACGCGACAAACCGCTGGACAGCGTTTCCCGCAAGGGACCGGCCGGGATGATCTGCCCATTGCCGAACCCCGCGCCGCCATCCACCACGATCAGCGACAGATCCTTGCGCAGCGAGGGATTCTGGAAACCGTCATCCATGACGATCGCCTGTATTCCGGCGTCAGCCATGGCCAACGCCGCCACCACCCGGTCGCGGCCGATCCAGGCGGGATGATGCCCGGCCAGCAATAACGGCTCATCGCCCACATCAAGCGCATCATGGCGCGCGGGATCAACGGAAAGCGGCCCCTGCAGATGTCCGCCATGCCCACGCGAGAGCGATGCCACCGCCACGCCGCGACCCTTCAGCCTTTCCACCAGATCACGGACCACGGGCGTCTTGCCGGTGCCGCCGGCCACCAGATTGCCGACACACAGCACGGGTACCGGCGCCGATACAGGCCGTCCCCGTCGCAGCAGACTGCCCGCCCGCCAAAGCCAGGACAGGGGCATCAGCAATGACGATGTCAGTCCCGGCGGACGATACCAAAAATCCGGTGTCCGCATCACCCGATCCCCACGCGCGACAGAAGCGGGGCGAGAGCGTCCATGACGCTGTCGGCCGCCGTGGCATTGCGCAGCGCCACCGCCCGCGCGGCGCCCGCCTGGGCCTGGCGCGCCAGGGGGTCGGACAGCAGCCCGTCAACGGCTGCCGTAAGCCCTTCCGGCCCGGACAGGGGCAGGACGCCGCCGGCCGCCTGCATCTCCGCCGCAATCTCGGCAAAATTGAACATATGTGGGCCGTGGATGACGGCGCTGTCCAGCAGGGCCGGCTCGATCGGGTTGTGCCCACCGAGCGGCATGAAGGACCCGCCCATCACGGTCACGGGCGCCAGCCGGAAGATCAGGCCCATCTCCCCCAGCGTATCCATGAGATAGACCGCGTCGCCGGCGTCGGGCAGGTCGCCCCTGCTGCGCCGGACAAAGGGCAGCCCCCCCGCCGCCGCCAGCAGGTCCGCGACCGCCTGCCCCCGGCTGGGATGGCGCGGCACCAGCAGCAACAGGGCATCCGGGCGGGTCGCCAACATGTGCGTGTGTGCGGCGATGGCCATCGCCTCCTCCCCCGCATGGGTGCTGGCGAAGGTCCAGATGGGGCGGCTGCCGACCCGCGCCGTCAGCGCGGCCAGCGCGCCCGGATCCACCGGCAGAGGTTCAGCGGAATATTTCAGGTTGCCAATGGCACGGCTGTTGCCAATGCCCAGGATCCGCAACCGGTCAGCCTCCACCTGTGTCTGGGCCAACGCCGTCTGAAAGACAGACAGCAATTGCCGCGCCGTGCGCGGAACGCGGCGCCAGTTGCGGAAACTTTTCTCCGACAGGCGCGCATTGACCAGCGCGCACGGAATGCCGGCCCGCCGGATGGCCGACAGCAGGTTAGGCCAGAATTCCGATTCCAGCCACAGCACCAGGTCGGGCCGCCAATGCGCCAGAAAGCCATCCACGGCACCGGGCAGATCGACCGGTACATATTGATGAAAAGCGCGCGGCCCCGGCAGCCGCCGCTCCATCAGATCCGCCGAGGTCACCGTGCCGGTCGTCACAAGGATGAACAGGCTGCCATCGACAGACAGAAGGCGCTGCACCAGCGGCAACACCGCCAGCGATTCCCCCACCGATGCGGCATGGACCCAGACCAATCGCCCCGGCGGACGTGGCCGTGTCGGTCGACCCAGCCGTTCATGCCGGCGGGCCGGGTCTTCCTTGCCGCCCGCGGTGCGCCGGTCCAGCAGCCGGCGCACCGCGGGGCCGGCCAGACAGGTCAGACCACGATAAAGGCTGTGCAGCATGGCGGTCTCAGTGTGTCAGGCAGGCGGAATGGCGGATCTTCGGGCACGATCCTGTCGGTTTCGTGACCATCTGCGCCCAGGGGCTTAGAAAATCAGACACGAGGCCGATCATTGGAAAAGGGATCGCAGCGACGCGGCCTTCCCGATGCCGCGGATGATTGCCTTCATTCTGCCCATATCCAACCGATATCATGTTGAGATTGATGGAAGTTACAGCCGCAACCGCCATCTATCCAGAAACCACGCTCCAGATCGACGATCGCTCCGCATGCATAGCCCAACTCGACACTCCAAGACAGTCCTGCCGGACGCTGTGGGTCCCGCCTTCGGGGAGGTGACATGCGAAAGGGCGCCGCTGATCTGGCAGATAATTGGCATAAAGGGCGATCCCCCCTTGACGCGGGCACCCCGACGCATGACCTTACAGGTATGATATGGGTGCCCGTGGGGTAGCCCTGTTCCCCCGATTGCGGCGCTGGCCCTGTCCCATGGATGTGCCCCGCCCCGGCAGTGGAGATTGTTCCGATGCGTAACGCTTTCACCCGTCATGCCCGCGCCACCGGTATCGCCGCCCTGCTGGTGGCCCTGCCGATGTCGGCACCGGCCCTGGCGGAAGAGGCGGGCAAACCCGTGAACACGTTCAAGCCCATCACCCGCGACGTGACGCCCGGCGAACGCGCAGCGGCCCAAGCCTATGCCCGGCCGGGAACCGACGCCAGCGTCGCCGCCGCCCTGGCCCTGTCTGGACAAGGCATGCCACGCTCTCCCGACGGGTTCAGCCTGTCGGTCAGCGGCAACATGCCGTCCTTCAGCAGTGGTTATGGTGCCCGGCGCTCCAACCAGCTTCTGGGTGACGGTCAGATCGGCTATGACGCGGAGCCGTTCTATTCCAACAATCGTGGCTATTACACGCCCTATGGCTATTCTTACGGCACCCCGCGCCTGAACTATAACGAGAGTTTCCTGCGCCATAAATATGGCGGCAACATCCTGGGCGCGCCTTCTGTATCCGCCCCGCTGGAATTCTGGGACGGGCGGCGGTGACATGATGAAGGCGGGCGGTATAGCGACCACGCTCCTCTGCCTGTTGAGTTTTCAGCCCGCTTTTGCTGCCGACCAAGCTGCCAACAGTTTCAAACCTCTGCCTGCCACCGACCCGCTTC
Organism: Azospirillum sp.; assembly: GCA_027483805.1. Lineage (GTDB taxonomy): Bacteria > Pseudomonadota > Alphaproteobacteria > Azospirillales > Azospirillaceae > Niveispirillum. The sequence continues at coordinate 577 of JAIXTS010000097.1, read as the reverse complement.
CGGGGGAGATCGTGTCGCTGGATGATGCCGATCTGCGGCTTCGCGCGGCATTGCCCCCACCCTGTACCGGTCGCAGCCAGAAGGGCGCGGAGGCCGGCACATGGATCGGTGCGGCCATCGGCCTGATGGCGGGCATGGCGTTGGGTGACGACAATGACAGCAATGTGACGACGGCCGCGAAGGGGCTGGCGGGTGCAGGCGTGGGTTCCACCATCGGGTATCTGGCGGGCCGTGCCTATGACGGGCCCCGCGACTGCCCTGGCATGCGCAACCAGTTGCCACGCAGCCCGATCTCTCCCATCGCGGACGAGGTGACATGGGAAGAACGGCGCCGCGCCCTGGCCGGTGGGCCCTGACCCATACACATTCGTGTACGTGACGGATTCACCTTGGCGAATCGCTGTGCTAGATTCCGCCGAAGGTGATGTGACCGGCCCGTTTGTGCCGGGTTCCGTAGGGTTGGAGTGGCCGCCATGGCGATGCGCGTTCGTGAGGATTATCGTGGCCTGACGGGGCCTGAAAAGGCCTCCATCCTGATGCTGGCGCTGGGCGAGGAAATCGCATCGAAGCTCTTTGC